>CAMOTI010000080.1 GCA_946625675.1 uncultured Prevotellaceae bacterium | reverse complement strand
TTCAGATACAAGTAAAACCATACGAGTTCATTTCAATAAAGACAAAAAATTGTCACAATATGAAAACTAAAGCATCTTTGAAAAAACGTACTCCTGACTGCGTTATCGTGAGACGTAAGGGACGTTTGTTTGTTATAAACAAGAAGAACCCGAAATTCAAGGTTCGTCAGGGTTAATTCTGTTGTTAAAAAAAAAGTTTATATATGGCAATAAGAATTGTAGGTGTTGACCTCCCACAAAACAAGCGAGGTGAAATTGCGTTGACATACATTTTCGGTATCGGACGCAGCAGCTCAGCCAAGATACTTGAAAAGGCTGGAGTGGATAAAGACATAAAAGTAAAGGACTGGACTGACGAACAAGCAGGTAAAATCCGTGCCGTCATCTCTGCTGAATACAAGGTGGAAGGTGATTTGAGATCTGAGATTCAGCTGAACATCAAGCGACTCATGGATATTGGATGCTACCGTGGCATCCGCCACCGTCTGGGACTCCCTGTTCGCGGTCAAAGCACCAAAAACAACGCTCGTACCCGAAAAGGAAAGAAAAAGACTGTCGCTAACAAGAAAAAGGCTACTAAATAATTTTTGCATATGGCTAAGAAAACAACAACAGCGAAGAAGAGAGTGGTCAAAATCAGCGCACAAGGCCAGCTGCACGTTCACTCATCGTTCAACAACATTATTGTTACTTTGGCTAACAGCGAAGGACAGGCTATCTCATGGTCTTCAGCCGGAAAAATGGGTTTCCGTGGTTCGAAGAAGAACACTCCCTATGCTGCTCAGATGGCAGCTCAGGACTGTGCAAAGGTAGCTTTCGACCTCGGCCTTCGTAAGGTCGTTGCTTATGTCAAGGGTCCCGGCAACGGACGTGAGGCTGCAATTCGTGGCGTCCACGCTGCTGGTATTGAAGTAACAGAGATTATTGACGTGACTCCGCTTCCACACAATGGATGCCGGCCACCCAAGAGAAGAAGAGTATAATTAATATTATGAAGCAGTGTGCTCTTTTTTTGGACTGTATCTTTCCTTTCTACAGTCGCGGCTGCTAAGAGCCTCTGCATCAAATAAAACTTTTGATTTATGGCAAGATATATTGGCCCTAAGAGAAGAATCTCACGTCGATTCGGAGAGGATATATTTGGTTCCGGCAAGGAAATCAAGCGTAACTATCCTCCTGGACAGCACGGAAATAACAGAAGAAGAAAGCAGACTGAGTACGGACTCATGCTTGCTGAGAAGCAGAAGGCAAAATACACTTACGGAGTTCTTGAGCGCCAGTTCCGTAACCTCTTCGAGAAGGCGTCAGCCAAGGACGGAGTGACAGGTGAGGTGCTTCTCCAGCTTCTTGAGTCAAGACTCGACAACATGGTCTACCGACTGGGTATGGCGCCTACTCGTGCTGCAGCAAGACAGCTTGTAAGCCACAGACACATCACTGTCGACGGACAGGTTGTCAACATTCCTTCATATAGCGTCAAGCCTGGACAAATCGTCGCAGTCAGAGAAAAGGCAAAGTCCCTCGAGGTTATCAGCAATGCGCTTGCAGGATTCAACCACAGCAAATATCCTTGGATTGAGTGGGACGAGAACGTTAAAGGCGGAAAACTACTTCATCTTCCTGAGAGAACTGATATTCCTGAGAATATCAAAGAGCAGATGATTGTCGAGTTGTATTCTAAATAAAATAATCAAAATGGCAGTATTAGCATTTCAAAAACCAGAAAAAGTTATAATGTTGGACTCAACCAATACTTTTGGAAAGTTCGAGTTCAGACCTTTGGAGCCAGGCTTTGGTATCACCGTTGGAAATGCCCTTCGGAGAATACTTCTTTCCTCGCTCGAAGGCTTTGCCATCAACACCGTTCGTATCAGCGGTGTTGAGCATGAATTCTCTACTGTTCCAGGAGTGAAGGAAGACGTTACCAATATTTTCTTGAATCTCAAACAAGTGAGATTCAGGCAGGCTGTCGATGGGGAGGACACCGAAAAGGTCTCCATCTCAGTGTCAAACGCAACGGAGTTCAAGGCAGGAGATATTCAAAACTATCTCAGTGGATTTGAAGTGTTAAATTCAGATTTGGTTATTTGCCATTTAGATCCGAGAGCAACTCTTGATATAGAACTGACAATCAATAAGGGACGTGGATATGTGCCAGCAGACGAGAACCGCGAGTTCTGCAAGGAAGTCAGCCAGCTTGCTATTGACTCTATCTATACGCCCATCAGAAACGTCAAGTTCGCCGTTGAAAACTATCGTGTGCAGCAGAAGACTGACTATGAGAAGCTTATTCTTGAAATCACTACCGACGGTTCCATTCATCCGAAGGATGCACTCAAGGAGGCAGCTAAAATTCTCATTTATCACTTCATGCTTTTCTCTGATGAGAAAATCACACTTGAGAACAACGACTTCGAACACAACGAGGAATTCGATGAGGAAATCCTCAGAATGCGACAGTTGCTCAAGACCAAACTTGTCGATATGGACCTCTCTGTCCGTGCCCTCAATTGCTTGAAGGCTGCTGGCGTTGAGACCCTTGGCGATTTGGTGCAATTTAACAAGACAGATTTGCTCAAGTTCCGTAACTTCGGTAAGAAGTCGCTCACAGAGCTCGATGAGCTCCTTGAGAACATGAACCTGCAGTTCGGAACTGATATATCCAAGTATAAATTAGACAAAGATTAATAAGCGATGAGACATAATAAGAAATTCAATCATCTTGGTCGTAAAGCTTCTCACAGGAAGGCAATGCTCGCAAACATGGCAATTTCCCTCATTGAGCACAAGCGTATCACTACGACTCTTCAGAAGGCTAAGGAACTTCGTAAGTATGTTGAGCCTCTGATTACCAAGGCGAAAGACGACAGCACAAACTCAAGACGTGTCGTGTTCAGCTACCTCCAGAGAAAAGAGTCTATCACTGAGCTCTTCGGAAACGTCGCTCAGAAAGTTGGCGACCGTAAGGGTGGATACACTCGTATCATCAAGCTCGGTAAGAGATATGGAGACGCTGCTGACATGGCTTTCATCGAACTCGTTGACTTCGATGAGAACATGGCAAAAGACACCAAGAAGAAGCGTACTCGCCGTTCTTCTAAGAAGACTGCTGCTCCTAAGGCCGAGGCACCCAAGGCTGAGGAGGCAAAGGCTGAGGAACCCAAAGCAGAAGAGGCTCCTAAGGCAGAGGAAAAGGCTGAGTAATATCAGAATACTTTCCATAACTTGCAAAAAAACCGTATTTTCATCATCGAAAATACGGTTTTTGCGTTTTTATAGCCATATTATTTCTTATTTTCCACGATTTTTAGTAAGTTTGCAAATTAATTACTAATTTACTGATTTCCGGAACTTGTCCGGCAAACTAACTAAATGCTTTCTCAGAGATGAGACGTTTCTTATTTCTTTCTGTATGCCTGTTTTTCTCATGTGTCCTCAGCGTCCGAGCTCAGGACTGGTATCAGGTACACGTTGATTATGATGGGCACGAGTGGCTTTTCCCCGTCAATTTCCAGCATGTCAGCTTCATGGATTTCAATGAGGATAATTCTGCCGTGAAGATGCATCTCGCCGACGACGAGAACATCGTCATACCCTTTAATGTGGAGTCCAGTTCCAAGTGGGATGCCGTGTCTAACGGCATCACGCTCTCCGATGAGCTCTCCCAGTGGGGGAAGAACAAGCACAAGGTGTTTGCCATATACATCACAACCGACGACGGCTCTGACATCGACTCAAAAGAAGAGTACAAGCACTGCTATATCTCCGTCGATGGGATGGGGGAGTATCCCGACAACTCCCTGCCGGGACAAATCCGTGGAAGAGGCAACTCCACTTGGGAATGGTACCAGAAGAAACCTTACCGAATCAAATTCGACACGTCATCAAAAGTGTTGGGAATCAGTAAGAACAAAGACTGGGTGCTTCTTGCCAATTATCGTGATGTCACGAAGATGATGAATGTGTACACCAACATCACTGCCGACTGGATGGGGATTCCATTTACCACTCCCGTCCGATTCGCTGAACTTTTCATCAATGGAGAATACAAAGGTGTCTATCAGGTGGCAGAGCAGGTGGAGGTCGGCGGCAACCGCGTGCAGATCAATGAGAATGAGGGTCTGCTGCTTACGCTCGACGTCGACGACGGTCCGGAGCTCAATCCCGGTGACAACAACTTCAGCACCAAAGTCTATGGGATGCCCATGCAGGTGAAGAACCCGAAAAATCTGACCCAGGAACAACTCGACGAGGTCAGGGCTGAGTTCGCTGAGCTTGAGAGCGCAATCAAGGCACGCAACTACGACATCGTCGACTCACTTATGGATATCGACTCGTATATCCGGATGATACAACTGCAGGAATTTGTCTACAATGTAGAGCTGTCTGCCCCACGAAGCATCTTCCTCTTCCGCGACAAGGACGGAAAATTCACGTTCGGCCCCGCATGGGACTGGGACGCCGGGTTCGACTTCGACTGGTCCAACATGTATACCGGCCACACTTATTTCGCAGACTACTGTGAGACAATCCTCGGCACCAGGCCATACGACCGCAACGGCAACTACCAATGTCCGCGATTCTTCACCGACATGTTCGGAAACGGACGGTTCGTCAGGCGGTACAAGGAACTGTGGAACGCGGTGTCTGACTCCATTTATATCCGGAACTGGAACGAGACACAGCCTTACATCGACGCCTTGCATGAGCTCCAGGCAAAACAACCCCAGGGATACACCACGCCAGCCACCCGGGAGTCGACACGATGGCCGATACGAGGATTCGACTTCGACACCGAAATCGGCAAGATGAAAAAATGGCTGCAAAACCGGCTCAAATACCTCAACCCAATCATTGCTGCTTATCCCGAACCTGACGACGAGGGTGGTGAGGTCATCGTGATTCCAGATGAATACACGCTCGTGGGCACGATTGAAAAATCCTATACCTTGCAATATTCCAGTGGATACAAGCAGAATGTCAGTGTCACGGCCAGTCAGGATGAACTGGCGAAACTGCTTGACGTGGAGCCAGGCACGCTGGATGAAACTACACTCGACCTTGTTCCGCTCAATGCTGACGGCACAGAAGGCAACAACACGGCCGCGAAAGAATATGGAGCGTGGTTCGACGACGACGGGAACACAAATGCCTGGGCGCAAGGACATGTCTACATCGAATCCGACGACCTCTTCTCACTCGCATGCGGCTGCCATCCCGACAACTGCTGGGGTGGGGATGAGCATACCGTAACCATGCAATACCGTCATTTACCGTCGGCCAAGGCGGTGAATCTGCAGGTAACATTCACAATCGAAGGTGGCGGTGGATGGTGGGGATGGTGACATCATCAGACTAAAAACTGATAACTGAAAACTATATCTTATGAACAAATTTCTATGGACACTCCTGCTGATGCTGGCATCAGCCACGCTCGCATCAGCTGCCGACTACGACAACTACGAGCTCTTCCTCGTCGACACCATCGGAGGATACACGCCGTTGAACTATGCAAAACTCAGCCACATCAGTTTCCGGCAGGTCAGAGAAGACCTCGACGGCGACGGAAGCAGTTGCTACGAGAACTACCTCCAGTGCAACTACAACGACGGGACTACGACAGAATTCAACCTCGGCGGTAAAGTGCTCGTTCTGTTCGACGAGCAGACGGGTCTTGTGGGCGACGTCAATGCCGACGGAAAGGTCGACATCTCCGACATCGTCGGCATCATCAACCACATCGCCGGGTCTGGAGGCTATTCCCAGCAGCTGTGCAATGTCAACGGCGACGCGTCCGTCGACATTTCCGACATCGTGGCGGTCATCAACATCATTGCCGGGACTCCCGTATATCTCGTGGGATCTGAACTGCCCGACAACATATATGTCGCCCTCAGCAACGAGCATAATGTCATCGTCTACAAGATGCCTTATGTCAGCAAGATAGGCATAGCGCACCCTTTCACGTCAGTCAAGACGCTCGTCGGAAGGAACGACTCCGTTCAGTTCACCTTGTCTGATGGTCAGAAGGACTCTTATCTGTTGCGCCAGACCGACAGCATCCTCTTTCATGCCCCCGACTCGCTCATGCGGGCATATCTCGCCTACAGAGACGGAAAGCCTTCATCCTACTATCCGACTTATTCTGACGACTACCGAAAAATCTCGGGATGGAACAGCCGGAACAACTGGCAACTTGCCAATGTCCACGACCCTACGGTCATGAAGGCTGCCGACGGGTACTACTACATGTCGCAGACAGATGCCGGATTTGGAAACCCTCAGGACGGAAAAGGACATTTCTATGTACGACGCTCCAAGGACATGATTAAGTGGGAACCAGCCAGCACATATAACAACTCCATGGCCATGCCGGTCAATGTTGACAGCTACGGAAACGACATCGGACCGTCCTGGCTGCTCGACTCCGTCAATGTCTACAGGCAGAAAAGGGGCGTGGCTAAGGTCAACACGCTGCAGGGCCTCGGATTCTGGGCTCCCACCATGCGAAAGGTCAACGACCATCTCTACCGGATGTACTACTCCATCGTCATCGACGGAGTAGGAATCAAGTCCGGACTACTCAGCTTCAATAACGGATGGGTGTCTGACGGCAG
The DNA here is from genome assembly GCA_946625675.1 of uncultured Prevotellaceae bacterium. Taxonomy (GTDB): domain Bacteria; phylum Bacteroidota; class Bacteroidia; order Bacteroidales; family Bacteroidaceae; genus UBA3839. The sequence continues at coordinate 6,751 of CAMOTI010000080.1, read as the reverse complement.
CTGGCCAGAGGCGGCATGGATTGGCCTTATGGAGACCGACGACCCTGCCAGCGGAAAATGGGTTGACAAAGGAGGGGTACTGTGCTCAGCGTCCGACAAGTCGAAGACGGCATACGCGCGTGGAAACAATGACTGGAACGCCTATTCAAGATTTAATGCCATCGACCCGTCGTACATCATCACGCCTGAAGGGAAGCACTGGCTCATCTATGGGTCGTGGCACAGTGGCATTGCTGCCATCGAGCTCGACCCTGAGACGGGAAAGACAAAGACCCCAGTGGGCGACCCCTGGAACATCGGAACCGGCCAGACCACCACGCACGGAAAACTCATCGCCACTCGCAACAAGTCCAGCAGATGGCAGGGCAGCGAGGGACCGGAGGTCATCTATAACCCCGAGACGGGATATTACTACCTCTTCCTTGCCTACGACGGACTCGACGTGCCCTACAACACACGTGTCGTCCGCTCCAGAAAGATCGACGGGCCCTACACGGGGAAGAATGGGACGAATGTCACGACCAACGGAGGTGACGCCTTCCCCATCATCACCCATCCCTATCAGTTCAACAGCTCACTCGAGCACGACGGATGGGTTGGAATCAGCCACTGTGCCGTTTGGAATGACGGACAGGGAAATTGGTTCTTCTCATCACAGGGAAGAAAACCTAACGACTACTCGGTAGATCCCAACTGGGCACCCAACGCCATCATGATGGGCCATGTCAGACGAATCTACTGGACTGAAGACGGCTGGCCAGTCGTCTCACCAGAACGCTATGCCGGCGTCATCGACGCCCCCATCAGCCGCGACGACCTCGTCGGCACGTGGGAACTCATCGATCTTGCCTATTCTTACGGAAACCAGAAGACCTCGACTGCGCTCACCATCGCAGCGTCTGCACTTACCACAACGTCAGCGAAAAACCGTGTCACTCTGAAAGGAGCCATCAACGGCAACGGTGTCTTCGACCCCTTGACCAACATGCTCAAGATCACTCCTTCGGGTTCCTCCTCATCGTACTATGTCAACGTGGCACGTGAGCTGGACTGGGAGGCCGCCAGGCGGGTGTCAACAATCGTGTTTGCCGGCTATCCCTCCCCGACATCCACCTACTGGGCCAAGAAAACGAAGGACTGATTTCTCTGTCCTAAGACGTAATAAAACTATTCGCAAAGACGGAAAACACCACAAAGCAGGAAAAGGACTGGAACATCTTCCACTTTCCCTTTTTGCGTGCTTCTTGAACCTATTTTAGCGAAGTGAACATCATCCTGAAAAATGACAAGGACCGCCTCTTCAAATGCCTGAAGAGGCGGTCCTTGTTTAAAAATTGTAACATTTTTTGTTAAAAAATAGTCGTTGACGAAAAGTTGTATCTTAAAATTTGTTTTTTTTTCAAAAAATTCGTTTCTTTGCAAGATATTATGGTCTTCTACGGCCATGGTTCTACTTATTGACAAAATAGTGATAACACCGAAGTAACAACAAACAAATTACATAACTATCTATTCTAATATCTATGTTGTACAAATCGAAAAGGAAAAGACTGTGCAAGAGCCTTCTCATAGGGAGTGCTTTGTGCATCGCGGGATTGACAACGTTTTCTTGCTCCGACACGTATGACCTCGACTCTGAGCAGCCTTCTGGGCTGAACACGATCTATGGCTATATGGAGAAGCAGGGGAATTTCCAGAATGTCCTGCATCTGATCAAGGACCTCGGATACGACGAGGTGCTGGCAAAGACTGGTAGTAAGACACTCTTCGCCGCCACCGACGACGCATTCGCTGAGTTCTTCAAGTCCAACGAATGGGGTGTCCACAGCTACAACGAGCTGTCGGAAGCCCAAAAGAAACTATTGCTTAACTCGTCAATGATTGACAACCCTTATCCTACGTCTATGCTTTCCACGGCGGAGGGTCCTGTGAAGGGAGAGGTCTGCAGAAGACTTTCCTCTATGTCTATCTACGACTCCGTGCAGGTCATCAGCACTCACTCACCAGAACTGCCCCAGAACGAGGCATGGTACAACCTCCGGAACTCACATTCTGAGATCGTCCTCTTCAAGGACAACTCCGGCTCCAACCCGATGATTCACTTCACGCCGAAGTTCCTCGACTCAGAGCAAATCGAGAGCTCGGACATTGACTTCCTTTACAATGACCCTGCAGGGACAAGAAAGTCTGACGACACCTATGTGAACAAGGCTAAAATCATCGACACGGAGAACTGCAAGAACGGATTCATACATATCGTGGACCGTGTCATCGTGCCGCTTGACAACATGGCAGAAGTCATCCGCAAGCAAGACAACATGAGCGTGTTCAGCTCTATTCTGGAAAGATTCGCAGCTCCGAGCTACAGCCAGCAGCTCACGCTTGCCTACAACCAGAACAAGGGAACTGAGGTCGACTCTGTATATATAAAGAAATATTTCTCTGCCCGCTCAGCCGGCTCGGGATATGCAGAGTCCGACCGACAGGCTTTTGACGCTGCGGCATACAACCAGATTTTCAACACCAACTACTCTTTCGCCGGACAGCTGAAGTACGATCCGGGGTGGAACACGTTCATCCCTGAGGTGTTCAACAACCGTACGCCGATGATGGAGGACATGGCCGTCATGATGGTTCCCAACGACCAGGCTATGAGCGAATGGTGGAACAACGGTGGTGGGAAGGTCATCAAGGACGCTTACGGAACGATCGAGAACACACCGAGCTCAGTCCTTGCCGAGCTCATCAACGTCAACATGCTCAACTCGCTCGTGGCTTCCGTTCCTTCTCGATTCAACACCATCCTGAACGACGCAAACGAGCCGATGGGAGTCTCTCTCGACGGTATCGACAAGGTACACCTCGGATGCAACGGAGTGATCTACGAGACAAACAAGGTGTATGCACCGGCATCGTACTCATCTGTGCTCTTCCCGGCCGTTATCGACACAGAGAACCTCAACATCATCAAGAATGCCATCGACAACATGGACTATGGCGCATACCTCAACTCTATGGTGTCGAGATACAGCTTCTTCATCCCGACAAACGACGGACTGCTCACCTATGTCGACCCTGTCTCTTACGGAAAGACTACTACGGAGATGTGGGAGTTCCACTACGACGAGACAAAGACGGCAGCCCAGCGTATCTACGCCGACGTATTCGCATGCGTGAAGGGTGAGGACGGTAAATGGGTGAAGACCGGCGACCGACTCCGCCAGGTGACAGGAGGAACAGGCAACGCTCAGATTCAGAACCGTATGGAGGACATCCTCGACAACATCATCGGTGTGGAGGAGGTTTATGACGGTAAGAAATATATCATCACCAAAGGTAAGAACTACATCGAAATCGGCGGTACTGCCAACGTGGCTGGATCGATGACAGCAAGCGGTACATGGCAGACAGAGAACGGTGACCCTTGCAAGGTGCTTGAAATCTATAACATGGAGAACGGACGGGCATACATCGTCGACGGTATCCTCTCCGGTACTCGCTACTCCGTTGCCGACATCCTCGCAGAAAAGGAGGAGTTCCGCGACTTCTACAAGATGATGGTACGATGCGGTATGTTCGGTACGACCACTTCTGATAACTACGGTGCAGCATCACAGAACAAGGACAACCAGGAGAATCAGGAACTTGGCATCGTCACCCGCGGTAACCTCATCACAACTTCAGGAAGCGGTTCCAACAGAAAGACATACTCCCTCTTCAACGCATTCCACTACACGGTATATGCCCCGACCAACGAGGCTATGCAGATAGCTTATGCAGCCGGACTGCCTACACTTGAGGATCTTGACGCTGCGGAGTTATACGACGAAGAGCATGCCGACGAGGGCTCTGAGACAGCAGAGGAGATGATGTACGTCATGAGAGACTTCTGCAGATACCATATCCAGAACAACTCCATCTACCTCGACAACGGATTTGCCACTGGCAACTACGAGTCGCTGAAGAACAAGATGGAGCTCACCACCAATGAGGCAGGCGAGTCGCAGAATGCCGACGGTGCATACTACTGCATATCCGGTAGCCCTTACCGTATCAATGTCAGCAGCGTCAGCCCTACGGCGATGACCATCACAGACGCCATGGGCAACACACGCAACATCATCACTCATGACGGTTTATATAATGTTCAGGCGCGCGAGTACTGGCTCAACACAACTAACGTGAACAACGCACAGACGCTGACCAACTCTTCTACGGCTGTCGTTCATGCCATCGACGGACCGCTCCTCTTTGACAAGGACCAGTTCACGTACATTCCTCGTCAGATTATTGCTGAAAGTTTTTAATTAACGTCGATAATACTTTACAACATGAAAAGAATACTGTCAATTCTAATGATTTTGTGCCTCTGCACGGCAGCCAAGGCACAGGTGAAGGCGGGCGACGTGATTTCCGGTACCGTGTCTGACGACATCGAAGGCCTCATGATGGTGAATGTGGTCGAGAAAGACGCAAACAACCGTATTGTCGCGCATGGTACCACCGACATGAATGGTCACTTCTCCTTCCGAATCAACAACCCGAGAAACAAACTGACCATCTCATACGTCGGATATGAGACTGTCGTTTTGCCAATCGACCGAAAAGTCTATAATATCAAACTTAAGGAAAAAGGACAAATCAAGGAGGTCGTTATCCAGGCCAAACGAATGTCGCAGTCCTCGGGACTACAGATCCCTGTGACTGAGATTTCAACAGCCCAGCAGACCATCAGCATGAAGGAGTTCGAAGGACTCGCCATGACTTCTGTAGACGAGGCGCTGCAGGGACGTATCTCCGGTCTCGACATCGTGGCCAACTCCGGTAACCTTGGTGCAGGAACGACCATGCGTCTGCGTGGTGTCAGCACCATCAACGGAAATGCCGACCCGCTCATCGTCGTCAACGGTAACGTCTGGACTAACGACGCCAACGCCGACTTCGACTACACCAACGCCAACGAGGAAAAATTCGCCGAGCTCCTCAACGTCAACCCTGAGGATATCGAGAACATCACCGTCCTCAAGGACGCAGCGGCTACGGCCATCTGGGGTAGCCAGGGTTCGAACGGTGTCATCGAAATCAAGACCAAGCGTGGTGCCAGAGGAAAGACTAAGGTGCAATACTCATATCGTCTCACAGGAACATGGCAGCCTGAAGGCTACAAGCTCCTCAACGGTGATGACTACACCATGTACATGAAGGAGGGTTTCTTCAACACGGCTCTCAACAGTGCGTTCGGTACGAAGGGAAACAGCCTCTATATCCCGGAAATCAACTACGACAAGGACTTCTCGGAATATAACATGTTTAACGACAACACCGACTGGGCAAAAGCAGTCAAGAAGACTGGATGGCAGCATCAGCACCATATCGCCCTCGAAGGTGGTGGTGAGAAGGCCAACTTCCGTATTTCCGGAGGTTACGACAATCAGTCGGGTTCCATCATCAAGCAGCACCTCGACCGTTTCACTACCCGTGTCGCACTCGACTACTTCGTCAGCGACCGTATCACCGTGAGGACCAACTTCGACTTCACCTACACGAAGAACCAGAAGAACTACCGATACAACGGAAACGACCTGCTTGCCATCTCCCTCAACAAGATGCCGAACCTCTCCATCTATGAGGAGGACGCCAACGGAAACGACCTCGACCGGTTCTACACCATGAACCGCTACGTCACAAGCCCGGTTGCCGCTCAGGCTACCCAGCTCGGTGGACAGTACGACCTGCCTAACCCCGTGGCTATCGCGCATGACGCCAAGAACGATGAGAAGACCATTAAGCTCTCTCCTGAGTTCATCCTCAAGTACGACCTGCTTGGCACACACGACGACCAGCACAGACTCACTTACGAGGGACAGGTGATTTTCGACATCTACAACCTTGACGACTTCTCTTATTTCCCGGGAACACTGCTCTCGTCCAACTGGTCGTCGAGCACATACAATGCATCTACAAGCAACTCCTATAAGAGCAACTCTATCTCGACAAGGCACTCCATCACATTCAAGCCTCACTTCAAGTCAGAGGACCACTCTTTCCAGATCAGACTCCAGGGACGCTACAACTCTGGTAACTCCACAACACAGTACCAGGGAACCAAGTGGCTGCCTACCGGTTCTATCACCAACACTCTTGCTGGTGGTTCCTTGGATGCACTCTCTACGGGTGCCGGCGAGTGGAAGAGCGCGGACTTCGTTGCTGAGACGCACTACGCTTACAAGGGTAAGTACATCATCCACGCTTCCCTCCGCCATGAGGGTAACACCCGCTTCGGTAAGGACAAGAGATGGGGTAACTTCGGTGGTGTCTCTCTCAGATGGAATATCTCTGACGAGAAATTCATGGAGAAGCTCACATGGCTCGACATTCTCTCCATCGCTCCGTCTTGGGGTGTCAACGGTAGAGGACCTGGAGCCGAGGGTACGTTCTACAGCAAGTACTCTACTGGCGGAAACTACATGGGAGAAGGTACGATGTTCCCGAACAACATCCGTCTATCCAACCTCAAGTGGGAGGAGACTGAGGAGTACAACCTCCGATTCGACTTGGGACTCTTCCATAAAATCACGGCCGACTTTGCCGTCTACCACAAGAAGACCCACGACCTGCTCATGAACAACCGTGCCATCCCTTCTTCTTCCGGATTCCCTTCACTCACCGTTCAGAACGTGGGAGAGATGAAGAACAACGGATGGGAGTTCAACATCAACGGTAACGAAATCATCAAGCACAAGAAGTTCTC
>CAMOTI010000079.1 GCA_946625675.1 uncultured Prevotellaceae bacterium | reverse complement strand
ACATAATGACAGCAGCTACACTCCAACGGGGTATAGCTGCTGTTGTTATTGTATATTGGTACTACATGTACTTTGTCGAATGCTTACGAATCAGAATCATTATGATACAGATATGTTTTTAGTGAATAGCACACTGAATTTAAAGAAGTTACTTTCATGCGAAATCCTGATTCAAGAAAATAAAAGATATACTTTCATTTATTTTCTAAAACTTGACTTGCCAGTCCGTCTGAAGCTATCAGCAGAGACAAGAGTGGGCAAATCTCCTTTGCCTTATTGAAATTGCACTTGGCTTCCTCCAAATCACCATCTGCGTTCATCTTTTTTTATGACCTTTTTATAAATGTCTGCTTTGTATACATCATGCAGCAGGGAGGAGATAATGATGATGTTTTCCGGCAGTTTTTCTTCCAATGAATGATTAATGCAAAGTTCATCATTTTTGTTGATACCGCATACTCCTTCAGTGTATTTTTACGCAATCTTCCCATTTTTTCTTATTTCATCTCTCTCACATCAGATTAGCCGTGTGAGCGTATTGCGACAATACATCTAGAGGAATTTTTATTGAATTTTGTCAGCACGAAGTGCCGGGGTTGATTGCATGCCAGACGATTGAAAACTTGTTTTCATAACGGAAGGCATGGCATCGACACCGTAGGGCGAAGCCCTGGACAAAATGTTTTTTGATTATATTATTTCCCTTAACAGTCAAACAAAAATCAACATACATAAAATCAAAAATCAATCCGACAAAATTTTCAGAACACCTCCTAAAAAATTCCTTTTATTCCTTTATTCCTTAGAAATATTTTGTTAACTTTGTGGCGTAGTTTATCACATATACGATAATATAAGAATTGCGTAATTAACAAAATATTTATCACAAAATTATGAAACGATTTCTTTTATTTTTTCTGTTGATGGGCACAGCCTTTTCCGCTTTCGCCATTGACATCAACGAATTGGTCAAGTTAGGTCTGCCTGCTAACGCCTCACCAGCAAAATTCTATTTCGAACATTTATTCCTTAACCAGAACCTAAAACCAACGGAAGCCGACTATGAAGTCAGTTCCTTTGAGTGTGATGACAACAAATATTATTTATTTGTTCAGCCAAAAGGTGAAACGGAAGAAGGAACCTTCACCCGCATCAGTCTTTGGATGTACGACTCTAATAAGAATTCCGTGAAAGAAGTATTCAAACAAGTCAACAACGAATACGACGGACTCTTCATCTTTGGCATCGACTGGCTTCTCAACAAACAAAGCACCACTAAGAATTACACGATAAAAGCCACAAAGCAAGTCATAGAAACGCAAGAGTTCACGTACAAACCTGTCATAGTCTTGCAATCGGAGATATGGACCGGATTCAACCACTCCCGTGAAGTTGTGATTCTTCTTAATCCGGACTCCGGAAAAGTAAAACTCCTGGAAGACCAACGGTTCGTGGCCATCTCCCACACCTCAACCCAAGCACTGATGGGAGCAGAACAGGGGTTGGCACAAGATTATATCATAACCACCTCCACGATATATCAGACTGAGGATATAGACTTAAAACCAAATGAAGAAGTGACGATTTATAATAAACATTGGGTAACCCCTGTCATCAACATCTACGACACAGACGGAACATTAGTGTCTTCTCAAGAACTCAAAAAGCAGCAAATCAACATGGTCAGGTGATTTCACCCAGGATTAATACCCTTTTCTCTTCAGAAGAATCTTCATTCCTCATTCCGCATTAAAAGTCCTGAAAAACGAGGCAACTTTTTTTTTAACGATTACTAAAACCATGATAATGTATAATGTTGATTTTTTAGTGTGGAATGGTTTCTTACAGATTCAGGCTTAATCCCGCACCGATACCGAACTGTGAGAGCCTGCCGTTGATGTTTTCGGTTTTGGTCACCTTCGTATGCCTTGTAGGAGTCGACGTCTCCAGGCGTCGGAAGCAGATACGTATCGGTTCCGTTGTGATCAGAATCAAAGCAGGGATTTTAGTCTTATGTATCAGCAGCCTTTCTACTCGCAAAGCCTGTAGACTTCGCCTCCTACGAGGGGGCACTGACGGACAGGATTATTTACCGTACGCCCTGTAGATTCAAAAATGAAAAGTGGATGCGAGCTTATGCTTGCATCCACCTTCTTCAATTCTAACGACAATGGTTTATCCTCAATCTTTTTACCAACTTATCCTATTATAGCTTAAATTTCTATGTTGACATCAATAATGCTGGGAAAAATTTTAAAATTAATAAAATAAATAGTAAATCGTAAATAGTAAATTGTCAATTTATTTGATCATCACCTTCTTCCCTTCAAGAATATAGATTCCTCTGGGCAGTGATGAAATCTCGCCACTGACCAATTTCCCTTGTAAATCATATATTTTATGATCAGCGCTTTTCTGAGCCTCCATCTGAATGTCCTCAATTCCTGTCACGATGGAACTGGCCTGGATGCCAATCTCCGCGGCTGATGTCCAGGCGTTGCCGTTGATTTCAGATTTGGCCACAAACTTGAAATAACGCCCGACGGTCGGAGTGCTGAGCGGAGCTGTCTGCATGGCGCTGGTGTTCTTGAACTCACCGCTCACCACCGGGCTGCCCCAGTTCTTGCCGTCTTCACTCAGGTATATCTCGTAGGCTTTCACCATGCCGTTCTGATTGCCGTCCTGGCGGGCAAGATAGGTGAATGCCGTCACGTTGTAATTCTTCAGCATGTCTACCACCAAGGTGTGGGGACATCTCGGCTCGCTGCCCCAGTATTCGGTGTGCCAGAACGTGGAGTTGTTGTTGTCGAAGGCCAGACGGGCTTCGTTTCCGCTGTGGTCGCTGTCTACGGAAACGAGCCTCCATCCGGTTTTGCTGACGAAAAAGTCAAACGAGTACTCCATCTCCTGGCTGTCGAGCATACCCTCGAGCGTGCAGTAGGTCTTGATGGTGCAGGCGTCGTTGTAAGTAAACTGACTCGTGTATTTTTTATATTCACCACCGTCGATGCTGTAGTAGATGGTGGCTTTCGGAGTCGTCGTGCTCATCTTGATGCGGCCGGCTGATGTCCGTTCACAGCTCACCGGCTGACAAACCGGCATCCCGACGCGGGCCTTGGCTGAAGCTGACTCACCGTTTGCTAACGGAATGATGAAGAAGCGGAACGCGGTGTTCTGCGCTTTCAACTCGTATTTATCCATCACGTCGGGGCCGCAGCTGGCGTTGCCCAAACCACGTGTGGCAGCATCCAAGGAGACTACGGTGTTCGTGCAAGTCTTGAACTGATAGGTGTGGCGGCTGCGGTTATTGCGGTCCGTATAGTTGTCTTCCGGACGGAAATGCACGGCGGAGGCTGCCATCTGGTCGGGGGCTACGAACAGCAGGCCTTGCTGGTTCTCGTCAGTCACGGCCATCCATCTCACTTCCTGTTTCGTGCCGTGCTCCTGGGGCAGGATATAGTCTTCCTGCTGGTCTTTCACCGTGCTGTGATAGGTGCCGGGCAGACAGGCTTCCTTGCGGTCGCGGTAGCTGTCCCACGGACCACGGCCGAACCAGCTCAGCTGCTCCATCGATGAAGGCATCTCTAGGCGGAAACCTAATTTCGGAATGATGCTGCCGCTGTTCGACGGACGGATGAACGAACTGACCATGATCGTGCCGTCTGCACATATGATGTAGTTCGTGCTCACGTCGAAATAGGTGCCGTTTTTGCCGGTGTAGGTGTTGCTGGCGGTAACAGTGACAGTCTTGCCGTCTTCGCTTACTGTAGCCTCCAGACCTTTCCCTTTCACGGTCAGGCTGCTCAGCCCCATCGTGTCCCAACTGCCCGACTGACGGCCGTCGTTGTCGGTAGGCAGACGGAACGCCTTGAAATGCATTGGTTTGCTGATCATCTGAACACCATCGTATGTGTAGCTGCTCAGCGCTGACGTGCCTTTGCTGAACTGAACTTTGAACTTGGAGTTGGAGACGGTCAGGCTGACAGTCCCGTCCTCAACCGTGAGAGACTCGCTGTTTTCCAGTGCGGAGAGGTCGTACATGGGTTTTTCTCCTTGCTTCACTGGCAGTTTCTCCTCTGCCACGATATAACCGGCATCCGCCCAGTCAGTGGCTTTACGCAGTTTTGCACAAAAATAGATGAAAGCTTCTTTTTGGGTGTCTAATCCATCCAATCCGCTCATATCCAAGTTGACGACGGCGCTGTCGGCTGCTGCGACTTCCGTGTCGATGCTGCCGGTTGACAGGATGGTTCCTTCCTCGTCAACAAGTTGATAACTAACCTCATATGCGCTGCTCGGAAGAAACGCCTGCTTGTTCTTGACAAGGAATGCAGTGCTGTTGCCTTTTACTGCCTTAAATTCTAATGGCTGATAGATTTCTTTCGTGTTATAGGATTTTGCGGTCAGACTCCAGTCGGGTCGTACCAGTCCGTTGATGCAGAAATTGCCGTCATTGGGGTTGTCGCCGAAGTCGCCACCGTATGCCCAGTATTCCTTGCCGGTGTTGCTCTTCGTCAGAAGGCCCTGGTCCTTGAAGTCCCAGATAAACTCTCCGGTCAGGCACGGATATTTCTCGTATAAGTCGAACATATCCCGCACGTTGCCCATCGAATTACCCATAGAATGGCTGTTCTCGCACTGGATATGTGGCTTCTGGCCGCTCTGCCCCTGTCGTGAGGAGCCTATCCAGTTGATGTTGTCGTAGCTGGCATACATGGTGCTCGAGACGTCGGCATAGTCGCTGTTGCCTTCATAGTGGGTCAGGCGTGTCTTGTCCAATGCTTTGATGGCAGGTCCTACGGACTGGAAGTTGTTGCCGTTGCCGGACTCGTTACCGAACGACCACATGAAGATACAGGCATGGTTGCGGAGCCACCGTACCTGGTTGGTGGAACGCTCTACCATCGCATAGCGGAACATCTCGACAGACGACAGCTTCTGATGGGCGTGACACTCCACGTCGGCCTCGGCCAATACATACAGGCCGTATTTGTCGCATAAATCATAGAATACGGGGTCGTTGGGGTAGTGGGAGGTGCGGACCGCATTCACATTCAGGCGTTTCATCGTCTTGATGTCCTCTTCCATCTCCTCGGCGTTGATGGCGCGGCCGTTTACAGGGCTGAAATCATGACGGTTCACGCCGTGGAACACCATGCGCTTGCCATTGATAATCAGCGCACCGTCGGAACGGATGCCCACTTCGCGGAAGCCCACCTTGCAGCCGCGGATGTCAACGGTCTTTCCGCTTGCATCTTTCAGCGTCAGTACTAGGTCATAAAGATTCGGGGTCTCTGCACTCCATTTTTTAGGATTGTCCACGTCCATGTCCAGACTCAGTTCACCTGTGCTGCCTACTGTCTGGCTTGCCTGGGCGATGACACTGCCGTTATCCTCGATGCTGACGTTCACACTGCCGCCTTCCACGCTTTCTGTGCCTGATAGCGTCACTTTCACGTTGGTTTTCGCGTTCACATAGCTGTTGTCGAGGTCGCTCGTGAAGAAAAAGTCGCGGATCTGGCTCTTTGGGGCTGACCAAAGGAAGCAGTGGCGCTGGATGCCCGTCAGGCGCCAGTAGTCCTGACATTCCAGGAATGAGCCGCTGGTGAAGCGGTACACTTGCAGCGCGATGGTGTTTTCCCCTTCTTCCAGGTAGTCGGTGATGTTGAACTCGGATGGAAGATAAGAGTCCTCGCTGTAGCCGACCCGCTTGCCGTTGACCCATAGGTAATAGCCATGTCCAACGCCGTTGAACCGGACATACACGTCGCGGCCAGCCCAGTCTGCGGGAACCGTGAAATGCCGGCGGTAGGTGCCCACGGGATTGGGCATGTTGCTGTTATAGGTGAACCAACCGGGACGGTCAGCCATCACGCTGTAGGTCGACTCATTGAACGAGAAGGGATATGCTACGTTGCAGTACAGTGGCTTGTCCCAGTTTTTGTTGTGATGAAGTCCATATACCTGCCAGCTCGAAGGAACATCGATATCAGTCCAGTTTGTGTCGTTGTAGTCTTTGCTGCAGTAGTTCACGTTGGCCAGTGTCGGGCTTTTCACCCATAGGAACTTCCATGTGCCGTCGAGCGACTGGTAGTAAGGCGACAGGCTCATGTCGGTTTTGCCTGCGTCCTCCTCCGAGCCCATCGGTATCGACACGGTGTGTGCCAGCTCGCGGTTCACATTACTGATTTTGGGGTCGTCCCATTCCTTACCGGTTTGAGCGGTAGCATGGCTGCACAGGATCATGCCTGCCATGAGTAGAAAAGAATACTTTTTCATATCGTTTTGTTGATGTTTGTTTTCTTCATGATTTTTTTGATTCTTGTCCACAAGATTCTTGCCCACAAATTTATTCTTTTTTTATCATATATCTTCGCTTTTCATGTTTCTTATTTTTTATATGTTTCATTTCTGATAATTTCTGAATCATTTGATGCCTCTTTCGGCTCTTTACTCTTTTTTCTGTGCTATAATACCGTATCGCCTTCGTCTTTTTTCTTTTTCTTGCTCTTTTTGTGTCTTTGCCCCCCTGGTTTTACCGTATTCCCCTTTCTTTTTGTTCCGTTTTCTTCTGTTTCTGTTACAATTATAATCTTTGTTTCTGCCCAACACGGATTTGTTCATCTTTTTTTCGTAAATTTGTACATCTTTTGTGAGCACTATGAAATTTCAACTGAATATCAATTAAAATTTCAACAATATGAATCTCAAATTCTTTTCTGTTCTTTGTGCATCATTATGCGCATCATCTTTTTGCCTGGCGGCTGAGAATGCCTTCTTCAGCCCTGACAAGAAAATCCAGGTAGTCGTGAATGATAATGGTGGAAATCCATCCTACAAAGTTTCCTACGACAACCTGACTATGCTCGAGAACTCACCGCTGGGAATCAACACCAACATCGGAGATTTCACGCGGAACCTCTCCATGTCGTCATGCGATATCTCCGAAGTGTCAGATTCCTATCAACTTCCTAACATCAAGCAGAGCAGCGTAGACTATCATGCCACGCAAGCAGTATGCTCTTTCCAGCAGGATGGACGTAAGGTCATCGACGTCATCTTCCGCGTCAGCAACCGCGACGTGGCGTTCAGATACAAAATCTATGAAAAACGTGACAATAAAGTATGCGTAGTCAATGAGGAGGCTTCCGGATTTTGTCTGCCGCAGGGAACAACCTCGTTTCTCTGTCCGCAGTCCAAGCCGATGGGTGGTTTCGCACGTACATCACCCAGTTACGAGACTTCTTATTCCGTCGACCAGCCGGTAGGCAGGAACGGATGGGGCGAAGGATATTCTTTTCCTTGCCTTTTCAAAGTGAATGACTCCAACTGGGTGCTCATCTCCGAAACGGGTGTTGACGGAAACTACGTGGCTTCCCGTCTGCTTAATGTCCAAGGAGGACTTTACAAAATCGGGTTCCCTCAGCAAGGGGAGTGCAACGGATTCGGATCAACTTCTGCTGCAGTGCATCTTCCCTGTGAGACGCCGTGGCGTACCATCACCGTCGGACCGCTGGCCAACATCGTGGAGACGACCGTACCCTTCGACCTCGTCAAGCCCAAATACGAGGCGTCTCAAAAATATACTTACGGAAAAGGATCATGGAGCTGGATCATCGGCATGGACTCCAGTTGCAACTTCGACGAGCAGAAACGCTATATCGACTTCTCTGCCGCCATGGGCTATCAGACGGTCCTCATCGACGCTCTCTGGGACGTGCAGATAGGCCGCGACAAAATCAAGGAACTGGCGGACTACGGCAAGACAAAGGGTGTAGGCCTTTTCCTCTGGTACAACTCCAACGGCTCTTGGAACGACGCGCCGCAGTCGCCTATCGGGAAGATGGACAACAACCTCATCCGCCGGCAGGAGATGGCGTGGATGAAGAGCATCGGCATCCGCGGCATCAAGGTGGACTTCTTCGGAGGTGACAAGCAGAACATGATGCAGCTCTACGAGAATATCCTGGCTGATGCCAACGACTACGGCATCATGGTCATCTTCCACGGATGTACGCTGCCAAGAGGGTGGGAGAGGATGTATCCCAACTATGTGGCGAGCGAGGCTGTGCTGGCGAGCGAGAACCTCCATTTCGGACAGGGGGCTTGCGACAGCGAGGCTTTCAATGCCACGCTGCATCCTTTCATCCGTAACACCGTGGGCTCCATGGACTTCGGCGGATCTGCACTCAACAAGTTCTACAACGCGGACAACGCACACGGCACACAGCGCCGCACATCCGACGTCTATGCTCTGGCCACAGCCGTACTTTTCCAGTCATGCGTACAGCATTTCGCGCTGGCACCCAACAACCTGACCGACGCGCCTGACTGGGCCATCGACTTCATGAAGTCTGTGCCTACCACTTGGAATGAGACACGCTTTATCGACGGCTACCCCGGCAAGTATGTCATCATGGCCCGCCGACATGGCAGTCAGTGGTTCATTGCCGGTGTCAACGCACAGAAAGAGACGCTCAAAACCACTGTCAATTTGCCTATGTTCCAGAAGGGCGACCAAATCAAAGTCTATTCCGACGACGAACAGCTCAACGGAAAGGTCTCCTCACAAAAAGTGAACAAGAAACAGCAAATCGAAGTGACTATCCCGAATAACGGAGCCGTGCTTCTTGTCACTGAGTGATTTTGCCAAATGAAGTGTATTCAAAAACAAAAAGTCGAATACTTATTTTCAAAAAGCAAGAGGGTGTGCCGATTTTGACACACCCTCTTGCTTTTTTTAGTTGAATACTATTGAACTTTAGCCCGTTGCTCTTTTACAATCCTCTTGCCTTAATCAGGCCGGAGGCGTCAGGTTCATTCATGCCGGTGAAGTCCGAGAACATCTGCATCAGGTCGCCTGTGTAGCCACGGCTAAGCACCTTCTCGCAGAAGTCGCTGCCTGTGGCAGGATCGAGGGCGCCGCGCTGCTTGAATATGTCGGCGATGTTGACTGCCAACACTTCAGTCCAGAGATAGCTGTAATAGCCGGCTGCATATCCGCCGCCCCACACATGGTTGAAATAGCTGGTGCGGTAGCGTGGCGGAATCTGAGGGTCGAGCAGGCCTACCTGCTTCAGAGCGTCCTCCTCGAATTTAGCGGCTTCCTCAGCTGAAGGGACATCCTTTGACGAAAGCATATGCCATGCCATGTCCAGGCATGTGGCTGCCAGGTTCTCGCCCAGTGCATAGGCTGGCTGGAAGGTGATGCTCTTTAGCATCCGTTCTTTCAGGTCGTCGGGCATCGGGGCACCTGTCTCATAATGACGGGCATAATGGTCGAATATCTCAGGGATTGAGGCGAACGACTCGTTGAATTGTGACGGCATCTCCACAAAGTCCCGTGCCACACTTGTACCGCTGAGGCGGCTGTACTGGCAGTCGGAGAGCATGCCGTGCAATGCGTGCCCGAACTCATGGAACATCGTTGTCACCTCGTCCCATGTCAGCAGCGACGGTTTTCCTTCCGGGGCTTTGGCGCAGTTGCACACATTGAAGATGATGGGCAACTGATTGTATTGGCGGCTTTGTTTGGCAAAACCGTCCATCCATGCACCGCCTCGCTTGGTAGGCCTGCGGAAATAGTCGCAGCAGAAAAGCGCTTTCGACTTACCGTCCTTGTCAAACACCTCAAAGGCTTTCATGTCGGGATGGTAGAGCGGAATGTCTGTCCGCTCCTTGAAGGTGAGTCCATATACCCGGTTGGCGGCATAGAACACTCCGTTGATGAGCACGCTGTCGATATTGAAATAGGGCTTCACCTCTTCATCGCTGACATCCAGCTCCTGCTTCTTCATCTTGGCGGAATAGTAGAACCGGTCGTAGGGCTCCAGCTTGAAATCTGCGCCCTCGCTCTGGCGTGCGAATTCCTCGATGGCTTGGGTCTCAGCGTCGGCTTTGGGCTTGTATTGTGCGATGAGACTTTTCAGGAAGTCATATACTTTTTCTGGGGTCTTGGCCATGGTGTTCTCTAAGGAATAAGCTGCATAGTTGGGATAGCCCATCAGCTCGCCTTTCTCGGCCCTCAGCTTGGCCATCTCGCTGACGATGGAATAGGTGTTGTATTCTCCTGTGCCGTCGGAACGACGTATGGAGGCTTCGTACACTTTCCTCCGCAGCTCACGGTTGTCAAGATTTGTCAGCAATGGCTGCTGTGTTGTGTTGACGATGACTATGGCATAAGGCGATTTGCCGCCGCGGCTCTCAGCGTCTTTCTTGCACTGCTCGATATCGGCATCGGTGAGCCCGGCCAGGTCTTCCTTTTTATCCACCCATACCACTGCATTGTTCGTGGCTTCCTGCAGCAGGTCGCCCCACTGCTGCTGCAGTTCTGAGATCCGAAGGTTGATGGCTTTCATCCGCTCCATCTTCTCGTCGGATAGCAAGGCGCCTTTACGCACAAATTCCTTATAAGTCTCCTCCAGCAGTTTCTTGTCCTCGCCGGTCAGCGTTTCATATTGTTTGTCGTAGACTTGCTTGATGCGCTCAAAGAGGGGCTTGTTGAAAGAAATCTCGTTCTCCAGCTCTGTCAGCATAGGCTGCACTTTCTTCTCAATCTCACTTAGTTCGGGCGTCTTGTCTGCCTCGGTCAAGGCAAAAAACACGCGAACCACGCGGTCGAGCATTCGGTCGCTCTCCTCGTAGGCAAGGATGGTGTTCTCGAAAGTGGCGGAATCTTGGTTTGCCACAATCTTGTCAATAGAGTCACGGGTAGCTTGGATTGCCGTCTTGAAGGCAGGCATATAGTCTTCGTTCTTGATTTTACTGAAGTCGGGGGCACCAAACGGAAGTTTGCTTTCCTGCAGTAACGGATTGTCCGTCTGTGTCTGCTGACAGCCTCCTAAGGCAGCCGCCATCGCTGATGTAATCATAATGGAAATAATGACACTTTTGATTTTCATAAACTTATTATTGGTTAGTTATATATTTATTTGGATGTTTAGTTCTGTGTTCCAAATTTAGATTTTCTGACATACATGAAGTAAGTCCGTACAGGTGATGGGGGTAGTTTTTGAAGACGCCCCACGGGGCGTCTCTACTGGCAGATGGTTTGCGGACTACATGAAGTTGCCATAAAAAGAAGGTGTGTCAAAAAAAAACACACCCTCTTGTTGGAATTTCAGATTTTATATTGTTTCCACAATTTCATCCATTGCTTTCCGGCCTTGCACGCGTTTCTGACAGTCAGGGGCAATATGTCCTATCGGAATCAGGGCTACGGGAACGAACTCTTCAGGTTGGGGGAATAGCTCGGCCAGCAGGGAGGGATTGAAATTGCACACCCAGCAGGTGCCGAGTCCTTTCTCCGTGGCGGCAAGGCACAGGTGCTCAACGGCGATGGCCACGTCGATGTCGCCGATATGCTTGTCGTCGTATTTGCGTACCCATTCCTTCGAGGTGTCTTTGTAGGCGATGATGTAGAGTGGGGCAGTGTTGAACCAGTCGCGGTCATAACATTGCTGCAACTTCTTGCGTGCCTCTTCGCTCTTCACCACCACGAACTTCCATGGCTGGAAATTCACACCGGAGGGGGCAATGCGCACACACTCCAACACATAGCTCAAATCTTCGTCGCTCACCGCTTCGTCAGTATATTTGCGAACCGAATATCGGGTCTGGCATAGTTTCAAAAAATCATCCATACTTGTAATAGCTAATCTAAGTGAAATACTTCTTTGATGGGTATCGTCACGGGTGAGTTGTCCGGATTCGTCTCCATGATGTCGGCCATGTAGGCCCACCATTTCTGTGTGATTTCATCGGCACCCATGTCCTGGGAACTCTGCTCCCCTTCTATCTCCTGATAGCCGAACAGGATGTTGGTCTCCTTGTCCCAGTAGATGGAGTAGTTCTTCACGCCGGCTTCCTTAATCTGTTTTTTCAGCTCTGGCCATAGTGCGGCGTGCCGCTTCTCATATTCTTCCTCAAAGCCGGGCTTGAGGAACATCTTAAATGCGAATCGTTTCATTGTTTTCTTTTCTGATTTCGTTGTCTGTACGGATTTACTATATGTTTTACCGTTCTATATGTATGTCCGCCAGCACAATGAACCTTCGTCGTCCTTGTGCTGGCAGACATTATTATTCAGACAAACTTCTCTTTAAACTTTAAACCTTAAACTTTAAACAAACTACAGTCTGTCATATGGTATTGCGAACGTGTTGCCCTGGTTGATGTCGCCAGTGTCGAATCCGCGTCTGAACCATTTCTTACGCTGAGCCGATGTGCCGTGGGTATATCCCTGTGGATTATGGTAGCCGGCCTGCTTCTGCAGGTAGTCGTCACCAATCACGATGGCTGTGGACAATGCTTCCTCAAGGTCGCCGGCCTCAAGCGAACCGAACAGCTCGTTCTCGTCGTGGCCCCACAGTCCGGCAAGGAAGTCGGCCTGAAGCTCAATCTGAACGCTCGTCTTGTTGGCCTCGGTCTGGCTCTGCTGGCTCATCTTCGCGTGAGCCTTGCTCAATGTGCCGAGCTCGTTCTGAACGTGGTGACCCACCTCATGGGCTATCACGTATGCCCAGGCGAAGTCTCCCTGTGCGCCAAGCTGTTTGCGCATCGTCTCGTAGAAACTCAGGTCGATATATACTTTCCGGTCGGCAGAGCAATAGAACGGACCTGTCGACGATGAACCCATGCCGCAGCCGGTCTGGATACGGCCGGAATAGATCACAAGCTCAGGGGTGTGGTATTCCTTGCCTAACTTCTGGAATTCTTTCGTCCAGACGTCCTCGGTGCTGCCCAGAATCTGGAGTGTGAAGTCAAACAATGAGTCTTCTTCTGCACTCGGTTCATATTCCTGGCCATTCTGATTGGTCACCTGACCCGTGAAGATGTCGCCGAAGCCACCACCTTGACCGCAGGAGTTCAGTATGCTGCCAAGACCGCCTCCGCCACCGCCGTTGCACATCATCAGTACCAGCAGGACTACGGCAATCAGGATAATCAGCGTGCAGCCACTTTTGCCGCCACCGCCAGAGCAACCCGGCAGCTGGCCCATCGGCAGGCCGCCACCACCGCCGCTGCCTCCGCTCGATCCGCCGCTTCGGCCGATTTTACCTAAGATATCACCGATATCAATTCCACCTCCGCCACCGCTGCTGCCGCGACGGTCTTGTACGTTTGTGCTTTTACGTCTGCCTTTTAAGTTCATAGTTAGTATGTTTTTAAATTAGTATGTTATTCGTCAATCAATGTTTAATTCTCCAAAGTTAGGAATTTTTTTTAAATGCAACAAAGATTTTTTTAATTTATTGCATTTTATTCCGTTATTTATGGCGGTTCAGTTCATACAAGCCGAAAAGCAGCAGCCCAGTGCCTACCAACAACCATAGGGTCACAGGCTCATCAAGCAGCCACCATGCGAACACAATCGTGGCCAGCGGATTCAGATACACATAGTTCGTAGCCACTACCACTCCAAGCTTCTTCATCACCCATGTCCAGGTCAGGAAACAGCCGGCGGAAGCGACAAGGCTCAGGTAAAGCAGGTGGTTCAACACGTCAGTGCGGCATAACGACGACCATGGAATCGGCTCCGGAAAAATCATGTAGTAGGGAATCATCGTCAGCAGGCCGTAAAAAAAGACTTTGCGCGTGATGAACAATGAACTGTAACGTTTGCTCATTGGAATCATTATCAATGAGTAAACGGCCCAGCACAGACAGGCCACGAAAGCCAGCAGGTCGCCTTTTGGTGACACGTGTACCACGAAATGACCGTTAAGCACGACCAAGGCCATGCCCACCAATGCGATGAGGGTTCCCGTCAGTTGGCGGCGGTTGATTCGTTCTGATTTGAAGAACAGGCAGGCCAGAAATGTGGTGAACAGCGGGCAGGAACATACGATCAGCGAGTCGTTCGTGGCTGTCGTGTAGTTCATGGCGGAGTTCTCTGCCAGGAAATACAATGACCCGCCGCTGATGCCGAGCAGCAAGAACACCAGCTCGTCTTTCAGATTGTTGGAAAACCAACGAAAACCTCCTCTTGAGGACTTCGTTTTCACTGCCTTCTGCCGGTGACGGCCCAAAAATGAACTGAATAGGGAGTAGGCCAGCAGCATCACGTAGGCTATGGTGAAACGCAACGTGAATATCATGGCCGACGAAAGATTATTCAATAATAGTAACTTGGTGAAGATGAAGGTGGATCCCCATATCATCACCACTGTTATTGCTATCAGGTGAAATATTATGTTGTTGCTCTTTTTCAATTCTCACCCTTTTGCTTGTCCCACCATTTGGTGCTCATCTTGTCGATGGGCTGTTTCTTGCAGCCCTTCAGTTCAATTCCTATGTCAGATATGCCTTTCAGACGGGATTCCTTCATGTTATGGGTGATGAATATCTTGTAGCGGGTGTTGGCCTTCAAGTGAATTGTGCCGCAAGGCACATTCGTCTCTACAAACATCATGCCGCTGCCGTTCTTCTCGTCTTCTTTGTCGAACAACTGAAATTCTATCACGTGGGTCAGACTGTCGGACGGACTGCCTTTTCCTTGAGATTTTCTCGATTTAGCGCTCTTAGCGGATGCCTTCTCTTTGGCTGACTTCTCTTGTTTCTCTTTCTTTTTGCCGTCAGACGGGCTGCCTGGTTCTTTCTTCTCCTTGTCTTTTTTATTTGAGTCTTTGGTCTTCTTTTTCGTTGTGCTGTCCGGCTCTTCTTTCGTTTCGGGCAGGGAATCTTTGCTTGATTCCTTGTGACGGAATGTTTTGGTGCTGTCTTTCAATGCGATGACGTCTTCTGTCTGTTTTTTCAGGGTGTCGTCTGCCGGGATGCCCAAAGAGTCCTGCATTGCCTTTCTTTCTGCCAGTCGTTGCTCGGTCTGGGCTTTCTCCTGACGGAGGGAATCCTGGCGGTGAATCAGGGAGTCTATGCGGTCGTCATTTTTGCGGATGGGAAGGCTGTTGATGATGTTGCTTGTGTCCAGCTCGGCAAGAAATGCCACCAGCTGCAGATTCTGATAGGGATAGCGGTTCGTATGACGCACACATATCGTCACGTCCAAGTCGGCATCTCGCTCAAACAGTGGTAGTTCGAACACGGCACTGTCTGACTTCTCCCAGCCGCGGTCGGGCAGCGCAATGAATTTGTCGTAAACCACGCCTGAAGCGGAGTCTACCTTCATGGTTCCATAGTCGCCGCCGAAACTGTCAAGACAACCGCTGCATGAAGTCCACATAACTCCATGCAACAGCAACAACATCATATATAGCGTAAACCGTGCCTTCATATCTGCTGTCTTTTTATTATAGTTCTTGTCTTAACGAGAGTAGCCAAGATGGTAGCCGATTTCGGTGACGATAATCCTCAAATTCCAAACTTAAAGGACTGTCTGCCTAATGAGTATTCGTTTGTTCTGAGTAACTATAAACCTCAAACCTCAAAATTCAAACCTCAAAGGAATTACTGTCCGTTTGTGCTGTTTCTCACGTTGTTCGGCTTGTGGCGGTTGCCGCGGGGCTTGTTCTGTGGCTTTTTCGCTTCCTGGCTCATGTTCTGGGCCTTATGTGCCATCTTCTGCTGGCGGCGGTCCTCAGACTGCTGTCGACGCTCATCGCTCTGCTTGGCCGGTGGTTGGGAAGCAGAGACGGGTGTGTTGCCACCTTTCTTCTTTTTCTTCTTGGCACGGTCGAAACGCGTGATGTTCTCCTGGTCGAGCAGGTCTTTGGATTCTACGACTACAGGGACGCCTGTGTCGTTCAGATCGTTGGGCTTCTGACCGTTACGGTTCATCTCAATCACCTCGAAAGCGCGGCGGGCACTGATGGTGCGCTCGTTGGCCAGGATGTGCTTGTCGGTGGAGTAGGTGATCATGTGGGCCAGGATGTCGGCCTTGAAGAAATAGTATTCGTTGTCGGTGGTGTGAAGAGTGATTTCGCGTGAAGGAAGGCGCTTCAACGACTCTACGTATTGATCCACCTCATAGTTCAGACAGCATTTCAGCTTGGCGCACTGGCCGGCCAGTTTTTGGGGATTCAGCGAGATGTCCTGGAAACGGGCTGCGCTGGTCGACACACTCACGAAACTGGTCATCCAGGTGGCACAGCATAACTCACGGCCGCAAGGACCGATACCGCCTATACGGCCGGCCTCCTGGCGGGCACCAATCTGCTTCATCTCTATGCGTACGCGGAAGCGCTCAGCCAACACCTTAATCAGCTGCCGGAAGTCCACGCGCTCGTCGGCTATGTAGTAGAAGATGGCCTTGTTGCCGTCGCCCTGATACTCCACGTCGCCTATCTTCATCTGAAGCCCAAGGTCCTTGGCTATCTGGCGCGACTCTATCATCGTATCGTGCTCATGGGCTTTCGACTCTTTGTACTTGTCGATGTCGACGGTGCGGGCCTTGCGGTAGATACGCTTAAACTCAACATTGGGCTTCAGGTTGGCTTTCTTCATCTGAAGGGCGACCAAGCGGCCTGTCATCGTCACTGTGCCGATGTCATGGCCGGGATTGGCCTCAACTGCCACGACATCACCTTTCTGAAGGTCCAGATGGTTGCTGTTCAGATAATAACCTTTACGCGGGGGCTTGAACTGCACCTCCACCATCTCGTCTGCGTCGGCATTGTCGGGCAGGTCGGCCAGCCAGTCGTAGGCATTTAGCTTGTCGGTGTGAGGGTTGCAGCTGCGTTGAAGCAACTGAATCTTCGAACCATTGCCTACTCGGTAATTGCTGTCCGACGCATTCACTTTTATATCGTTTTCTTTCTCTGACATTGTATAATCGTATTTATTTTATTGTTTAAAATCTATGGTCTCTATTCAATCTATGGCTTCTATAGAATCTATGGTTTCTATAAATACTATGTCTTCTATGTCCCTGTTAATTCCATGTTCGGAGTAAATACATTCTTCATTCTTCATTCTTTACTTTCCACTCCTCACCTGTTCTTGATCAACACCGTCATCTTCAACGCGAAGTCAAAGAAAATGATCTTGGCATTTCCGTTTTGGGAGATGTCACGTTCACATAGCGACAACTCGTCCATGATGCCTATCACGTTGTTCTCATTGATGAATGGTGCGAAGCGGACTGCGAAGTTCGACTCTTCCTCGCGCATATAGTTCAGTGACGGATTATGGAAATTGTAGATGAAGTTTTCGCGCACCATGCGCTGGCAATACTCCAGAAAGTGCTTCTGGCGTTCACGCCCTAAGCCGGCCACCTCTTCGCTCCATTTCTTCATCTCGCGCACTTTGCGAAGGTAGGTCAGACGCATGATTTGGACAAACAGGTCGAAATATTGCTGCTCCTCGCTGTTGTCGCGGATGGCTTTCAGTGCCGTCGACATGCTGCCTTGCGAGCTGTGGGCGATACTTCGGGCCAGGTTCTCCATGATCCCGTAATGGCTTGTCAGCTCCTCGTATATGGACTCTTCGGGAACCGGAGGGACCGGAATGGACTGCACACGGCTGCGGATGGTGGTCAGCAGCAGTTCCGGGTGCTCGCTGGCCATGATGAATATCGTATTGGCGGGAGGCTCTTCTATCAATTTCAGCATCTTGTTTGAACAGCTTTCGTTCATCTTCTCCGGGAGCCATATCACGCATATCTTATAGCCGCCTTGGCTGGCCACCAGCGACAGCTTGTGGTTTATCTCATCGCTTTCCGACTCAAAAATCTTCAGCTGCTGGTTTTCTGCACCGCAGGCGCTCATCCAGTCGCTGTAGGTGAAGTAGGGGGTAGACAGCAGCAGGTCGCGCCATTCTTCTATATACTCATAGCAGTAAGTGGGGGCGTTCGAACCTTTGGATTTTTTATATATCGGAAACATGAAATGCAGGTCGGGATGTTGAAGGTTTGCCGCCATCAGGCAAGAGCGGCATTTCCCGCATGGACGTTCCAACACGGAAGGGGCGGGGGCTTCCATTCCGAACAGGCCTGCCGACTGCGATTCCACGGCCGACTGGCCCTGGCACAGCAGATATTGGGCAAACGCAATCGCCAATGGCATCGTGCCGCTGCCCTCTTTGCCACTGAACATGATGGCATGGGGAATCTTGCCGCTTTCTGTCATGTCTTTCAGGCGCTTTACGATGCTTTCCTGTCCTATCACCTCTGAGAATTTCATGTCGTTGCCCTAAAAATTTTTTTATTCAACTGGCTGAATATTGTTTGTTCTGTCAATCTGTGCTGACTGAATTATCGTTTTCAAGTAAGAATCACTATAGTACTCTTCTACTTCCTTTTCTACTTCCTCATTCACCAAAACCGCTCCGCTATCTGGCGGATACTGTCAACGGCTGACATCGTATAGAAATGGATGCAAGGGACTCCGTGCGCTATCAGCTCCTCACACTGGGAGACGCTCCATTCGATGCCAAGCTGCTTCACGTCCTCGTCGGTCTTGCAACGTACGGCTTCGTCGGCCAGCTCTTTGGGGATGTCCAAGTGGAAGGTTTTGGGCACCTGGGTAATCTGACTCATTTTGGCCATCGGCTTCAAGGCTGGTATGATTGGAATGGTCACGCCGGCTTTGCGGGCACGTTCCACGAAACTGAAGTATTTCTGGTTGTCGAAGAACATCTGGCATATCGCATATTTCGCTCCTAAATCCTGCTTCTTCTTCAGATAGCGTAGGTCGCTGTCGGGGTTGGGCGATTCTTCATGCTTTTCTGGGTAGCAGGCCACACCGAACGTGAAGGGTTCGCCTACGTGCTTGATTGGCGTCCCGTCAACAAAAGTGCCGGCGTTGAAGGCGTTGATTTGGCGAAGCAGGTCGGTTGTATGGCTGTGGCCGCCACGCACTGCTTGAAAGCGGGACTCGTCCTTGGCTTTGTCGCCACGCAGGGCCAACACTTCATGGATGCCAAGAAACTGAAGATCGAGCAGCATATACTCTGTGTCTTCTTTCGTGAAGCCGCTGCAAACCACGTGTGGGACCACTTTGATGTCGTACTTGTTCATGATGGCACTGGCCACGGCTATCGTACCGGGACGGCGGCGAAGACGCTTTCGAGTGAAGCTGCCGTCTTCCTGCTCGTCGTAAACGTACTCACTGCGGTGCGTCGTGATGTTGATATGCAGTGGATTGAATTCCTTCAGCGTGTCTATCGTCCTAAACAACGACTCTGTGCCTGTTCCTTTCAATGGAGGAAGCACCTCAAAGGAAAACCTTGTCTTCGGAGTTTGTTCTTTAGATGCCATTTTTTTGCGTCGGTGCTTGTTTTATTGCTTGTATGCTTGTTTAAATACTCAACTGCTTTGCTCGCTTTTAGTGTTTTCTGAAAAACACTATGGTCTTGTGCCCTTTTGTGTCCTTATTTTCTCTTCTTCTAGTTCTAATTGCAAAAATAAATCTTAATTATAAGAATAAATTGTAAATCGTAAATTGCTAAATCGTAAATCCAACTGTCTTCTCGCTTTCCGTCAAGCCTAAAATTATGCAAAGATACGAATTTTTATTCACATTTCAGCATTTTAACTACATAAATAGACCGGATTTATACGGAAAAAGCAAAAAAATACCCTCCTTATGGGAGGGCTGTTATGGTTTTACCACCGATTTCCAGGCGGACGGTGTCGACTTTGCCATGGTAAAAATAGCTCGGAAGGCTTATGTATTGCTTCTGACTGTACGAGCCGGGGTCGTCTGGCGGACTCTCGTGGTACAGACGGACATGGGCCACCCGCTTGCCATCGGATGTCTTGCTGATGCTGTCTTCAACAAAATAGAAGCGGTGAGTTCCCTGGCTTGTGGTCTGATAGCTGAGGTATGCGTTGACGTAGCGCTCCGTAATCCAGCTGCTGATGAGTTTGTAGTCGCTTGATTTTTCTGGTGGGAGACTGTCGGTCACGATGGGACGGGAAGACGGGATGCCGCTCAGCGTGTAGACCGACAACTTTCTCTTTTCCTCATCATACGTGTATGAGCAGACGCAGCGATATGCTGTGTCGGCTGTGTTTGTGCTGATGCTCTGGCTGACAGGATAGACAGTGCCGTCGTCCAGACGGACTTCGGTCACATTCTTGTTGCCACCTGTCAATGCCTCCACCAGCTCTGTCCGCACTGGTGGGTAGCTTCCTGCGTCTTCATCGTCTGAACACCCGAACGAAACCATGGAGAGCAGGACGATTGCGATATATATGCTCTTACTGCTTTTCACTTAACGAGAGTTGGTTGATGGCTGGATTGGCATACATCGTGAGGATTCGCTCGCGAAGATAGTCCATATCTGGATTTTCAATGCTCACTTTGCTCAGCTGGCCGGATAGGTAGGAGTCGAACGATGCCTTGTCGCTTTCGCTGTAGTGGCTGGCATGGGCGGAGGTGCCCTGCAGCTCATCCATGGCGATGTAGTTGCATGGATACAGCTGGTAGCTCCTGTGGATCTCTTCGTCTATATGGGATGCCACTGCCTTGAAGTAGTCGGTTTTGGGCATGTCGGAAGGAAGGGTGTCGAGCCATGCGTTGATGCATGGGGCTGCCTGATAGTGGATATGGCCTTTGTATCCGAAGATGCCGGTACGCATGTTGTCCAAGTCGTCCTGCTGACTTTTCTTGAAGCCCGCTATGTCGCGCTTATGCTGGAACTCTTCGGCTTTCAAGTAGTCGCAAGGGTCATATTCGTAGCTGATGGCAAGTGGGACGATGTTCAGCTCGCGAAGGTCGCCGCCCATCGACATCATCTTCAGCACGCTCTCCTGCGTGCGGTCGTTGGAGTCCTTGGCGCGACCTTCACGCTGCGCTATCCATATGTGGTTATGCTTCTCGTTGATGGTGTAGTGCATATAGCACGACATCTTTTTGGATGCCAGAAGCATCTGACGCATGTTCAATGAGCGCTGGACTATAAATGATTTGTTCACTCTTACCAGGTCCTTTATCCATGGACGGATAAGAAGATTGTCGCCTATGGCTATCTCGGCTGTGCCTAATTTGTTGTCTATCAGGCTGCAGTCCAACAAAGCAGAGTCCAGGACGATGTCGCGGTGGTTGGTCACGAACGTGTAGCTCTTCCCAGGGTCCAACATGGTGAAGTCAGCTGTTTTGCCTTTGCTGGCTTTCTTCAGCAAATCCATCAGCACGGGATAAACCAGACGTTCCTGAAACTCCTCGTTGGTGCGGCAGGCGCGCATCATCTTTCCGAACTGATCTATCCCTATTCCTTTGTATACTGTCTCTATCGCTTCCTGGAATCCAGGGTCTGCCAGCAGTTTGTCGAATACCGCCGGCAGCTCTTCTGGAAGGAAAGGACGGATGTCGTCAAATTCATGTATGTCCATAACTGTGTTTTTTTTGATTGTTGGTTTTGCCTTTGCGGACTTACTTTGTGTATGTCCGCCAGACGGTCATCTGGCTGATGTCTCGCCTTCTTGTCTTCTCGTCTTCTTGTCTTCTTGTCTTCTCGTCTTCTTGTCTTCTTGTCTTCTCGTCTTCTTGTCTTCTCGTTTTCTCGTCTTCTACCCAAGCTTGTCGCTTATCACTTCGTTCAGCACTTCCTCCATGGTCAGTCCGGCGGCTGCCACCTGCTGTGGTATGAACGACGTCGGAGTCATGCCAGGGGTCGTGTTGATTTCAAGAAGGTTGATCACGTCGGTTGTGCTGCCGTCGGCTTCTTTCTTTTGTGAGATAATATAGTCGATGCGGATGATGCCGGAGGCGCCTAAGATATCATAAATGTGGGAGGTCAGCGACTGAATGCGGCGGGTCGTTTCGTCGCTCAGTCGTGCGGGGGTGATTTCCTGAACTTGACCATTGTATTTGGCATCGTAGTCGAAGAACTCATTCTCACTCACCACTTCTGTGATGGGAAGCACGCGGCCACCGCCATTCTTCGTCTTATATACGCCGTTGGATATCTCCATGCCTACCAACTCGCTCTCAATCACCACTTCCGGCCATTCACCGTAGGCCTTGTCGATTGCAGGGAGGATGTCGTCTTCTTTACGGCATTTCGTCACACCGAAACTGCTGCCGCCACCATTGGGCTTCACGAAGCAGGGAAGACCTAAAGCCTCGACAATCTGATGAGGGTCGCATGGCTGGCCCTTGCGGATAAGGACGGAGTCGGCTATCTTCACGCCAAATCCTTTCAGGTATTGGTTCAGCGTGAATTTGTTGAAAGTCATGGCTTCCACAAGTACGTTGCTCGTGGAGTAGGGGATTTGAAGCAGGTCGAAGTAACCCTGGAGGATGCCGTCCTCACCAGGGGTGCCGTGAATCGTGATGTAGACATAGTCGGGACGGATTGATTTTCCGTCTTTCTCGAAGGTGAAGTCATGGCGGTTTACCGCAGACTTCTTGCCGTCTTCCAGGTGAGCTTCCCAGGCCTGGCTGGTTACCTCTACGATATATACTTCAAATTTTTCTTTGTCAAGCCATCCATAAATACCGGCGGCCGAACGCATTGACACGTCGTGCTCGGATGAGTCGCCGCCTGCGATTATTGCAACAATCTTTTTGTCCATTTTTATTTTTTTTATTGTTATAATCTCTTTCTTGATTTTTTATTGACTTTAGTAAATTTTAAAAAAACTTGCCTCGCCATCTGCTCCATTGGCATATTGGTCATAGCAGACTATCGTCTTGTCTTCTTGTTTCCGTCCAAATGGCTAAATTTCAATTTTCGTGCAAGTGAGAGCAGAATGAAACTTGCTTCAATCATGCCGAGCGCAGCCGAAAATCATGCTAATAAACCTCAATTTTCAAAGTTTGTGGCCTTGCGCCATTTGTCCAGTAAGGTGCTCATGTCGGCGGGCAGCTCTGAGGTGAAATCCATCTGCTCGCCGGTGCGGGGATGCGTGAAGCCCAATGTCTTGGCATGCAGGGCCTGGCGTGGACAGGTGTCGAAACAGTTCTGGATGAATTGTTTGTATTTGGGAAATTGCACACCCCGCAACAGCTGGTCACCGCCATAGCGGGCATCGTTGAACAGGGGATGTCCGATGTGTTTCATGTGGGCACGAATCTGATGGGTGCGGCCTGTCTCCAGCACGCATTTCACCAATGTCACATACGCAAACGACTCCAGCACTTTATAGTGGGTGACAGCATGTTTGCCTATTTCACTCTCGGGTGGAAATACGCCCATCTGCATCCGGTCATGAGGATTACGGGCTATATTGCCCACGATCGTACCTTCGGCCTCCTTGAAGCTGCCCCACACCAAGGCGTTGTATTCGCGACGGGTCGTCTTGTTGAAGAACTGAAGGCCGAGATGTGTTTTAGCCGAAGGGGTCTTGGCCACTACCAACAAGCCGGAGGTGTCCTTGTCTATGCGGTGCACCAGGCCAATCTCGGGGTTGTTAATGTCGAAACGTTTGTCGTCTTTCATGTGCCAGGCTAAGGCATTAAGCAGTGTGCCGCGCCAGTTGCCATGGCCTGGGTGAACCACAAGTCCTGCTTGCTTGTTGACAACAATCAAGTCGGAATCTTCGTATACGATGTCTAACGGAATGTCCTCGGCGTCAATCTTCAACTCGTGATAAGGACGGTCAAGCATCACTCGGATCACGTCACCGGGCTTTACTTTATAACTGCGTTTTATCGGGGTTTCATCACACATGATAAAACCGGCATCGGCAGCCTTTTGGATGCGGTTGCGGCTGATGCCCGACAAATGACCAATCAGAAACTTGTCTACACGCAGCAGTTTCTGGCTTTTGTCGGCTTCAACGCGGTAGTGCTCATAAAGCGAAGGACCTTCGTCCACTTCCTCCTCCTCGTCGGGATCTTGGTATGAAGTGAGCGAAGGTAATTCGGTTGTCTTGTCTATGTCGTCGGAATATAATGCCATTTCTCTTCTTTCTGATGAGAAATTAACTTTGATGGAAGTCAACTATAATTCCACATTGTAGCCACCTGTCTCAACCACGCCTATCGACACGGATGAGGTGTCTATGCCAAGGCTGTCAAGCAAGGGGTCGCCTCCCCCGGTTATCAGCGTCAAAGGCACGTCTTTGTGGAGCATATCGCCGGTCTTCACATTTTTGTCGCCCTGCTTGATACCAAGCAGAAGACCTTTGGGCTCATTGTATTTCACTTCCGTTTTGGCTATCGTGAAGCCCAGGTCTGTCAGCTGACGTGCGGCCAGACGGTCTGTGGCATTGCGTACCAAGTCTGGGATACGGATTGGAGGCTCGCCGCTACGGTTCAGTGTCAGGTAAATCGAACGGCCGCTTTTTACCAAATTGCCGGCGTGGGGGCTTTGCGACAGGACAATGCCGGGCTTCTTTGTCGGCACGTAAATCGAGTCGTAAACCACGCCTACCAAATGGCTCTTCTCCAATTTGGCGATGGCTTTCTTTCCGTCGAGGCTCATCACCTGCGGCACCTGAATTTTCTCACCATGGTGAGTGAATATGTCAAGCGAGCTGAACGCGGCATAGGGGATGCCTGCCAGCAACACGAGGGCTAATATGACGTTTAACCAAAACAGACAACCTGATCTGCCTGAAAAATAGTTCTTTAATGCCATTTCTTTTGATGCTTCTTTGGATGTTCTGAAGCCGTGAATTCCGACTTTTTATCAATTATCTTGCAAAGTTACGAATTTTTT
Source organism: uncultured Prevotellaceae bacterium (assembly GCA_946625675.1). Classification (GTDB taxonomy): domain Bacteria; phylum Bacteroidota; class Bacteroidia; order Bacteroidales; family Bacteroidaceae; genus UBA3839. The sequence continues at coordinate 2,812 of CAMOTI010000079.1, read as the reverse complement.
ATGAACTTTGGAGTATGATTGTGCAAGTTTTTCTTTTTATACCTTTTATTTTACTTTCCTCTTTGGCTGTAACTGTTGTTTTTGCCAACTGCGTTATTAGTCTTGCTTTTTCAGCTCGATGGCGCACCATCCTTCTTCTGAGATTTCTCTCGACAGGTGCATGCCGGATTCTTCTGCCAAGGACACCAACTGAGTCGACTCTTTGGTGAAGAAGCCGCTAAGCAACAGCTGGCCACCTGGCTTCAGGTGCTCTTGGTAAAGCTGCATTTGGGATAAATGGATGTTCAAATGGATGTTCGACAGAATGATGTCATATTGTAAACTTGTGTCCAGTTTGCTTAAGTCGCTCTCTAATACTTCTTGTGGCTCTATGTTGTTCAGTATCAGATTCTCACGGGTGTTCAATACGCTGTCTATGTCGATGTCAAGTGCCGTTAGGTGGGTGCAGCCGCCTTTTAGGGCCGCTATGCCCAGAATGCCCGTTCCGCAGCCTACATCAAGCACGTGCTGGCCTGTTAAGTCAACGGATTCCACAGCGGAGTCATCGTCAGCTGAAGTCAGTAGGAGCTGAAGCATCAGTCGGGTGGTGGAGTGGCTGCCGGACCCGAACGCCATGCGGGGATGCAGCCGTATATCGTATTTCACGTCGCCCGCAGCTTCCAGTTTTTCATCATGAATATACACCAGGTCGCCAATACGAATCGAATGGAACTCTGATTCCCATACTGAATTCCAGTCTGACGACGAGACCGTCTCGCTCGTGTATGTGATGTGGACGCCGTCTATAGGGAAATTCCGGATTACGGCGTCAATCGTCTTCTCATCGATAAGCGCAGTTTGAATATATCCTTTCAGCTGGTCTCCTTCGGTGTCAAAACTGTCAAAACCTGCATCACCCAGCTCCGAAGCCAACACGTCGCTGAAGCTCTCGTCGTAGGGCTCCAGCTTAAATCGGTATTCTGTATATTCCATTGATTATATTTGATTGAACGGCTAAATCTTACTCCTCCTCGGCCTCGCGTTTCTTCTTTTCTTCTATCAGCTGGAAGTCTTTTGGACGAAGAACGAAGTTTGAACCTAAATACTTGTCTCTCACAATCTTGTTCTCCGACAATTCGGGGGGAGTGCCCTTAAACAGGATTCGTCCCTCAAACAACAAGTAGGCACGGTCGGTGATGCATAGCGTCTCCTGCACGTTGTGGTCTGTTATCAATATGCCGATGTTCTTGTCCTTCAGTTTCCATACGATATACTGAATATCTTCTACGGCGATGGGGTCCACTCCGGCGAAGGGCTCGTCGAGCATGATGAACTTCGGGTCGATGGCAAGACAGCGGGCTATCTCACAACGACGACGCTCGCCACCCGACAACTGGTTGCCATTGTTTTTCCTGACTTTCTGAAGGCGGAACTCATTCAGCAGCTCTTCCTGCTTGTCACGGCAGTCGCTGCGGCTCAGTTCCTTGCGCATCTGCAGAACGGACATGATGTTGTCTTCTACACTCATCGTCCGGAAGACGGAGGCTTCCTGGGCCAGATAGCCTACGCCGGACTTGGCACGCTTTGCCACTGGGTATTTCGTGATTTCGGTATCGTTCAAAAACACTTTGCCGCCATTGGGCACCACCAGGCCGGTGGTCATGTAAAATGAGGTGGTCTTGCCTGCTCCATTCGGTCCCAACAGACCTACAATCTCTCCCTGGCGGACATGTATCGACACGTCGTTCACAACCGTGCGCTTGCCGTAGGTCTTCACCAGATTCCGGGTGTATAGCGTCATTCGGTCGGATGAATAGGAGGGAATCTCTACATCGCCATTGTTATGGCTGATTAACTCTTCTGACATCTTTTTTTCCTTTTTTGTCTTCAAATTTACAAATACTTTGGCTATTTATGACTATATTCTCAAAAAAAAATCATTTTTTAAGGAAAATACACACTTTTTTGCTAATTTTGCATTTATTTTGTATTATCTATCGATGAATTGTTTCTATTTTTATATTACTGAATGGTTTCTATAAAAGATAGTTTACACGGACTCGGACAATATGTAATGCTTATTGGAAAAGCAGTCGCTGTGCCCGACAGGTGGAGGATGTTCTGGAAGCAATATGTCACAGAGATGTTCCAACTTGGATATAATTCTATTGGAATCGTCCTCATCATCTCTTTTTTTATCGGTGCCGTCATCTGTCTCCAGATAAAGCTCAACATCCAAAGCCCATGGATGCCTACTATGGTTACAGGATACACTACCAGGGAAATCATGTTGCTTGAATTCTCTTCTTCTATTATGTGTCTTATCCTTGCAGGAAAGGTGGGGTCTAACATCGCATCCGAACTCGGAACCATGAGGATTACTCAACAAATCGATGCACTCGACATCATGGGCGTGAATTCGGCTAACTACCTTATTCTGCCTAAAATACTCGGACTTATGACCATCATGCCGGTTCTGGTCACGCTCAGCGTTTTTGCCGGAATCATCGGGGCATTTGCAACCACGCTGCTCGGTACAACCTCCGTGGCCGAACTCAACGAGGGATTCAGGTACGAGTTCAATCAGTGGTTTTTCTGGTGCGGCATGATCAAGGCAGTTGTCTATGCGTTTATCATCACCACCATCTCTGCATATAAGGGATACATGGTCGAAGGGGGATCTGTCGAGGTCGGCAAGGCTTCAACTTCTGCCGTCGTCACCAGTAGCATCTTCATCCTCTTTTCTGATATTTTCCTAACGAATATGCTCACTTAATCTTTTCAGCATGATCGAAGTCAAAGGCCTATATAAGTCGTTCGATGACAGAATGGT
>CAMOTI010000078.1 GCA_946625675.1 uncultured Prevotellaceae bacterium | reverse complement strand
TTTTTCACGTTTTTTTTACTTTTTGCTCGATTTTTCTTTGTATCTGGCCAATTGTTTCTCTAAAGCTGGCAGACTTTGGTCAATTGCCTCTTCAAAAGTGTCGCAGGTTTTCTCAGCAAATAATTCCTCTCCTGGGAGCGAAACCTTGATGCTTGCCTGCTTATTGAGGGCTGTTGCCGGCTTCACGACCTTTAATGACACCTCTACTTTCTTAATATCAGCGCAAAATTTCTCCAGTTTGCTGACTTTCTTCTGGATGAACTCCTGCAACTTTTCTGTTGCGTCGAATTTGATTGGCTTTACACTTACTTCCATAGTCGATTTTGTTTTTGGTTTAACATTATGTCTGTTCATGCCATGTCAATTTCCTCGCATGGCATGTTATGACCTTGGATGTGCTTTGTTATACACGTTCTTCAGTTCTTCGAACGAGAGGTGTGTGTAGACTTGTGTGGTCTCCAGGCTCTCGTGCCCGAGCAGCTGCTGTATAGCTTGCAGGTCGGCTCCGTTGTTGAGCATCGCGGTGGCGAAAGAGTGTCTCAGCACGTGCGGGCTCCTTTTCTTCTGTGAAGTCACGGTAGAGAGGCTCTGCGTGACAATACGGTGAATTTCGTCGGGCCGCATGTCCTTGCCTTTGTTGCCTACCAGCAGCTTTGTTCCCTCAAATCCGTTGCCGAAATGCTCGTCGCGTAGACGGATATACTCGTCGATTTCGCTCAGCAGTTCTGTGCTCACGGGGATTATCCGTTGCTTCATGCGTTTGCCGGTCACCTTGATGGCCTGCTCGTTTTGAAGAATGTCCTTGTCTTGCAGTCCGAGGATCTCAGCCCGTCGCATGCCGGTGGAGTAGAGCATGAGGATGATGAGCCGGTCTCTTCTGCCTTCGAATCCTTGAGGAAAGTCCACGTTGTCGAGCAGCTCTTCTATGCACTCGTCTTTCACGAACGACGGCAGTTGCTTGCTTTTTTTCGGCGACTGGACTTTGGCCGTCGGGTTCTTTCGCGTTTTTCCGACTTTCATCAGGTATTTATAGAATGTCCTGAGTGCGCTGAGGCTCAGTGCAACCGTTGCCGGTTTTTTGTCCTCCTCGTCCATCATGTAGACAATCCACTCCCTGACGATGTCGGTGTCGACCGTTTCCCATGTTATGCCTTCACCGATGCTGTTGAAGAACGTCTGGAATTCCCTTAGGGCGGTACCGTAGTTTTCGACGGTCCGTTCTGAACGGTTCAGCTCCGCCCTGAGATAGTCCAGGAAATTTGCAATTAATGTCATTTTCAATTCAGCCTGTTGGCTGATGATTTGTTTTATGGCACTAAATTAGCAATTTTCTTTTAAACAATCAAATTTTGACGGTTAAATTCGTTTAAAATCTCAAAAATAAACCGTTTTTGCTGTTGTTGACAGCGCTTTCTTCGGTTTGCAGTGCTCTCTTAGTCCTCCTGCTGGTGGAGCTTGTTGACATAAATGGCGTGCTGCATTGCCTTCCTCTTTGTAACGGATGGCTTCTCGAATTCTCTGCGTCTGCGCACTTCCTTGATGATGCCGGTTTTCTCGGCTTTTCTCTTGAACTTCTTGAGAGCTCTCTCGATGTTCTCACCTTCTTTAACAGGTACGATAATCATTGTTCGTTTTTTTTTGTTTAAAATTTTTTTGTTAATACTATAATATATAATGTATGTCGCTATGGGCTTCAGGTTAAAACTTCATTCCATTTCGTTTCGCATTGGAGCCTTTTAGTCAACGAATTGCAAAGTTACTGCTTATTTGCGAAAAATCCAAAAAAAGTTGTGGTTTTTTGAATTTTCAAATAAAAAAACACAGAAGCGGGTTGGTTTTTGCCGCTTCTGTGTATGGGGGGGATAGACTTTCTAGATATTCTAGAGGAACTAGATGTTCTAGATAATATAGATATTCTAGAGGGACTAGATATACTAGAGTTCTTGAAAGCCTGGATTCTTTTATTTTTTGAGTAGGGTATTTACTTGTTCTTGATGTAGCCTACGATCCATTCGCCTACTTCCTTTGTTCCGTAGACGTCGCCTCCCTCTACTTGTATTTCCGGTGTGCGGATGTTCTGGTTGAGGCTCTGGTCGACAGCTTCCCTGATGAGCGCTCCCTCTTCCTTGAGGTCGAAGTACTCGAAAAGCATGGCCACGGACAGAATCTGTGCCAGCGGGTTGGCTATGTTCTGTCCTTTAGCCTGAGGCCATGATCCGTGGATAGGCTCGAATACGGGTGTGTGCTCTCCAGTGGATGCCGATGGCAGCAGTCCCATGGATCCTGTGATGCAAGAGCCCTCGTCGGTGAGAATGTCGCCAAACGTGTTCTCGGTGACCATGACGTCGAAGAACTTAGGCTCTTGTATCATGCGCATAGATGCGTTGTCCACGTACATGTAGTCAGTCTTCACTTCAGGGTAGTTTGGTGCCATCTCCTGTGCAATCTGTCTCCACAGGCGTGAAGATGCCAGCACGTTGGCCTTGTCCACGACGGTGAGGTGTCTGTTTCTCTTCATCGCATATTCGAATCCCACCTTGAGAATCCGCTCGATTTCAGGCCGAGTGTAGTAGTTAGTGTCGTATGCCTTGTCGTTGTCCTGGTACTTCTCTCCGAAATACATTCCGCCCGTGAGTTCACGTATGCAGATGAAGTCAGCTCCTCTGACGAGTTCTTCCTTGAGTGGTGACTTGTGCACGAGGCTGTCGAAGGTGGTGACAGGGCGGATGTTGGCGTAGAGTCCCAGTTTTTTTCTCATCGCGAGAAGTCCCTGTTCCGGACGTACCTTCGCATTTGGGTCGTTGTCGAATTTCGGGTCGCCAACAGAAGCGAAAAGCACTGCGTCGGCTTCCATGCAAACTTTATACGTCTCTTCCGGGAACGGGTCGCCCACCTTGTCGATGGCGTCAGCTCCGCATATTGCGTATTCATAACTCAGTTCGTGTCCGAACTTCTCGCATATGGCCTTGGTCACGGCCAGTCCCTGTTCCATGATTTCGGGTCCGATGCCGTCGCCCGGCAGGACTGCTAATTTCAGTTTCATATCTTGTGGTTTTGAATTTTTTGCAAAGTTACGAAAAAAAGAGTGAATAGTGAAAAGTGAATAGTGAAAAGTGTGGTTTCTTCACTTATTTTGGGGATATGTGGCTTAATGCCTTTTATAAAATTGTCTCGTTTTGATGAAGACGAGGAGGCAAGACGATAGTCTGCCTTGGCTGACATTCCAATGGAACAGACGGTGAGTCAATTCATTTAGCCTTATTTAGGGCGTACTTGTCCGTTTCCCTTGATAATCCACTTGTATGTTGTGATTTCCTCGAGCGCCATCGGTCCTCTGGCATGGAGTTTCTGCGTGGATATGCCGATCTCGGCTCCCAGTCCGAACTGTGCTCCGTCGGTGAAAGACGTTGGTGCGTTGCTGTAGACACATGCCGCGTCCACTTGCCGGAGGAAGGTTGCGGTTGCTTCGCCGTCCTCGCTGATGATGCACTCGCTGTGTCCGGAGCCGTGTTGCCGGATGTGCTTGAGCGCTTGCCCGAGATCTGTTACCGTCTTGATTCCCATGGCATAGTCCTGGTATTCGGTGTCGTATGCCTCATCGTCGTTGTCGATAGGATGTAGTAAAGATTCGGGGTATTTTCCTTTGAGTGCCTGAAGAGCGGGTTGGTCGGCATAGATTTTGACATTGCTCTCAGCCAGTGGGCTGCAGAGTTCAGAGATGTCGCTGAGTCTGTCCTCGTGTATGATAAGGCAGTCGAGTGCGTTGCACACGCTTACTCTCCGTGTCTTGGCGTTGTTGACGATACGTGTCCCTTTTTCCAGATCGCCTGCCTTGTCGAAATAGGCATGGCATACACCTGCGCCGGTCTCAATCACGGGAACAGACGCCTCTTTCCGAACAAAGTCGATGAGCCGTTTTGATCCTCTTGGTATGACGATGTCGACAAATCCGTTGGCATGTAGCATCTCGCCAGTGGCTTCGTGGGTTGGAGGGAGCAGCTCGATGATGTGCTCGTCGACATTGTGTTTGCGCAACACGTCTTTTATGAGTCCGACGATTGCCCTGTTGGAGTCGTCGGCGTCCTTACCGCCTTTCAGCACGCATGCGCTTCCAGCTTTTAGACAGAGGGCGAATACGTCGAATGTGACGTTCGGCCGTGCTTCGTAGACGATTCCGATTACTCCGAATGGCACACTTATGCGAGTCAGTTCCAGTCCGTTGGGAAGGATATGATGTTTGAGTACACGTCCCAGCGGTGATGGGAGTTTGCTGACATTACGGGTGTCGGCTGCGATGCCTTCGATGCGTGCGTCCGTGAGTTTGAGGCGGTCGTACATCGGGTTAGCCGGGTCCATCCGCTGTAGGTCCTTGGCGTTTTCTGATATGATGTGTTGCTTGTTGGCGATGGCAGCGTCTGCCACGTCGTTCAGTATGCTGTTGATTTCGTCGTTGCTGATGTCAGTCAGTGTGAGGCTGGCATTTTTTACAGCTTGAAAAGTTGGGTTCATGTTTTTTGGTTGAGAGTTTAGAGTGATTTTAGTTTTGCAATGGGCACCCGACACGAGTAACGTCCTACTGCTTTGGGATGGCGTGCCACACTGAGCAGAAGGAAGGGCTTTTTAGCTGAGGATTGGGGGTTCGTGGCGGTTATTCCAGATAAAGGAAGTCGTAGTGTACGACCGGCTTCATGTCTCGTTTCCCGATAGCCTGTTTTACTTCCTCTGCACTGTAGTCCGTTCTTCCCACTCCGATTTTCCGGTTATTGTAGTCGTATATGCTGATGATGTCATGCGTTTCAAATTGTCCTTCCACTCGAGTAATGCCTATAGGCAGTATGCTTGCAGCCTGTTCGCCCTGTATTTTCTCCGATGCCCCTTTGTTGAGGAAAATTGCTCCCTTGGAGAATCCTTCGCTGTGTGCGATCCATTTCTTCACGCTCGACACGTCGTTGTCGGCCGGCAGGAATACGGTGCATGGACATTCGGCCTTTCCTCCGTTGAATGCCGGGGTTAGTTGCATCAGTATGTTCTCTCGTTTTCCGTTGGCGATGATGACCCTTATTCCCTCCATCGCCACTTTTCGTGCGATGTTGCTCTTGGTCTGCATCCCCCCCCGTCCGAATCCGGACTTGACGGTTGAGATGTATTCTGAAATGTCTTTTCCCGGCTCCACCTGATTGATCAGGGCAGAATTCGGGTCGTTCGGGTTTCCGGTGAACACCCCGTCGATGTTGGACAGGATGACGAGTGCGTCGCAGTCCATCATGGTTGCAATGAGTCCTGAGAGCTCGTCGTTGTCGGTGAACATGAGCTCCGTGACAGATATGGTGTCGTTCTCGTTGATGATAGGCAGCACCCCGTTTTCCAGCATGACGCTGATGCAGTTGCGCTGGTTGAGATAGTGCCGTCGAGTACCGAAATTCTCTTTCATGGTCAGAACTTGTCCAACCGGTATGCCGTGGTCTCTGAACATCTCATAATATCGGTTGATGAGTTTCGCCTGTCCCACCGCAGAGAAGAGCTGTCGCTGATCGACTGCGTCCATCTTTCCGTTTACCATGTCCTTCAGTTCGCTTCTTCCCGATGCCATAGCTCCAGATGACACCATCAACACTTCGATTCCCTGTTTGCGCAGTGCCGCCACCTGGTCGACGAGTGCTGACATACGTGTGACGTCGAGTGAACCATCTGTCCGAGTGAGCACATTGCTTCCGATTTTAACCGTAATTCTCATGATTTCTAAAAATTTGTGCAAAGTTACATAAAAAAATCGTAACTTTGCAGTCGTTTTAGGATTATCATAAAAATAAGGTAAAAAAATGAATGGACTTTTCACCATTGGCTTGCTGATTGGAGCCAATGTATTCATGACTTTGGCCTGGTACGGCCATCTCAAACTTCAGCAGATGCACATATCGACTGGCTGGCCTCTAATCGGCATCATCGCCTTCTCCTGGATCATTGCTTTTGCAGAATACTGCATGCAAGTGCCCGCCAACCGCATCGGATTCGAGGGCAACGGCGGCCCGTTCTCGCTGATGCAGCTGAAGGTGATCCAGGAGGTAGTCTCACTCATTGTGTTCACTCTCATCGCCAACCTCCTTTTCCAAGGTCAGTCGCTCCACTGGAACCATCTGGCAGCCTTCCTCTGCCTTATCATGGCAGTGTATTTCATATTCAAGTGACATCCAAAGACAATAGACGCTTATGAGACATTTATTGCTTCTAGCTTTGCTGGTACTGGCTCCTATGACGGAGATGCGCGGCCAGGACGATTATTACATGCGTCAGGCCAAAAACTATATGCGTGATGCCGAGTATTATAACCGTCAGGCCTCCGGTTATGAGCGTGATGCCGACTATTACCAGCGTCAGGCTCAGAACTACTTGCGAGATGTTGATTATTACAACCGTCATAACAACCCCGATAAGGCCCGCAGTAACAGCCGTTGGGCTCAGGATGCCACGGAAAAGGCCCGTATGCGTATGAAATGGGCTCAGGAGGCCCGTGATAAGGCCCAGACGCGTATGAAATGGGCTCAGGAAGCGATGGAAAAAGCCAACCGAAGGTAGTGCTTTTTCGGTACTTGATTCTAATTGTTTTGTTGTATCTGTTCCGTACTGGTCTTCTTGTGTGCCCTGAATCCGTAGATGCAGATGATGATGAAGCAAATGAGCGGCAGGATGAATGACGCGTTGACTGCCGGATGTCCCATCACTTCCTTCATGTCGATGATAGCCCCCTGAAGCGGCGGCATGAGTGCTCCTCCCACGATAGCCATGACCAGGAATGCTGCTCCGAGCGTAGTGTCTCGTGAGTCCACCTTCTCCAGTGCGATTCCGTAGATGGTGGGGAACATGAGCGACATGAAGAAGCTGATTCCGACGAGGCAGTAGAGTCCGGGCATGCCCACGATGGAAATGGCTCCGATGGTGCAGGCAGCCGCTCCGATGGCGAAGAAAGCCAGCAGCAGTTTCGCGTTAAGGTATTTCATAAGGAAAGTCGTGATGAATCGGCTGGAGAGAAACATGCACATAGCCACGATATTATATCTCTGCGCTGTAGCCTTGTCGATCCCGAGGTTGTCGGCATACTGTATGATGAAAGTCCACACCATGATCTGTGCGGCCACGTAGAACATCTGAGCCATGACACCTTCTCTGTATATGGTGTTGTGCCACAGGTTTGAGAGCGTCTGCCGGTTGGTGTGTACGTCGCCCACTGATTTTTTCTCCTCGCTTTCCGTCTTTGGCATTTTCATCAGTGCGATGATGATGAACACAGCCATCACCACGAGTCCGATTGCCACATAGGGATTCCTGATGACAGCCAGGTCGTGTACTCGAATCCCCGCTTTCTCCGCCTCGCTGAGCGTGGCGAATATGGTTTCGCCCGCGTTGTTGCGCTGATCGGAAAGCAGTTGTGGCAGCACCACCTGCGATGCGATGTACATACCGCAAAGCGACCCCATGGGATTGAAAGCCTGAGCGAGGTTGAGCCGCTGCGTTGACGTCTCCTTCGCTCCCAGCGACAGGATGAAAGGATTGGCAGTCGTCTCGAGGAATGCCAGTCCGAAAGTCAGGATATAGAGCGAAATGCAGAAGAATGCGAAGCTCTGCTGGCTTGCTGCCGGTATGAAAAGGAAGGCGCCTACGGCATAGAGTGCCAGACCCAGCAGCACCCCTTTTTTGTAGCTGTACCGCCTGATGAACAGTGCTGCCGGGACAGCCATCGTGGCATATCCTCCATAGAAAGCGAACTGGATGAGCGATGCTTTGGCCGCTGATATTTCCATGAGAGTCTGGAAAGCAGCCACCATCGGGTTTGTGATGTCGTTAGCGAATCCCCATAGTGCGAACAGGGATGTGATGACGATAAAAGTGAGCAGATATTTTCGCTCAATCAACTTGTGCATAAAGATGTTATTTTTGTTGGTTCTACTAGCTATGATAAAATAACGTCAGAAACGGCTGAAAATTATGTTGATTTGTCGGATTTTATCAAAAAAGGTAGGTTAATCCGAAATTAATTGCTAACTTCGCAAGAATTAAAGGAATTATATAGGGGGCTGGACTTTTATTTTAGATGCTCTAGATGTTCTAGATGTTCTAGATATTCTAGAGATTCTAATGTTTTCAGTCTGTCTATTCAAATGAAGATTTATGCAGAAACTGATGTCGATGCCACCCCACGTGGTGGACTGTTTTTATGATATAACGGGACTGAGCCGTGATGAGTATTACGTGACCTGCGACCCTGTGGGCCATAAGCTGGGCAGTGGCGGTGGCACCACCTGGCTGTTGAAAGAGTGCTACCGCGAGCAGGGAGCAGGTATGACTTTTGGCGACTGGCTGCGAAAAGAGCCACGTTTGCTTATTCATGCCGGTGGTCAGAGCCGCCGTCTTCCTTGTTATGCTCCAAGCGGCAAGATTTTGCTTCCGATACCAGTTTACCGCTGGGAGCGTGGCCAGCGGCTTGACCAGACGCTGCTGGATGTGCAACTACCTCTTTATGAGGAACTGATGAGTAAATGCCCTTCCATGCTGAAGACGATGATTGTGAGCGGTGATGTGTATGTTCGGGCCACTCAGTCAATCGGTGCCGTTCCAGAGGCCGACGTGGTCTGCTATGGTCTGTGGCTTGACAGTAGCATCGCAAAAAACCACGGCGTGTTCGTGATGGACCGTAAGAGCCCGTCCGTTTTGAAGCGTATGTTGCAGAAGCCAGCTGTAAGCGAGTTGAACGAGTTGCAAAAAGACCATTTTTACCTGACCGATATTGGTGTATGGCTTTTGAGTGCCCGTGCTGTGGAGTTGCTGATGTCCCGTTCGAAGAATGCTGACGGCAGCATCCATGAATATGACCTCTACAGCCAGTTTGGTTGTACGCTGGGGTCAGACCCTGTCATTTCCGATGCAGAGCTGAACGCTTTGAGCGTTGCCGTTTTGCCATTGCCTGGCGGTGAGTTCTATCATTTCGGTACTAACCGCGAGATGATTTCGTCGACACTGGCAGTCCAGAATCTGGTGAACGACCAGCGTCGTATCATTCATAACGACCGTAAGCCTCATCCGTCGATATTCGTTCAGAACTCCTTGACGGACTATGTCTTCAATGACGCGAACTCCAATATATGGATAGAGAACAGCCATGTCGGTGGCCGTTGGGAACTGACGTCCAATCATGTGATTACAGGCGTTCCGAAGAATGACTGGGAGTTGTCGCTTCGTCCCGGAGACTGCGTGGATGTGGTGCCAGTAGGCCGCCATGACTATGCCCTGCGTCTTTATCAAATAGATGAGAAGTTTGCTGGTAGTGCCCAGCAGGAGAAACGTTTTCCCGTGCTAAGTGCTTCCCAACTTTCGGACGGCGTTCTTGTCCGCCGGATTGTCAGCAGCTGGCAGTCGGGTCTTCCTGTTCCTTCAGGCTATGAGTTGCTGAGTGCCGAGGAGCTGAGCAATGAAGCCGACCTACGGCGTCTGTTTTTCCAGCGTGTTGATTTCCAGAAGAAAAACTGGGGACAGATATCAGAAAACTGGGAACACAGCGTGTTCTACCAGCTGGACTTGTACGATGCAGCTCACCGTTTCTCCTCCTTCTCCCTTCCTCTTCCCAAGCCGTTGCCAGAGGAAGCGCCTCTGATGACCCGCATCCATGACGCGATGTTCCGTGGTGATGACGCCCGTGCATTCTCGTTGTTGCGTGAGGGGCTAGTAGAGTCAGTGTTGTCAGAGCGTCAGACTCCCCGTATGTCCGTCCATTCCGACCAGATAGTGTGGGGCCGTTCCCCCGTGCGCATAGATATAGCCGGTGGATGGACCGACACGCCTCCTTACTGCCTGATGGAGGGTGGCAGTGTGGTGAATCTTGCTATAGAGCTGAATGGCCAGCAACCGCTTCAGGCATACATACGTCCTTGTTCTGAACCGCATATAGTTCTTCGTAGTATTGACCTTGGTGCCCGCGAGACCATTACGAGTTATGATCAACTGTCTGCCTACAACGAAGTGGGCAGTGCTTTCTCCATTCCCAAGGCTGCACTCTGTCTGTCTGGTTTTCATCCCCATTTTTGTTCAGAGCCGTTTGACTCGTTGAGAAGTCAGCTTGAGTCGTTTGGTGGTGGCTTTGAGGTGACGTTGCTCTCCGCCATTCCCAAAGGTAGCGGTTTGGGCACCAGCTCCATCCTCGCCTCCACCGTTCTCGGTGCACTGAGTGACTTCTGCTCGTTGGCTTGGGACAAGAACGAGATATGCCGGCGTACCCTGGTGCTGGAGCAGCTGCTGACCACCGGTGGTGGCTGGCAGGACCAGTTCGGCGGCGTGCTTGGCGGCGTGAAGCTGCTGGAAACGGAGAGTGGCTTTTTGCAGCGTCCGGTTGCCCGTTGGCTACCCGACGACCTTTATCTGCAGCCAGAGTACCGTGCCTGTCATCTGCTCTACTACACAGGCATCACCCGCACAGCCAAGCAGATTCTTTCCGAGATTGTCCGTCGGATGTTTCTCAATGAGCACGACCAGCTCCAGTTGCTTCGTCGGATGAAGGAGCATACTCATGAGATGTTTGACGCCCTTCAGCGTCAGGATTTTGTTCAGATGGGCCTTCTGGTGCGCCGTACGTGGGAGCAGAACCAGCAAATTGACTCCGGCACGAATCCTCCTGCAGTGAGTGCTCTGACCGACCTTGTGGACGACCTCTGCCTTGGCTACAAACTGCCCGGTGCGGGTGGCGGCGGCTATCTTTACATGATCGCCAAGGATCCAGAGGCTGCCGGACGTATCCGCCAGCTTTTGAACGCCAACCCGCCCAATCCCCGTGCACGATTCGTCGAGATGACGCTCTCCAAGAGCGGACTGCAGGTTAGCCGGAGCTGAAAACATTACACATACGCCAAGCCGGGGCCGCCTCTGTCGTCAGATAGAGGCGGCCCCGGCTTGTAGTGTCATTTGTGCAGTCTTATTTTGTCTGCCGCTTACGATAGAACAATGCGCTGCATCCCACCATGAGCAGTGCTGCTCCTAATAATATTATGGTGGAGAGTGATGTAGAAGCCTGTGACAGTTCTTGTCCGTTTGCCAAGTTGCCGTCTTCGATTTGTGCAGTCGTAGATGCCTGGCACTGAGAAAGGTTGAGCGTGTTTTCTGATTCCGTATAGCCAACGGCTCCTTGTTGCTTAGCCTGCTTCTTCAGTTCTTTTTCTCGTTTCTTCTGTTCTTTCAGTTCTTTCTTTTTCTTTTTTTTCTCTTCCTTCTGCCGTTCTTTTGCCCATTTTTTACTTAGTTTGTCTTGTCTTCTCTGCAATTTCGGCGGCAGTGCTGCGTCTAAAATGTAGGTTTGCATAGGCTTAATCTTTTTTTTTGTTTGAAAATTAGTCTGTCAAGTTGATTTTTTTCGATAGAATACTGCACATCCTCCACATAATAACAAGGCGGATCCAATGAGTAAGATTGTTGATAGTGAGGTGGATGCCAATGCCATCTCCTGCTGGTTGTTGTTTTCTTCTATCACAACTTGCTCACAGGTATTGGCTGGTTGTCGGGAAAGGTTGAGGACGTTGCTTGCTTCTTTTGCACCAATCACACCTTTCTTAGCTTGTTTCTTTAGTTCCTTTTCCTTTCGTTTCTCTTCTTTCTTAAGTTGTTTCAGTGCCTTCTTCTCTTCCTTCAGCGCTTTCTTATCTTGCTTCCTTTGTTCCTTTTCCCATTTCTTTTGCTCTTTCCGTAGAAGCTCGGGCGGAAGTACATCGTCTAAAAAGAGTATGTTCATATAATTTTAGATGAAAGTGAAATTAATTCTTTTTTTTATTTGAACATAAAAATTGTTATAGTTTGTTTTTCTTTCCGTAGAAGAGTGCCGATGTTCCGCAGAGGAAAAGTGCCGTGCAAATCATGACGAACGATCCGACTGATGATGTTGTTGTTTCGGTGGAAGGCAGTTCTGTGTCGTTGATTGCGACGGATGCTGTGGTCCCTGCCGCCGCCGATGACGCGAGGTTGATGGTGTTGTCGTCTGACGTCGTGTTGCTTGCCAGTCCCATTTCCTCCAGCTTCTTCTGGTATTTCTTGTATTCTTTCGGCGCAAACTCCTTCAGCATTTCCTCTCTGCTGTACACGTCATTCTCGAGTTGAGCGACAGCTTGCCGTTTTGCATTCAATGCCTGACGGAGTTCTTTCAATGTGGCTTCCTGCTCTTTGATATACTGCTCCTCTCTTTGGCGTCTGGTCTCTCTCATCTCTTGCCAACCGGTGGGTATGTCTAGAAGATGTATGTTCATGTTGATGAATTTTTATGGTTAAAAGATTGATGTTGTGATAATGATTATGTCAGCAGCTGAGTCCGTGTCAGTCTGTTCATAATCATGTTTCTTGTCTTTCTATCCGTTCTTTTTTCGATAGAAAATGGCCGTGGTGGCGCAAAGTAGCAGTGCTGCCCCCAGTAGGAGCACCGTTCCGATGGATGAAACGTCAGAGTTTCCTGTTCCCGCCATCCCCGCTGTGTTCACGGTAACTTCTTCGCTTGAGTCGTTTGTTCGTTGGTCAAGGTTTACGGTGTTTTCCTTGTTCTCTGCTGCATCCGCACGTGCTTGTTTCTTTGCTTTCTTTGCCGCTTTCTTCTCCACTTTCTTCCAAACGGATTCGTCGATTTCGTTCAGCAAATTTTGTCGCTGTTGCAGTTCTTCCTCTTTGATTTCGAGAGCTTTGAGCTGTTTTGCATGAGACTCTATTTCAGCTGCAAGCTCTCCAATTCGTGGGTTGACTACGTCTAATAGGTGAAATGTCATAATTATTAAGATATTAAAGATTTATGAAGTAAGAATTTTGGTGTTCACTATTTTTTCTTCTCTTAGGTCTGCTTACAAGTCGAAGTCATGCTTGTCCTTGTTTCTTTCTGTAGAAGAGTGCTGACGCCATCACGAGCAGCAGTGCGCCTCCAAGCAGGAACGCGGTGCTGACGGATAGTGATGCCGTCTCCATGTTTGCGTTTTGTTGCTGGTTTTCAATGGTCTGCATTTCTGCTGTGCCGTCAGTTCTCTGTGAGAGGTTAACAGCCTGTCCGTCTTGCTGGCTGCCCATGGTCTGTTGTTTAGCCTTTTTCTTTAGTTCTTTCTGTTTTGCTTTCTCTGCTTTTTTCTTAGCTTTCTCTGCTTTCTTTCTTGCTTTCTCAGCTTCCTTCTGCAGCCGTTTCTGCTGCTTGGGGTCAGCCGGTTGTTGCCCATTCTCGTTTTGTTGCAGTTGCCCTTGGTCTCTTTCCTTCTTGATGAACAGGTCTTCGTTCGGTACGATTCGGTCGAGTAAGTGTAGGTTCATGTTCAGTCTGTATTTGAGGTTTATGTTTTTTTATTTTGTGGTTTCGGATAATGGGATGCCTGTCCCGTCTTTTTGTTGTAAGTCAATCTGCACTGGTCAGTTTCCCGACAGCAGCATTTGAATGTAGAATATAAACAGTCCGGACAGGAAGCTGATGGCGTTGCAGAAGAACGAATAGGCGGCAGAGCGTTTCCATTCTTTCGTGAAGATATAGTACCATAGCGTCTCCAGGATGAGTACGGTGATTTCTCCGATAGCGATTTCGGTCCATCCGTAGCTGATGAAAATGAGGAAGAGATTGAGTGGCACGTTCGTGAGGCAGTTGACAATGACCGATGCCCCCAGTATTTTCTTGCGCCGTTCTCCCAATAGCAGCCATAGTACTCCCATTTCGATAAGAATTGTGAGCACAAGTGGTTTCAGCAGATGGTAAACGAGTCCGGAGTCCATTTTTTTTGTTTTTTCAGAAGAGGACATCGTCCTTTGGTTTGTTCAAATGATTTGCGAGAGGATATATCCTGGCATAAGCGCAGCGGCGAGAATGCCGAATGCCAGTGCCTCACGCCCTTTGAGTACGTAGTTTGCGAGATAGAGTGTGACGGGCATGGTGCAGTTGATCATGAACAGTCCGATGAGGCATACGGTGTTGCCCATCCCTTTCAGAGCCAGGCAAATGAGAGTACCAGCAATCATAACGCATACCGACGGTATCATTCCTCCATGCTTCATCATCCATCCACCAGCCATCTTTCCCGCCATTGCCGTGAATCCGATGATGAGTATCAGCTTGTTCGTCCTGATGATGGATCCAGAGAACCACTCTCCGACGAACGATCGAATGAAGACGAAGAGCGCGATGCCGATGATGGCGAGCACGATTGTGGCCGTCTTCATGGACATCGGTGCGTAGTTGCTGTCGTCGCTTGTGTCGTTGGAGGTGTTCAGCCCGTAATCTTTCTTCTGTTTGTCGAGCAGGATGTATGCCATGGTGGCCGCACAGATTGCGAACAGCAGGATGATGAGTGTCTTCCAGGAGAAGAACACGTATGCGATGGCCAGTCCGAAAGCGCCGGTAGATACGAACACGCCGAGCGGCCTGGGGTCGTTGCCGTTCTTGAGCACCGTCTGCTTCCCTCCCCAAACGTGGAAGAGCGAGTTTCCAATTCCGATGAGCAGTGCGACTGCGAACACAGCTACGGGTGAGTGCTGCAGTTCCAGCGATCCGTTGACGAAATAGACGAGTGCTGAGCCCAGGCACAGCAGTGCCACAGCGCTGATAAGGGGCCAGTGGCTGTTGCCCACCTTGTCGATGTACATTCCTGTGATAGGCTGTGTCAGGAATGCCGTGATGTTGTACACGACAAAGACAGCAGCGAGAAATGGCACAGAGAAGGTTACAGCCATCAGATAGAGGCAGCACACGCATATGGCATCGACCATGAGATGCATCGACGAGCTCAGCGTCAGCAGCGGTATGTTTATCTTTCCTGTTTGCATATTCCTATTGTGCAGCAATGGTATTGATGATGGCGACGATATCGCTGATGTCCACGTTTTTGTCGTTATTCACGTCGGCAAACCGGTATGTGGCGGTTCCTGCAATTTGGTTGATGACTGCGACGATGTCGCTGATGTCCACGTTTCCGTCTTCGTTGACGTCGCCGATTTTCGTGTCAGGCTCGTCTTCTTCGATGTCTTCCGACTGCTCGCCTGTGTCTTCCATCACTTTCTTCACTTCTTCCTGTGTCAGTGCGTAGTTGTAAATTCTGAAGTCGTCCATTCTTCCGTTGAACAGGGGATCTCCAGTGAACATGCTCCGTCCGATGAAGCAAAGGGATGGCATGATGTCGGATGGCTTGATGGTGAAGTTATCGTCTGCCGCCTTCTCTTCTCCTCCTACGTAAAATTTCACGCTAACCCTTCCCGTAGTTTGGTCGGGCTGTATGGTGATGGCGATGTGTCTCCATGCGCTGGCAGACAGTTTTCCAGTGCTGACAATCTGCTCATCCCCCTTGTTCTTCATCACGAATCGCATCTCGCTGCCGTTGCTCGGGCAGAGGAACATATACTGGTCGGTGCCGTTGCCGAAGTCGAAAATGCGCTGCCAGTTATTTCCTCCCGACCATCTCACCCACATGCAGACGGTCATGGAGTCGAGTCCTGCGGTGGAGTAGGGTATCATGGCGTATGATTTCCCGTCGAAGGTGAACGACTTGGTTCCAGACTTCACGGTTGCAGTCAGCGTGTTGTAGGATTCGTTGCCATATAGCGACGCGTCCATGTGGTTGGGCGACTTGTCCTTGAGGTCCCCGTCGAACTGCAGCTGGCATATGAGCGCTTTCTTGCTCTTGATTGTTGCCTTAGCCTCCTCTGAGTGTTTCGAACGGTTTCCGGCATGGTCGACCGCATATACTTTGTATGTGTATTCAATCCCGGGCAATGCCGTGTTGTCCGTGAATGATGTGATGGTGTCGTTGCGTCCGATGGTGTTCCATTCCTTTCCGTCGTTACGAAGTATGGTGTAGCTTTCGATGTCCTCGTCATCGGGTGCAGTCCAGTTGAGAGAGATGCTTGCGGTCCTGGCCTTCGTCGAGAGTGCTGTTGGTGCATCCGGTGCCATCGTTTCGGCTTTTGCGTCGGTCGGCATGAATCTCCAGAGGTATTTCTTGAGGTTTGCCGTGGTGGTATTTTCCGACGGTTCAGTCATAAGGCTGACGTTGGCTCCAGTTGTTGTGCTTCCGCAATAGAGGTATTTGTTTGAGAGCCTGCTGATGATGAAGTAATATCCGTCCTGAGCGTATTTGAGATACCACTGCTCGTTTGCAGCGTGTCCTGCGTCGAAGCAAATGACACCAGCTCCGGAGTTGAGGTTGTTGTTGAGCACGTTGAGGTGTGTTTTTGTGATTGCAGCGCTTGTGTTTGCGTTGTCGATGAACCAGTAAGAAATGTCTCCGTCGGTGTATCCAGGGTAGACTTTCCACTGCTGTGTTGTCCCGCTGGTCTTTCTGGTGGCGCTCTGCACGTTTCCAGATCCGTTGAATGTGAGCATCTTACGGCTTGACGCATTCATGATTTGGTATGTTCCGTTGATTTCTCCCGGCGCGACGTCCTCTCCCCATGTGATGTCGAAAAGCCGTTCCGCGTTGATTTGTCCCTTCTGATATCCCGTTCCGCCCGGAATGTCGTAGACGTACATACGAGTGGGTCCGTATCCGTTGACAAATACATCCTTCGTCTGGCTGATGAATGCATAAGACGCGCTGTTGGCTTGTCTTTCGGATGATCCCATGAAACCGTGTACTTCGCCAGTCTTCTCGTTTCGGTAGACAGCTGCGCTAGTCCATGTCGGTCTGCTTTCTCCGTATCCGATTCGTACGCCTTCATTGGAGTCGATGCAGAACTGTCCTCTAGCCTTGCTGTCGAATCCCCACCATATTCCGTTTTCCATTCCGTACTCAGCTCCGACGATAGCCTCTCCGACGTTGTGCAGTTCGTCTGCGGTCGCCACCTTTCCGTCGGCTTTCACTTTTTGGAAGAACCAGGCGTAGTTGTCGAATGATCCGGCCAGCTGGTGTGTGTTACCCTCGTCCACGTAGTCGAGGCAGAAGTTGTACCAAGACAGTGCCTGGTCGCAGTTGAGCGTGTTACCTCCGCAGACACGAATTCCGTCGAAGAACGGGTCCTGCTTGATGAGTCTGCATATTTCCTTCATGCTAGCCTGTGTGCCCTGTCCCCATGCGGTGTAGTCAGGCTCGTTGAATGGTGCGATGCTGATGACCTCCACTCCACATTCCTTCGCATATGCCACGCTGGCCTTGATGAGCTTGTACCACGCCTCGGGCTTGTTGAGGTATACGGACTGGTATGTGGCGTAGTTGGCGTCGGAGAGTGCGTCCTCCTGGTCGTTGTTGATTTCCACTTGGTTGCATCCCGTAAGGAGTATGTTCTTGCAGCGGCTTTTCATAGCGTTCTTCTGCTTGTCGGTCAGGGAGTATGTTCCGTCTCCGTTGTCGATGACCTCCGCATTGGGCTGGAAGGAGATTCGTCCGGTTTCGAAATTACCTTTTCCGATGTGTGCTATGCCTCGGTTGACATTGAAATCCCAGTTCCACGCAGTGTCCATACCCCATTTGACACGGAACTCCTTACCTTCTGCGCTGACGTCGAACGGTACGTTCACGGTAGCCGGCTTGAATGCTTTCATGAAGTCGGCACCGGTCTGTGCTGTTATTTTGCTAATGCACAGTGCCATGATGGCAAGTGCGGTGATGATGACTTTTCTCATTGTTGGTTCTCTGATAATTATATGGTGTTGTTTGGCAAAGTTACTAAAAAGGTTTTGTATGACAAAGAAAA
>CAMOTI010000077.1 GCA_946625675.1 uncultured Prevotellaceae bacterium | reverse complement strand
CCTCTTCCCATCCCGAACAGAGAAGTTAAGCCCGCGCGCGCCGATGGTACTGCACCGCAATGCGGGAGAGTAGGTCGCCGCCTTTTTTCCCCAAACAGAAAGCATCCCATTGAAGGGATGCTTTTCTGCGTTATAGGGGGGAGGGGTATTCTAGATGCTCTAGATTTTCTAGAACTTCTAGATCTTCTAGAAATAAACCTCTAACCTCAATTTTCCTGCAAGCGAATACAAAGTCAAGCTTTCTTGAATTTTGTTGATCGCAGCCGAAAATCATGTAGATATACCTCAAATTTCAAACCTTAAAGTCTAATATTTCCTTCTTCGTCGATCTTGATTACCGCATTTTTGATGTCAGCTTCACTCAGTCGTTTCATCTCTTTGGCAACAGCGTTTGTCGTATCCTTTCTGGGGCCTATCCCTTTCTGCTGGATGAACGAGTGGATTTTACCGCTCAGAAACTCACCTTTCCCGTTGATCTTGATTTCAACTACTGGTGCATAGCCTTTGATGCCTGTCAGGCTCATTCCATAAGGGGTGCAGAAGTTTCCCAGGCTGTATGCGATGAAACGTCCTTTGTAAACCTCCACACAACGTGTCACGTGCGGACCATGGCCGTATACTACGTCTGCACCGTTGTCGATGGCGAAATGTGTGAACTCACGTAGGTTTCCTCGGTTCTCGCCGAGGAAAGTCTCCTGGCCTTGTGGAAGATGGCAACGGTCTGCACCCTCTGCTCCGCCATGAAACGAAACCACGAGGATGTCACATAGAGGACGAAGCTTGTCGAGTATCCCTTTCACGCGCTTCAAGTCTGTGTGCTTGATTGTGTAGCTGTTATGGCCGAAAGCGCATATTCCGTATTTCACTCCGTTACGTTCTACAATCGCATATTCCTTATGTCCTTCTACTCCGCAGTGCTCTATGCCCAGGCCGTCGAGAATGCGCTCTGACGACAGGATGCCCTCGTCGTAAAAGTCCTTGCTATGGTTATTGGCCAGACTCATGAAATCATATCCGGCTTCTTGAAGATTCACACCATATTTCGTCGGCATTCGGAATGCATAACTGTTCGGACCGTTCCCCTTACGGCTGCGTCCACCGTCAAGCAGGCATCCTTCCAAGTTGCCCACGGCAAGGTCGGCTCCAAGTGTGATGGATTTCGTGTCGTCAAACAAGTTTTTCCCGTCGTTGGCTGGCAGTTGCGTCTTTGGATAAGTTGTGCCCATCATGATGTCGCCGCACATCGCTATCACCAATGTGTCGGGAAGTGTTCGGTCCGATAGAACTTGTTCGTCAGGACCAGGTGCGACTGAGTCACTTTCCACAAGGGATGTCTCTTCAGTCCTTACTTCTGGTTGTTCTGCTTCGCGTTCATGTGATGGGGTAGAGGTACAAGATAATGATACACCTATAAACATATAGGTAAACAATAATGATTTCATTCGTTTCATTTGTCTGGTTTTTTCTTGAATTTTTATATATTGAGTCTATATGCTCCAACAAAAATTTTGTGGTTAAAAACATACAAATTTACATTATTTTTCTCAATTTATCCCCTTTTTTATGAAATTTTCTTAACTTTTCATTATCTTTCACCTCTGGATAACCTTTGCTCAACGTTTTTTTCGTAACTTTGCAATATAATTCGTTTGAATATGAAGAAATTATTCAATATCTTGCTTTTTGGGATCGTACTCTGTACATTTTATGCATGTAAGGAGAAAATAAAACCGCGGCCGGGAGAAATTGCGGAGGCCGACCTCAAGCCGAAGGCTGACACCATCTCCACCGACACCATAGTCAATCTCTGGGGAGAGCCGTCACCACCACCAGCCGTGGAGGGCGACGGAAGTACGTTGTTCACTGAGCGTCTGTCACGGTCTAACAACGAAAGCCAGAATTTCAACGAACAGCCTGCAACCCCGGATAATGATTATGCTAATGTCACTTGGGACGATTATGAGGAGCCGTTGGCTTCGGCTGCAAGCTCTTCCAGCAGACAGAATGTTGAAAGGCCACGAACCGCAACTGCCAGTCAGACAAAACCGGTGGCATGGACTCCTTCCAACGACATGAACTTTGATTATAGTTCTTTCACGACTTCTAACTTGCCTTCTTCCGATATTGCCATCGTGACAGAGAACGGACTGGAGGTGCTGCCTTATGCGGCCAACGACGCAGAGAAGATTGACTTCATCAAAAATTTCTATGACGACTGCTTCGCTCGCGACGGACGGAATGTCGACGAGACCATGCTTTCCATGGCTTGCAGGAGATATGTGCAGGACAAGGTGGCTGAAACTGGCGACTTCGGCACTGGACGGTTCTTCCGCACACAACGCAATAAGGCTTCAATTCCTTGGGATGAGGTCAAGAAGAACATGAGCATCAAGGCAGTTGGAGAGGACTGGTTTAAAGTTGAGATGAATGAGGGAGACGGAAAAAAATCGCTCAACATCAAAGTTGTGGAAGTCGACGGACAAATCAAAATTGATATGCTCAACAACAAGAACATCTGAGAATTTATGCTTTTTTAGCCTTAAAATGGTAGAAAATCTTACTTTTCTTACTTTTTGTTTGGCTGTTTGAAAAAAAAGTTGTAACTTTGCACTCGCAATTGAGAAAGGCATTTCCTCAATGTTTATATATCGCGAGGTGGAGCAGTTGGTAGCTCGCCAGGCTCATAACCTGGAGGTCGCATGTTCGAGTCCTGCCCTCGCAACTAAGTTAAATGGCAACAATCTGAAAATCAGGTTGTTGTTTTTTTTTGTGTAAAAATCCGGATACGACTTCCACGTGTACCTGCGGAAGTGGTATCCGGATTTTGGTTTTATGCGAAATCGGCTTCTTCTCCGAGTTTGAAGCCACGTAGAAAGTCTGTGCAGGGCATGCGCTTCTTTCCGGCTTGCTGCAGCGTGAGTATGTCAAGCCAGCCATCGGAGCAGCCGACTCGAAGAAACTTCTTTCCGTCGCTCCATATCCGTCCCGGATGGAGGGAAGGAGCGGAAGACAATGAGGCGTTGTCAAGCTTCTTGCTTTCGTAAATCTTGATTTCTGTCTCTTTGCCGTCTGTGTGCAAAACGGTCCAGGAGGCAGGGTAGGGACTCAGACCACGGATGAAGTCATATACGCGTTTCTGTGACTGGTTCCAGTCGATGCGGCAGGTGTCGCGGAAAATTTTAGGAGCTGGCTTCAGCAGTTCACCCTCTCCAATCATCAGGTCCTGCTCCACTGTGCGAAGCGTCCCGTCGATGATGCGGTCAACGGTCTCGGTCACCAAACGGGCGCCTGTCTCCATCAGCTTGTCGTGGACTATACCCACATTGTCGCTGTCTGCTATCGGAACACGCACCTGGCGGATCACCTCGCCTGTATCTATCTCGTGCTGGAGGAAGAATGTGGTTACACCGGTTTCGGTCTCACCGTTTATCACCGCCCAGTTGATGGGAGCGGCACCGCGGTATTGAGGCAGCAGCGAGGCGTGCAGGTTGAACGTGCCCAAATGGGGCATTGACCAAACAACCTCCGGCAACATCCTGAATGCCACAACTATTTGAAGGTCGGCATGAAGAGCTTCCAACTCTTCCAGAAAGTCGGGAGACTTCAGCTTCTCTGGCTGCAGTACTTTCAATCCCTGCTCCAGAGCATACTGCTTCACAGGACTCATCGACAGTTGGCTGCCGTGACGCCCTATAGGCTTGTCGGGCATCGTCACTACGCCTACCACATTATAGCCGCCTTCCACCAGTGCCTTCAGGCTCTCAACGGCAAACTCCGGAGTGCCCATGTACACAATTCGTAATTCTTGCTTGTTCATATGATTGACTTTATTCTTTCTTTTCTTA
>CAMOTI010000076.1 GCA_946625675.1 uncultured Prevotellaceae bacterium | reverse complement strand
CGGGCCGGCATCCATGGATGCCGGCCCGCATGCGTTATATGCCTAAAACCTATATAAACAGCAGCTGCACGATGATGAACACCGGAAGGAGAATGACCAGCGAGAAACGGATCATATAGCCGAAGAACGACGGCATCTTGATGCCGCTCTGCTCCGCGATGCTCTTCACCATGAAGTTCGGTCCGTTGCCGATATAAGTCAGTGATCCGAAGAACACGGCTCCCATACAGATGGCCTTCATCAACGCCTGGCTGATGCCGGCCACAGCAGCACCCTCAACGGGCAGCGTGGAGGCTGTGGCATGGAACACCATTGCCGTTGGAGCGTTGTCCAGGAACGCCGAAAGCGAACCCGTGGAGTAGACGAACTGCCAGGGCTCGGTCACAGGAAGCGGATTCTGCTGGAGGAACATCAGGGCAGGGGTCATCGTTGCGAAGATGCCGAGGAACACGCAGGCCACCTCCAGGATCGGGGTCCACGAGAACTCGTTGTCCTGGCGTACCTCACGCTTCGTGGTCAGCATCGACAGGATGATAATCGCAACGAACACCCACTCACGCAACAGCTTCAGGTACCAAGGAGCACCTTCCTCGCCCATGGCGGGAATATAGGTGGAGTTGATGAACATCGTGCTTAATATCACGCACAGCAGCCAGAAGATATTGATCAGACCGCGGGCCGTCACCTTCACCTGCTCGCGGGCATCGGCGGACAGCAGCTCCCAAGGCTCTTTCTTGTAATAATAACTGTCGATAATCCAGTAGATGCCAAGCAGCAGCAAGCCGGTCACCGCCCATTCGGGAATCATGTTCTGCATGAACCACATGAACGGCACGCCTTTCTGGAACAGCAGGAACAATGGCGGGTCGCCAAGAGGGGTCAGCAGACCGCCACAGTTGGCTACGATGGCGATGAAGAACATCACCGTGTGGACCTTGTACTTGCGCTGGCTGATGGTCTGGATCAGCAGACGGATCAGCAGCATGGCGGCGCCGGTCGTACCCATGAACGAGGCCAGAACCCAGCCTATGGCCATGATGATGGTGTTGGTCGTAGGAGTGGCGCGCATGTCACCCTTGATACAGATTCCGCCGGTCGTCACGAACAGCGCCATCAGCAGCAGGATAAACGGCACGTAGTCATAAACCATCTGGTGAGTCAACTCGTGCGACATGCCGTTGGCGCACAGCCAGATGCCTACAGGAACTCCCAGCAACAGGGAGATGTAGAGTTTGTGCTTGTTCTCTTCCCACCATTCGCCGGCTTTCGTCAACGGAAGGATGGCGATGCAGAGCAGCTGCACCACGAAGGGAATCAGCATCCATGAAGGAATCAAATGTTCCATAGAGAAAAATTTTTAGTATTTTTTATTATAATTGAAATACAAAGTTACGAAACTTTTCTGACATTCCATCATCTTTCGGGAAAATCAGAACCTTTTTAACGCGATGATTTCTCTATGAAGCTGTGGAACGAGTGGGCTGGGAGCACCATGTTGAGATGTTTTTTGCCCAGACGGATGGTGGCTCTCACCTCCTCGTCGGTCTGGTTGCCGGCGACAACCACCCGTTTCTGGTCGGGGCGCTGGAACACGATGACGGGCATCCCCTTGGTCTGCTCACGGCTCGTGTAGGCCAGCATGCGGCTGCCGGGAGGAACAAGGTTGGAGAAATGCTTCACGGCATAGTATTCCGGGGTATAGCGGAGCGTCTTCTTTTGGCTGTCCACCTGGATCAGCGCGTTCTGACGCCAGCCCCACGGGCTTTCTCCGTTGTCCTGCAGGATGAAGTTCCAGATGAAATACTCGTCACATCCCCGCCCGATATAGTCGCAGAGCAGATGGAACGTGTGCTCGCCTGCTTTCCAGTCCATCGAGCCGTTGCCGCACTCGCTCTCGCTGGAGATGAGGTGCAGGCCGGGGTAACGCTCATGAAGCGCTGCGAGGTGCTCGCGGCATTCCCACTGGATGCCCAGGCCTGTCACTTCGTCCTTCAGACCGTCCACGGTTTTCTCCACGTAGTCCAGGCGGTTCGTGTTGAACGTGCCGAGATAGAGCTTCACTTCCGGGTGATGCTTCTCGAGCGTAGGCTTCAGGTATTCGTGGTTGAAGCGGATGGTGCCCTCTGCTGTCCATGCGCAACCGGGATAGGGGGTGTAGGAGTAGGCCTCGTTCTGGTACATCACCATGTCGATCGGGATGCCTTCCTGCTGGTAGAGTTCGATGAACCGGCAGAACATATTCGCATACGACTGGAGGTAGCGGGGATCCTGGATCATGTAGTCTTGGGTGGCGAGCCTGCGGGGAAATACGCCGTTGCGGTCGCCCAGCAGTTTCATCTCGTCGGGGTCGATGGCGGTGTCGGAGGTGACGGAGCCGGCATAGAGAAAGGCGTCCTTCTCCTTCGGCTGGCGGTTGTAGCGGCTGCTCAGCACGGGGTAGTCGTGGTTGATCTTCATCCAGGCGGGAGGACTCCAGGGCGACATCCAGAAGGTGAGAGCCGGCTGATGCCGCTGCGCCATCTTGATGAGGCGGATCACGTTCTGCTTGTCGTGCTCGATATTGAAGTGGTTGAGATGGAAGTCGCCGTCAACCGTGTCGCAGGAGTACCAAGCCCGGCTGTAGTCGTTGGCGTTCATCGTCAGGCGGCCACGGGTGAAGCGAAGGTCGCCGTCGGGAGCGAACAGGCGCCGCATCACCTCCTCTTGCTCCTCCGGTCGCAGCTGCTCCAGCGCGTCGAGGTCCAGCTCGTTGAAGCAGGTGCCCCATGCGAGGAATTCGTGGCCTTGCTCATCGCCGTTGAGCGTGATCAGGGGCTGAGCGGATGCCTTGTTGCTCAGCGATGCCTTGCTTTCCTGCCATTCCTGGCTCTCTGTGGTGGTGTAGTGGGTGAAAGTCTGGGCGCTCATGCCGGCTGTTCCCAGCAGGAGTGCCAGTTGAAGGATGATTCTCTTTCTCATTGTCTTGTCAGTGTTATTTTCTGTTTCTTTTCAAATCATTTGCAAAATTACGAAATTTGCTCCATAAATACAAATATATGGGCTTTAACACCGGCAAAGATCATACTCAAGGAACTTTCCCTGAAACCGCACCGAAGCCCGTCTGCACTGGGGTTGTGGACGTCCTCGTCCGCACAAAAGACCGGCGAAGCACGGTCAAATATACGTCCCTCCTCTTGAAACCCAATTGAAGTCCATATAGAACGTCTAGCTCATCGCCAAAGTAACTAAAACTCTTCACTCTTCTCTAATTCTTAATTATCAAAAAAAATATTCATGATAATTATTTCATGATTTCCTCTTTGTCATGGCATAGTTCAAACAAGTTTGACTATGCTCATTTAGATTCTCTGAAAATGCTACGCCATGATAATGTTCAAATATATTTGTCATTATTCATTTGGCTTAATCGCATTTTTGACAAATTCGGAAATTCGTGGACATTCATGGACATTAGTTGTTAAAACATAAATCATCCGCAACGAAATCACTTCGAATCCCATCCTCGGAGTAACTTCACTCTTCACTCTTCACTTACCATCACTCGTCCTATATGTGCGAATAATAGGAGAATCGCAACATAAAAGCACGTTTTTCCCCTCGACACACTATATTTTTGTGTTTTTTTGTATAACTTTGCCGTAAAATATCCTACGAAAATGGAGAAACGAGTCATAATCATTGGAGCCTCCTCAGGCATCGGGAGAGAGGTGGCGTTGTTGTTCCTGAAAGCCGGATGCAGGGTAGGGGTTGCTGCCCGCAGGGAAGACAGGCTTCGGGAGCTGGCGGAGCAGTTTCCTTCGCTTGTGGAGTGGGAGCGGGTTGACGTCAATGCCGCCGAGAGCCTCGAGCGTCTGCAGGCCTTGGTGGATCGGCTGGGCGGCATGGACATTTATTTCCATGCCTCGGGCATCGGCAACCAGAATCAAGGTCTGAAACCGGACATCGAGGACAGCACGGTCCAGACCAACGTCGTCGGATTCACGAGGATGGTGGACTTTGCCTTCAACTATTTTGCGAAACAGGGTGGGGGACAGATTGGTGCCATCACCAGCATCGCCTCCACACGAGGACTCGGACCCGCTCCGTCCTATTCCGCCACCAAAGCCTTCCAGACCCACTATCTCGAGGCGCTTACCCAGCTGTCCTGTTCAAGAAAACTTGGCATCTCCATCACTGACATACGCCCCGGATTTGTCGACACCGACCTCCTCGCAGGCGATTTCAATTACCCCATGAAGCTCTCGAAAGAGAAAGTGGCAAAGGCCATCTTCCGTGCTCTCGCCAAGAAAAAACCGGTCCTCACCATCGACTGGCGCTACCGCCTGCTTGTCTTTTTCTGGCGACTCGTTCCTCCTCCAATATGGAGAAGAATAAAGCTGGCATAGCCATTCCTACTAATGTAGTCCGTCCCCGAAAGTCCCCGATCCGTACCGAACCCCATCCCCGCAACGCTCCCGAAACGTACACTCTTTAGGAGCGAGATTCTGGAGCGGCGAGCGAAACGCCAAGCTTGCTTGTGCTTTTCCGAGTCGTGACAGAATCCTACGAAGAGAAATTATCTGAACTTTGAACACTCACGTTCCTGACTCGTACCGAACCCCATCTAGCTCATCTAGAACATCTATCCCGCCACCTGAGTAACTAAAACTTTTCACTTTTCACTTAAAATTCATGCCAATTAAAAAATATTATTCATGAAAATTCGTGGTCATTCATGGACATTCGTGTTAAAACAAAAACATCCGCAACGAAAGCACTTCGAATTCCATCGCCGGAGTAAATAAATTCTTTATTTTTCATTCTTCATTTTTCACTTAAAATCCCCGTCCGCATGGTTTTTATTGAGCGAAGCGTTTTTTCTCCGTAACGCAGTGGAGGACTTTTTATTGAGTTTTGTCAGCACGAAGTGCCGTCATTGATGTCGTGTCGGATGGAAGCAAACTTGTTTGCGGACAGTCGTCACGGCACCAACGACGAAGGGCGAAGCCCAAGACAAAACGTTTTTTTATCTTTTTCATCATAACTTAATTCCATCCCCAAACTAACTAAACTTTTCACTTCCTACAACAAAGAGGCTCATCTTTCTCAAGACGAGCCTCTTTCTTCAATCACTTTTCTTTTCCTTACAACGGGTACTCCTCAAACGCATAGAGCACCGTTGACAGATAGCGCTCGCCGGTGTCCGGCAGTAACGCCACGATGGTCTTCCCCTCGTTCTCTGGGCGTTTCGCCAGCTCGGCGGCTGCGAACGCGGCTGCTCCGGCCGATATACCCACGAGCAGACCCTCCTGCTGGCCCAGCTCACGCGAAGTACGGATTGCGTCGTCGTTGTCCACGTCGAACACCTCGTCAATCACGCTTCCGTCATACGTCTTGGGCACGAAGCCGGCACCGATGCCCTGTATCTTGTGCGGACCGCTCTTGCCGCCGTTCAGCACAGGAGAGGCAGATGGCTCAACGGCCACGATCTTCACGCCTGGGTTCTTCTCCTTCAGTAGCTTGCCAACTCCCGACACCGTTCCACCGGTGCCCACGCCAGCCACGAAGATATCCACCTTTCCGTCCGTGTCATCCCAGATTTCGTTGCCCGTCGTCGCATAATGACGGGCCGGGTTGGACGGATTCTCAAACTGCTGCAGAATCACGCTCCCGGGGGTCTGGTCGCGAAGTTCCTCGGCTGCTTTGATTGCGCCGGGCATTCCGTCCTTACCGGGGGTCAGCACCACCGTCGCACCGTAGGCCTTCACCAGGTTCCTGCGCTCCACGCTCATCGTCTCGGGCATCGTCAGCACCAGTTTGTAGCCCTTCACTGCAGACACCAGCGCCAGACCCACGCCCGTGTTTCCGCTCGTCGGCTCTATGATTGTGGCGCCAGGCTGAAGGATTCCCTTCTCTTCGGCGTCTTCTATCATCGCCAGTGCGATACGGTCTTTCACGCTACCGCCCGGATTGAAATATTCCACCTTAGCTATCACAGGCTTTTTCAGCCCCCTCGCTGCAGAGAACTTGCCCAGTTCCAGCAACGGCGTACCGCCTATCAGGTCGGTCAGTTTCTTCGCTATTTTTCCCATTGTATTATTTTTTTTGTTTTATGTTTATCTGTAGGGACTTACTTCATGTCAGTTCGTCCATTCTTGCTATTACCATGCAAAGTTACGCATTTTCCTTCTAACTCCGCAACAAATTCTCGGAAAATCCTCCGATAGTAGAGACGCCCCGTGGGGCGTCTTCATACTTTCTTTCCGTCCGCATGGGGTAGAGACGTCCATATATGGCGTCTCCCCCCCCATCGTCAAGAGTAATTACACTATTCACTTCGTAGAATCTTGTCACGACTTGGCAAAATTCAAACAAGTTTGACTTTGCACTCGCTGCTCCAAGATTTCACTTTTCACTAATCACTTAACTAAACCAACTCCAGTGCCTGCTCCAGGTCGGCCAGGATGTCGTCGATATGCTCTGTGCCCACGCTCAGGCGCACTGTCGAGGGGGTGATATGCTGTTGTTCCAGCTCCTCCGGCGACAGCTGCGAGTGGGTGGTGGTGTAGGGGTGGATCACCAGGCTCTTCACGTCGCCCACGTTCGCCAGCAGAGAGAAAATCTGGAGTGCGTCGATGAATCTCCATGTCTCTTCCTGACCACCGTCTATCTCGAACGTGAAGATTGAGGCGGCTCCCTGC
Source organism: uncultured Prevotellaceae bacterium (assembly GCA_946625675.1). Taxonomy (GTDB): domain Bacteria; phylum Bacteroidota; class Bacteroidia; order Bacteroidales; family Bacteroidaceae; genus UBA3839. Next base: position 9,483 of record CAMOTI010000076.1, on the reverse strand, counting down.
GGGTAGAGCTTTTTGTACAGCGCGTTGTCTTCGTGCGTCGGCTGCGAAGGGTGGTTCACCTTCTTCACCTTCGGATGCTTAGCCAGGAACTCCACCACCTTCAGTGCGTTCTCCACGTGGCGCTCCACCCTCAGGCTCAGCGTCTCCACGCCCTGCAGCAGGATAAACGCGTTGAACGGAGAGATGGCTGCACCGGTGTCGCGAAGGATGACGGCACGGATGCGGGTCACGAACGCAGCCGCTCCGGCCACGTCGGCGAACACGGCACCGTGATAGCTCGGGTCGGGCTTTGCAAGGGTGGGGAACTTGTCGGCATTGCCTTTCCAGTCGAACGTGCCGCCGTCCACAATCACGCCGCCGAGCGAAGTGCCGTGGCCACCCAGGAATTTCGTGGCTGAATGCACCACCACGTCGGCTCCGTGCTCTATCGGACGGATCACATAAGGTGTGCCGAACGTGTTGTCCACAATCAGTGGCACGTTATGACGGTGAGCCACCTCAGCCACGGCGTCTATGTCCGTCACGCCCGAGTTCGGGTTGCCGAAGGTCTCCACGAACACCGCCTTCGTGTTCTCCTGAATCGCTGTCTCCAGAGCTGCCAGGTCGTTCACCTTCACTATCGTGTTCGTGATGCCCAGGTTGGCAAGCGTGTGGGTGATCAGATTATATGATCCGCCGTAAAGGTCGTCGGCTGCCACGATATGGTCGCCAGCGCCAGCGATGTTCTGAAGCGCGTAGGTGATGGCGGCAGCGCCGCTCGCCACTGCCAGTCCGGCCACGCCCCCTTCCAATGCGGCCACGCGGTCTTCCAGCACGCCCTGGGTCGAGTTCGTCAAGCGCCCGTATATGTTTCCCGCGTCGCGCAGGCCGAATCGGTCGGCCGCATGCTGCGAGTTGCGGAATACGTAAGATGCCGTCTGATAGATTGGTACTGCGCGGGAGTCTGTTGCCGGGTCCGCACTCTCTTGTCCAACATGAAGTTGAAGTGTCTCAAAATGAAGTTTCTTGTCTGCCATAATTTCTATATTTTTTTTAGTTTATAATTTCAGTTCGATTTCGATTTCGACTTGTTGATAATTTCAGCTCGATTCCGATTTCGACTGCAAAGTTACGACTAAAAAGAACTATATTCCAAGATTTTTTTGATTTTATAGAAAAACATAAACAAATCTTCGTATTCCTCAGAATTATTTTCTATATTTTCCTCTCTTCTTCTCCTTTTTATAGTATTTTATTCTGACACCCCGTCTCACTCTCCCCTTACAACCCGTCGTCTCCCCCTGCCCCCCCGAATCCTGTCCACCAAAACGTCTCCCATCTCTCCAACGCGTAGGAACGGAAAAATCCGTTTTCTGTGCACCAACGCTTTCGCATCATGCCGAAGCCCGTCCGCACTGGGGTTGTGGACGTCCTCGTCCGCACGAACGACCGGCGAAGCACGGTCAGATATACGTCTCCGTCCGTCGAAACACCCTTGTTTCGTCTTCGATTTTTAGACGCCTTGTGTATTTTAGACGCCGGCATCTCTACTTGCGGTATTATTGAAATGTCTCGTTTCTTTATAATTTTGCTAACTGTTGAAAAGTGAGGCAACTTGTTATTTTACGATTGCTAAAGTTTTACAATTCAGAAATTATATGTAAATTTGCAACAAGAAAGAATTTATCCTTAAATAAATACCAATGTTCCCATCGAACCACTCATGACAATTCAGCGGAGATATGCCGTCGTGGATCTTGAAGTCGGTATGCTCGACCATAAAATCCATGACATAGGAGCGCTTCGGCATGACGGAGCGGTATACCATCATGCATCAAGAGACGGCCTGCTGCAATTCATCGATGAGGTGGACTTTCTTTGCGGCCACAATATTGTACACCACGACGCAGCATATTTGTTTGGCGAAAAATCCAGCCGCTGGCATTTGGTCGACACGCTCTATCTCTCTCCGCTGTTGTTTCCTGAGCGTCCCTACCACAAACTCGTGAAGGACGACAAGCTGCTTGTCGACCAAGCCAACAATCCCGTGAACGACTGCGAGAAGGCACGCGACCTCCTCTTTGACGAACTTGCCAAATGGGGGGCTCTGCCAGAGAATACGAGGCGGGTCTATTCGTCGCTGCTGAAGGACAAGAAAGAATTTGAGGGGTTCTTTCGTTTTGCCGGTGACATGCCTGAGGCGGACAGCCTGTCAGAGCTGATCCGGGAGACCTACGAAGGAAAGATATGCGCACATGCCGATATTGAAAGACTTGTCGACAATTATCCATGCGAGCTGGCTTATGCACTGGCGTTGGTGGACACGACGGACCACCGTTCCATCACGCCGGGATGGGTGCTGAAGAACTACCCCGACGTGGAGCAAGTAGTGAGGCTGTTGAGACACACCCCTTGTGCACAAGGATGTCCTTACTGCAACAGGAAATTGGACTTGCTTCACAATCTGAAAACCTTTTTCGGCTACGGCCAGTTCCGGACATACGAGGGAGAGCCTCTGCAGGAACGGGCCGCAAAAGCTGCAGTGGACGGAAAGTCGCTGCTTGCCATTTTCCCGACAGGAGGAGGAAAGTCGCTCACCTTCCAGCTTCCGGCCTTGATGGAAGGGCGGAGTGTGCACGGACTGACTGTCGTCATCTCCCCATTGCAGTCGTTGATGAAAGATCAGGTGGACTCCCTTGAAGCCAGGGGAATCTCAGATGCCGTCACCATCAACGGACTGCTCGACCCCATCAGCCGATCCTTGGCCATTCAGCAGGTCATGGACGGAGGCGCCTCCTTGCTCTACATCTCCCCGGAGATGCTACGGTCGAACACCATCGAGAGGATACTCCTTGCAAGGAATGTCGTGCGGTTCGTCATCGACGAGGCGCACTGCTTCTCGTCGTGGGGGCAGGATTTCAGGGTTGACTACCTCTTCATCGGAAAATTCATCAGGGCATATCAGGAGAAAAAGAGGGGAAAGACCATACCGGTTTCGTGCTTTACGGCCACAGCCAAGCAGAAGGTGATACAGGACATCTCCGACTATTTCATGAAGACACTCGGACTTCACCTCCAGCTCTTTGCCTCTTCTGCCACCAGGACCAACCTCCATTACTCAGTCATTCACGCCGACACCGACGAGGAGAAATATGCAAAGCTGAGAGACCTCATCAAAGAGCATGCATGCCCCACAATCGTGTATGTCTCGAGGACAAGGCGAACACGCGACCTCGCGGCCAAGCTCACGCGCGACGGCCACCGTGCGCTGCCGTTCAACGGCAAGATGGAGTCTGACGAGAAGGTGTTCAACCAAGAGGCATTTATGAGCGGGAAAGTCGGGGTCATCGTCGCCACCTCGGCTTTCGGCATGGGAGTCGACAAGAGCGACGTGGGGCTCGTCGTGCATTTCGATATCTCAGCTTCTTTGGAGGATTATGTGCAGGAGGCGGGCAGGGCAGGGCGTGACCCCAGCCTCGAAGCCAAGTGTTATGTGCTTTACAGCGACGCGGACCTCGACAAGCATTTTATCCTGCTCAATCAGACGAAGCTCAGCATCAGCGAGATTCAGCAAGTGTGGTCGGCTGTGAAGCGCATGACCAAGCAACGGCCCAGGGTCTGCTGTTCGGCACTCGAGATTGCGAGGGAGGCAGGATGGGACGACTCGGTCCTGGATATCGAGACGCGGGTGAGGACTGCGCTGGCGGCGCTCGAGCAAGGGGGCTATCTCATCCGGGGAAACAATGTTCCACATGTCTATGCCACCGGCATCACCGTCAACAACGCGGACGAGGCCAGGGCTCGAATCACCGCCTCTCCCCTTTTTGAGACTGGTGAGGTGGAAAAGGCGGTGAGGGTCATACGCTCACTCATTTCGCAGAAATACATAGCCAGGGCACAGACCGAGGATGTGGAGGCGGAGTCAAGGGTGGACTATCTGGCCGACACGCTGGCACTGACAAAGGCAGAGGTGATCTCGGTGGTCGAACGCATGAGGCAGGAGGGTATCCTTGCCGACTCGAAAGATATCACTGCATATCTGCCGGAGGCGGGCGATTCGGAAAGAAAGACTCTGCTTCAGTTGGACCGAATGGCAAAGCTCGAACATTTTTTTCTGCAACAACTGAAGGACGACGTCTTGAGAGTTTCATATAAACAGCTGAACGACAATGCAAACCGAAGTGGAATCTCTTTCGCTAAGGAGAAAGACCTGAGAACTCTGGTCAATTTCCTTGCGGTGAAGGGGTATATCCGGAAGAAGGAGGATGCGGCACACAACCTGGAGGTCGTCAGGGTCATGGACCGGGAGTTGCTGTGGAAGCGGTTTGAGATGAGACGGGAGATTACGCAGTTCACCATCAAGTGGCTCTATGCTTTGATGGAAAAGGAGAAGACGGGCAGAGACAAGGCGTCAGATATGTCGGTGGAATTCTCTGTCGTGGAGCTGTTCATGGCATTGAGGGAGGGCAACCAGTCCTTGTTTGGAGGCTTCGATGCCCTTCAGCTTTCCGACGTGGAGGAGTCGCTGCTCTTTCTGCTGAAGATTGGGCTGATGAAGCTTGAAGGAGGATTCCTCGTGCTTTACAATGCCATGGCAATCCATCGGGTGAAGGACAGCAAGACAAGATACAAAATCGATGACTACCGGATGCTCGATGAGTTCTACAAGCAGAAAATCCAACAGGTGCACATTGTAGGCGAGTATGCCAATCTCATGGTCAGAGACTACGATGAGGCGCTCCGGTTTGTGAAAAACTATTTCCAGATGGACTACAAGAAGTTCATCGCCAAGTATTTCAAGGGCGAACGGCTCAGTCAGATACAGCGTAACGTCACGCCTGAAAAATACGACAAGATTTTCGGGCAGTTGTCGCCAAGGCAAATGGAGATTATCTCCGACAAGGAGTCCAGGTGCATCGTCGTCGCAGCAGGGCCGGGAAGCGGTAAGACACGGGTGCTGGTCCACAAGCTGGCGTCGCTGTTGCTGCTTGAGGACGTGAAGCACGAACAGCTGCTGATGCTGACTTTCTCAAGGGCCGCTGCCACGGAGTTCAAGCAACGCCTCATTCAGCTGATTGGAAACGCGGCGCATTTCGTGGATATCAAGACCTTCCATTCCTATTGCTTCGACTTGATGGGGAGAGTCGGAAATCTCGAGATCGTCAGCGACGTCGTGGCTCAGGCGGCAGGCATGATTAGCCGTGGAGAGGTGGAGGCCAACAAAATTGCCAAGACCGTTCTCGTCATCGACGAGGCTCAGGACATGAGTTCCGAGGAATATGCGCTCGTCATGGCGCTGATGGAGCGTAACGAGGAGATGAGGGTCATTGCCGTGGGCGACGACGACCAGAACATCTATGAGTTCCGTGGGTCCGATTCCGCTTATCTCTATCAGCTGATGAAAGTGTCAGGGGCAAGATTCATCGAGATGACGGAAAACTACCGAAGCACACGCCATGTGGTCGGTTATGCCAACGAATTCGTAAAAGGAATCAGCAGGAGGATGAAGACCGTACCGATTATCTCCATGAAGGAGGAAGAGGGATCTGTCGTGGTCACAAGGCATTCCACCAGCATCATGTACGAACCCCTGCTCGAAGATATCCTGGCACACCGCGGAAAGGGATCCACCTGCGTGCTGACGCAGACCAACGAGGAGGCGGTCATGATGGTGGCACTCCTGAAAAAGGCGGGAGTCAATGCCAAGCTTATTCAGTCTATGGGAGATTTCCGATTCTGGAACATGGCCGAGATCCGCTTTTTCGTCAAGCAGATTGACAGGGAGCTGACTTCAGCGGTCATCCCCGATCAACTATGGGAGAAAGCGAAAGCTGCTACGGCCGAACAATACGGAAGGAGCACGTCTCTCCACTATGTGAAGCGCTGCATCCAACTCTTTGAGCAGACCAACAAGACCAAATACTACATGGATTTCCGTGAGTTTGTCTTTGAGTCCGAGGTGGAGGACTTTGTGGAGGTCGACAGTGCTGATATTGTCGTCTCTACCATCCACAAGGCAAAGGGGCGTGAGTTTGATGATGTGTATATGATGATGGCGGACGTGCTGAATAAGGACGACAGCCTCATGCGTCGTTTCTATGTGGGCATGACGCGGGCGCGGAAGCGGCTTTTCATCCATACCAACATGGACCTATTCATCAACTCTGCGGCTGACGAGTGCCGGAAAGACCGGACGGTCTACGGTCAGCCCAGTGAGGTGGTGCTTCAGCTTTCGTTAAAGGATGTCTTCCTCGATTATTTCAAGCAGGTCAAGTCCAACGTGCTCGCCCTGAGGGGTGGGGACCGCCTGTCGCTCAGAAACTCCGTCTTCTATGACTCCGAGTGTGACATGCCGGTGGCAAGAATCTCGCGCAGGATGGCGGACGCGCTCAAGTCCTGGCAGGAAAAAGGTTATCAGGTCAAGGAGGCATGCGTACGTTTCGTTGTGGCTTGGAAGCCCAAGGACGCTCCGGCAGAAGAAGCGGAGACCGCTGTGCTCCTGCCCGACCTACTCCTCTCCAAATCCCCACAGACGGGATGATGCGCGTGGTAGAGACGTCCATATATGGCGTCTCACCCCCGAACCCCGTCCACCAAAACGTCTCCCATCTCTTCAACGCGTAGGAACGGAAAAATCTGTTTTCTGTGCACCAACGCTTTCGCATCATGCCGAAGCCCATCCGCACTGGGGTTGTGGACGTCCTCGTCCGCACGAACGACCGGCGAAGCACGGTCAAATCCATTTTCCGTCCCTTGTCCCCTCGTTTTTACAACTCCTCGAATCAACCGTCGTCTAAATTCTAAACTCTCAACTTAAATAAGGATTACCCACAGCCTAAAGCAAATAATTAGAACCTGCTCAAACAATAACAGAAAAGCCTATGAAAAGAGTCGTTTTACTTTGCCTTGTTGTGCTTTCGGGCATTGCCCGGACAAGTGCACAGACCAGCATCAGCCTGCTTGAGGATTCTGCTAGCTATCAAATCCGTATGGGCAAGCTGACGATGACAGTGGATGCGGGATTCGGCGGACGCATCCGCTCCTTCGCCTACGACGGCCGTGAGGTGCTCTCGCAGTCGAGGTGGCCTGAGTCCTTCGGCAGCACGTTTTGGACCAGTCCACAGAAAGAATGGACGTGGCCTCCCGTAGTTGAAATCGACAAACGTCCCTATAAGGCTGAGCTCAGCGGCGGCAGGCTGACGCTTACCAGCGAGGTGGCTCAGCGCATGGGGCTTCGTGTGCGTAAGGAGTTCTCTGCAGACGAGTCGGACAATGCTGTAGTTGTCGCTTACTCCATCATCAACGAGGGGCAGGAAGCATGCCGTGTGGCTCCTTGGGAAATCACGCGTGTGGCGAACGAGGGGGTGATTTTCTTCGACTCCCCATCCGACAGCATCTGGCCTTCAGGTCTGCTGAACTTCACGTCGGAATGTGGCGTGTCATGGTATCAGTGCGACGAGCGGCCTCAGAACCGCAAGGTGAATGCCGACGGCCGTGGGTGGTTGGCCTATTACGACAACGGCCTTCTGCTTGTGAAACGGTTTCAGGATCTTGACAAGTCTCAGCCCGCAGAGGGTGAGGCAGAAATACAGGTGTATGTCAACCGCGGCAAGACTTATATCGAACTGGAGAACCAGGGTGCCTGCACGCTCTTGAAGCCGGGCGAGTCGCTGAATTGGACCGTCAGATGGAACCTCCTTCCATGCGACCTGCCTGCAGTGCCATCAGCCCGCCTTGTGGAAATGCTGAGTCCGATGATTGGGAAAAGCCGTTGACATACAGCCAACGGGACAAGAGACTGCTTGCTTCCGGTCCTGTTGGATTTCATTTGCCACACTGGAGGTGAATAGTTTAGAGTGAAAAGTTTTAGTTACTCCGGGGATGGTATTCGAATTGCTTTCGTTGCGGATTTTTTTTGAACACGAATTTCCACGAATGACCACGAATTTTCATGAATTAAATTTTTTAATTGACGTGAAATAATTTGAACGAATTATTGCGAATCTGTTACTTCGGTAATTGTGTGGAAAAAGATATTATGTCGTTGTTTGGTCGTGCCTCGCCGGCCGATTAGCTTCGCTGATTATCAGCTGCGCTCGGCATAATTGTGCGGGCGAGAGCCCATAAGCCCAGTCAACACCTATCGAGACATCTTTCCATGCAGAGGGGAAACTTTGCTCGCGATGGTATCGCGAGCCACACGACGGGCAATGGTATTTTAGATAGGATTCAGTTATAACAATGGTCACCCGACACCGGCGACGTTGGCGGGGGTGATAAGCGTTCTGCCACGCTGAGAGGACGTTGGGGCTTTTCATGGTTTTTTATAGATGCAATAGATTTTATAGATGCAGTGGTTTCCTTGGTTGTGTAGATTTTTTGCAAAGTTACATTGATTTTGGATAGGTTTTCCACGTTTTCGGAAAAAGATTTGTTTTAAGTGAAAAGTTTAGTTACTTTATGGATGAAAGAGGTGGGTGCCAGCCTGGAGGTTGCTGGGGGCGACATTATAGGGATATATGTGGTGTGTTTATCTGAAATCTTTTGTCTGAATTTAATTTCTTGTGTGTATTGTTGTGATTTGCTTTCAAATTAGTATCTTTGCACTAGCATAAACAGCCGACGCGAAAACCGTCACGCTCGACAGCGGTTGTGATTTGCTTTCAAATTAGTATCTTTGCACTAGCATAAACAGCTTTGAGCGGCCAGACGATACAAGGCAATCTGTTGTGATTTGCTTTCAAATTAGTATCTTTGCACTAGCATAAACAGCCTACATCTCGTTTTTCAGCGTTTAGTTTATGTTGTGATTTGCTTTCAAATTAGTATCTTTGCACTAGCATAAACAGCAACCTGTGGTGCCGTGCAATCCCCTACTGGTTGTGATTTGCTTTCAAATTAGTATCTTTGCACTAGCATAAACAGCGCCAGCATGTGTGCGAGAGCGTAGACGAGGTTGTGATTTGCTTTCAAATTAGTATCTTTGCACTAGCATAAACAGCCAAATGCACTATCTTAGCAAAAAATAAATGTTGTGATTTGCTTTCAAATTAGTATCTTTGCACTAGCATAAACAGCTCATTTCAGCATAGCGGGGAACATAACCAAGTTGTGATTTGCTTTCAAATTAGTATCTTTGCACTAGCATAAACAGCGGATATTGTCGAGACTCCAAAGCGAGATAAGTTGTGATTTGCTTTCAAATTAGTATCTTTGCACTAGCATAAACAGCCGCAATCCTTTCGTCAATCTCGATGAGAAAGTTGTGATTTGCTTTCAAATTAGTATCTTTGCACTAGCATAAACAGCATTACCCAACTGAGGAACAAGAGATACGGGTTGTGATTTGCTTTCAAATTAGTATCTTTGCACTAGCATAAACAGCTTCTCGTTCAACATAGCATTTGACACCGAGTTGTGATTTGCTTTCAAATTAGTATCTTTGCACTAGCATAAACAGCTGTTCCATTTTCTTAGCCATCATCAATGAGTTGTGATTTGCTT
>CAMOTI010000075.1 GCA_946625675.1 uncultured Prevotellaceae bacterium | reverse complement strand
GGACAAGTAGACACAACAAGAACGCTAACTCATAAACATAATTGATAAAAGCATGAAACGATTACTAATGGCAGTGATGGTCATGTTCTTTGCCATCACAGCGTCTGCAGACGATGAGTTCGGACTCTATATCGTCACAGGAACGGACTCAACCACCACAACGGTGTCCACCTTGCAGAAAATCACCTTCTCCAATGGAAATGTAGTGGTTCAGACAAAGGACGGTGCCACTTCCTCCACCGCCATGGCGTCGGTGACGAAGATGTACTTCGACTACATTAAGACCTCCTCCGACACCCGCTTGAAAGGCGACGTGAACGAAGACGGAAATGTGGACATCAGCGACATCGTGGCCATCATCAACCAGATTGCCGGAACGGCCACCTATCGGTATGCCAACGTGAATGAGGACGACAATGTCGACATTAGCGACATTGTGGCAGTCATCAACATCATCGCATCGGGCGGAGCCGACTCCGGTTCGGACACAGAATAATCTTATTGGAACAGACGAATTATGAGACAACTTGCTTTAACCACCATCCTATTTGTGATCAGCCTGGCTGTGTATGGCCAGGACAAGTTCTACGTCTGCGAGAAATACGATTCCGAGGGCTACAGCATCTTGAAGGACGACACGCTCTTCCGTGAGTTCGTCTATAGCGACGACCGCAGTCAGGTGACCATCGGCAACGACACGTACGACGTGGCGGACATCGACTCCATCGTCTTCACAGAGCCCAGTTTCCCATGTGTGAATATCGTGTGGGACGGCACAAGCGCCACGGTCACTGTAGACCCTTCGATCAGCGGTGTCAGCTACGCGACCAACGGCGGCCACGTGACTGTCACCTCCACGAACACGACCAAGGAGCTGCTGTACGTTCTGTCGGGCAGCAGCACGAACGGCTCGCTGACCCTGAACGGCTCCTACAAGCTGACGATGCATCTGAAGGGCCTGCAGCTGACCAACCCCAAGGGGGCTGCCATCGACATCGAGTGCGGCAAGCGAATCGAGATGAAATTGATGAAGGACACGGAGAACACGCTGGCTGACGGCAGCGGAGGAAGCCAGAAGGCGGCCCTCTACTGCAAAGGACACCTTGAAATCAAGGGCAAAGGTACGCTGAACGTCACCGGCAACACCAAGCATGCCATAGGCGTGAAGGAATACCTCCAGCTGAAGCAGTCCACCGGCACCATCAATATCCTGGGAGCCGTAAGCGACGGCCTGCACTGCGGAAAGGCCAGCAGGGCTGCTGATGACTGGGAGAACTGCCGCTTCATCATGAACGGCGGCACGGTGAACATCGCGAACTGTGGAGGAGACTGCGTTGACGCTGACGACTACGGAAGCGTGTATATGAATGGAGGTACCCTCGACATGACAGTCAGCCAGAACAGCGGTAACGGCGTGAAATGCGACTCCATCATGCGAATGACCGGCGGAGTCATCAAGATGAACGTGACCGGCACCACCAGCGACGGCATTCAGCATAACTACCACTCCTACTTCAGCGGAGGAACCATCGAGGGAACCATCAGCGGAAACGGATCCATGGGCATCTACGCGAAGAGGACAACCAAGACCACCGACACCGTCCTGAAAGGCGGAGACATCTACTTCCAGGGCACCGATGTGAACCTGACGGTGAGCGGAGAGTCCACAGCCACAGCTGACGACTGCATCGGAATAGCCGTGGACGGAAACTACACCCAGACCGCCGGCAACGTTCATGTCACCTTGGAGAGTCCCGACGCCATCGGAATCGACGTGCTCGGCACGACGACGGTGACGGGAGGTACAAAGACCGTGGAATGAGTCAGTCAAGCAAAAAAATGTCAGACCAGTAGGCCTGACATTTTTTTTGCTTGTTTTTTGATGTGCCTCCGCTGAAAACGGCAGCTCCACCAATAAAAAATTCTTTTTTTACGTTGTAATATGAGAAAAAAGTACTAAATTTGTAGACGATAAATGAAAAACCGTTGAGACTATGGCAAAACAGGCAGAATATATCAGCAGAATAGAGATTAAGTCGCTTTGGCGGGGCGGCCGTCATATCGTGTGGGAACTGAAACCCGACGTGAATATCCTGAGTGGTATCAACGGCGTGGGAAAAAGCACGATTATCAACCATTCCGTACACGGACTGACAAATATCGACAACGGCGAGATACGGCCCGGCGAGGTCCTCCACGGCATCAACATCAGTCTCTATCCCTCTGATGCCGAGAGCATCAAGTATGACGTGATACGCAGTTTCGACCGACCCTTGCTGCACTCCGACCTCCTGGAGAAGCTGGCTGACTCGCGTGTGAAGACTGAGCTGGACTGGCAAGTGTACAAGCTGCAGAAGCGATTCCTGGACTACCAGGTGAATATCGGCAACAAGATCATCGAGCTGCTGACCTCCGGCAATCCCGAAGACGCGGCAAGAGCTGCCGACGTGTCGAAGCCGAAGGTGATGTTCCAGGACATGATGGACCGCCTTTTCGACGACACCCATAAGAAGATTGACCGAAAGAGCAATGAAATCCAGTTCATTCAGAACGGGGAGGTACTGACTCCCTATCAGTTGTCGTCGGGAGAGAAGCAGATGCTTGTGATTCTGCTGACCGTGCTGATTGAGGACGGCGAACCCTATGCCCTGATTATGGACGAGCCTGAGGTGAGCCTTCACATCGAGTGGCAGCAAAGTCTGATTTCTCTTATCCGAAGCCTCAACCCCCATGCCCAGATCATTCTTTCAACCCACTCTCCGGCACTGATCATGGACGGATGGATGGACCGTGTGACAGAGGTGGATGATATTACTCTTTAGTTTAGAGTTTAGAGTTGAGAGTTTAGACGGTGACTGAGTTTAGAGTTTGGAGTTTAGGGTTTAGAGTTGAGTTACTTTGTCTACGGATAAATCAAATTGTAAATATCATATATTCAATAAATTGTAAATAGTTCAAGGTGAGTAAACGACTGACAGGTAATCTGACATCGAGATACATGGAGGCTGCGAGCCGGCTGCATCCCGGACCTGATAGCAATCGGAAGAAGGTGGTGTGCTACGTGGAGAGCTACACCGACATCTTCTTCTGGAGGTCCATACTCGATGACTTCCGCCACGACGGCATCGAGTTTGAGATTATGCTGCCTTCACGCACCGACCTCTCACGCGGCAAGAAGCAGGCGATGATGAACACGCTGGGCGAGAACCTGGGTAAATATATGATAGCCTGCGTGGATTCCGACTACGACTACCTGCTGCAGGGAAGTTCTCCAACCTCCCGGGAGATGCTGGCTAATCCTTATGTACTCCACACCTACGCCTATGCCATCGAGAACTATCAGTGTTATGCCCCTTCACTGCATGAGGTATGCGTGATGTCGACGCTGAACGACCATAAAATCTTTGATTTTGAGGAGTACATGAAGCTGTACAGCAACATTGTCTATGAGCTCTTCATCTGGTCGGTATGGCTCTACCGCAACAACATGTACAAGGAGATGCCGCTGAACTCTTTTCTCGGTTTTGTGTCGGTGGAGAAGATGAACATCATGAAGCCGTCAGACTCGCTTGAGGATTTGCGTCACCGTGTGAACCGTAAGGTGGCATATATGCAGCGCAACTATCCTAAGGCCAAGGGCAAGCTGACCCCGCTGAAGATGGAGCTGGAGCGGCTTGGCGTAACTCGCGACAACACCTATCTCTTCATCCAGGGTCACCATATCCTTGAGAACGTGGTGATGGCGGTGATGGACCCTGTCTGCACCCAGCTTCGTCGTGAACGCGAGCGTGAGATCAAGTCTTTGGCTAACGGACGGAAACAGCAGATGGACAACGAGTTGGCAAGCTATAACCACAGCCAGTGTCCCATCGACCAGATGATCCGCCGCAACACCGATTTCAAGGATGCCGACCTCTACCAGCTTCTCAAGCGCGACATAGAACGGCTCATCGACTCTATCCTTGAGGTTGATCAAACTGATGAGCAGGTAGTGTCCATGGAGCCCACAGTGTCCGACGGTTCAGTGCCGCTGCATTTTGGTTAGTTTTTCTGTTTTTGAATATATAAAATTGTTTGTGTAAGTTATTGATTGCTATTACGATAGATGTGTAATCCACAAACAAAAAAAATACTTCTACGCCCGTAGAAGTATTTTTTTGTTTGTCGTTATGTTGACGGTTCTTACACTGTGATGAGTGATGTCACCTCGATGCCGTCTCCGATATTCTCCCGTCCGAAAAGTCCTTCGTCTCGGATTTCAATGATGAAGTTCATGTAGCATTTCTTCGGGTTGAATTTCTTCACCAGCTCCCATGCCGCCTTGATGGTGCCTCCGGTGGCGAGAAGGTCGTCGTGTATGAGCACCACGTCGTTCTCGTCGATGGCGTCCTTATGGATTTCGATGGTGTCGGGGCCGTATTCCTTCATAAAGTCCTGCCGAACCGTCTCAGCGGGCAGTTTTCCCGGCTTGCGGCACATCACCAGGCCTGCTCCCAGACGGCGTGCGAGGATGGCTCCCATGATGAAGCCACGTGATTCAATACCTACCACTTTCGTGATGCCTTTGTCCTTATAGAGCTCATAGAGCTCATCGTCCATGATCTCGATGCACTTGGCGTTTTTGAACAAGGTGGTCACGTCGCGGAAATTCACTCCCTGTACGGGGAAATCTTCGATAGAGCGAAGATTCTTCATTAAGTATTCGTTATTCATATATTTGGTTGTTTTTAGTTTTTGCGAAAGGCTATGATTCTCTAGATTTTCTAGAACTTCTAGATATTCTAGTTATTATTTGCGAGGTAATTCTAAACTTCAAACCTCAAACCTCAAATTTCAAAAAAGATCACCTTCCCATAAGTACGAGCAGCACGTTGACGTCGCTCGGGCTCACTCCCGGTATTCGGCTGGCCTGGGCGAGTGTCTCAGGGTCGATGGCCGTGAGCTTTTGTCTCGCCTCGATGGTGATTTGGTTCATGTTCATGTAGTCGAACCGTCTTTTGATTTTGATGTTCTCCAGGCGAACCATCTTTTCTGCCATCTGCCGTTCGCGCTCAATATAGCCTTTGTATTTGATGCGCACTTCCGTGGCTTCGATGATTTCGTCGATTCGTGTGGGTGAACAGTCCTTGCATATCTTGTCGATGGCCTTTTGGAATGGCTGGATCAGAGGCATCAGTCTTTTGATGCTTACCTGCGGCCTGCCGAGCAGCTCACTGAGCTTGCATCCGTGCTGCAGAGGGGTGGTTCCGATTTTCTCCAGTCCTGCGTTGATGAGAACGGGCTTGATGGAGAAGTTGTCTGCGAAGTCGATGATTTGCTGGATCCGGTCGGCCTTGTCCTTCATCCTGTCGTAGCGCTGCTGCGTTGCCAGGCCGATTCGGTAGCCCAGTTCCGTGAGCCTCATGTCGGCGTCGTCCTGACGTAGCAGTATGCGGTATTCCGCCCTCGACGTGAACATACGGTAGGGCTCGTCAACTCCCTTGGTGACGAGGTCGTCGATGAGCACCCCGATATATGCCTGGTCGCGCTGCAGCACGACGGGCTCGTCGCCCCTGATTCGTCTCACGGCGTTGATGCCCGCCATGATGCCCTGTCCTGCAGCTTCCTCGTATCCCGTCGTCCCGTTCACCTGGCCGGCGAAGAAGAGGTGGCTGACGATTTTCGACTCCAGCGAGTGTTTCAGCTGAGTAGGGTCGAAGTAGTCGTATTCTATGGCGTATCCGGGTCTGTAAACCTCGATGTCCTTGAATGCGGGAATCTGCCTGAGCGCCTCAATCTGCACGTCCATGGGCAGGGAGGAACTGAATCCGTTGAGGTACATCTCGTTCGTGTCCTCTCCCTCAGGCTCAAGGAAGAGCATGTGCTGGTTGCGGTCGGGGAATGTGTGGAGCTTGGTCTCGATGCTGGGGCAGTAACGCGGTCCGATGCTCTGAATCTGTCCGTTGAAGAGGGGAGAGTCGTCGAATCCTGTTCTCAGCACCTCATGCACCTTTTCGTTGGTGTACACGATCCAGCAAGGCAGCTGCTTCAGCACTCTTCCCTCGCTGAGGAATGAGAAAGCGCTGTAGTGGGCGTCGCCGTCCTGCCGCTCTGCCTTGGAGAAATCCACGCTCCGCTTGTCAATCCTCACGGGGGTTCCTGTCTTCATCCTGCCGCACCTGATTCCGTGGCGGGTGATGGATTCGGTCAGGCCCGTTGCAGCCGGCTCAGCGATTCGTCCTCCGGGAAATTTCACTCTGCCTATGTGCATGAGCCCGTTGAGGAATGTGCCGGCTGTGATGACGATTGCCTTGGCGTGGAACGTGGCTCCCAGGAGGGTTTTCAGGCCCGTGGCCCTTCCGTCCTCTACGAGGAGTTCCGTGGCCTGGTCCTGCCAGATGGAGAGGTTGGGTGTGTGGTCGAGCACTTCCCGCCATGTCCATATAAATTTTCCCCTGTCGCATTGTGCTCGTGGGCTCCACATGGCCGGTCCTTTCGACTGGTTGAGCATCCGGAACTGAATGGAACATCTGTCGGTGACGATGCCCATCTGTCCACCCAGCGCGTCGATTTCTCTCACAATCTGTCCTTTAGCTATGCCTCCCACGGCTGGGTTGCAGCTCATCTGCGCTATCTTGTTCATATCCATCGTCATCAGGCATGTCCGGGCGCCCATATTGGCAGCTGCGGCGGCTGCCTCGCAGCCCGCATGACCGGCTCCGACAACGATGATGTCGTACTCGAAATTCATTGTCTTCCACTTATTTTGTGCAAAATTAAATAAAAAATGCTATCTTTGCAAATAATTTGGGAAATAGTTGAGAGTTTAGAGTTGAGAGTTTAGAGTGAAATTACTTTTTAAGGTGTTTTTTTCATTGAAGTAACTTTTCCGGTTGAGTAATGAAAGAACTATTGAAATCCCTGCTGATTAACAGCAACAGCGATAAATGATTATGGAGGTAACAGAACAAAATAAACATACATTGGAACGTAGAGATTTTGAGATTATGGCTCCTGTGGGGTCGAAGGAGAGTCTGGCGGCCGCATTGAATGCCGGTGCCGACTCTGTCTATTTCGGCATAGGCAAGCTGAATATGCGGGCCCATTCGGCCTCCGCGTTCGGCATTGACGACCTGAAGGAGATTGCGCGTGAGTGCCAGTCGCGCGGTGTGAAGAGCTATCTGACACTGAACACCATCATCTATGGCGAGGACATGGACTCAATGCGTGAGATGGTCGACGCAGCCAAGGCTGCCGGCATCAGTGCCGTCATAGCGAGCGATGTGGCGGTGATGACCTATTGCCGCGAAGTGGGGCAGGAGGTCCATCTGAGCACTCAGCTGAATATCTCCAACATAGAGGCTCTGAAATTCTATGCGCAGTTTGCCGACGTCGTTGTGCTGGCGCGTGAGCTGAACATGTGGCAGGTGAAGGACATCTACGACGAGATCAGGCGTCAGCAGGTGAAAGGTCCGTCAGGCCGACTGGTGCGGATCGAGATGTTCTGCCACGGCGCGCTCTGCATGGCCGTAAGCGGCAAGTGCTATCTGAGCCTGAACAATGCCGGACGGTCGGCCAATCGTGGAGAGTGCGTGCAGTTGTGCCGCAGGGGCTATGAGGTGACGGACCTGGAGAGCGGCACGCAGCTGAATATCGACAACAAATACATCATGTCGCCCAAGGACCTGAAGACCATCCGTTTCATCGACATCATGATGAACGCCGGCGTCCGTGTGTTCAAGATTGAGGGGCGAGCACGTGGTCCGGAGTATGTGCAGGTGGTGGTAAGTGCCTACAACGAAGCCATCCATGCCGTGCTCGACGGCACATTCCATCAGGATCCGGCCCGTCAGCAGCGATGGGACGACGAGCTGTCCACCGTGTTCAACCGCGGCTTCTGGGACGGCTACTATCAGGGACAGCGGCTGGGAGAGTGGTGCGAGGTCTACGGTTCGAAAGCCACGGAGAAGAAAGTCTATGTAGGCAAATGCACGAAATACTTCACGAAGCTCGGGGTCGGAGAGTTCCTGGTGGAGAACGAGCCTTTGCATGTGGGCGACAAGATCCTGGTGACCGGCACGACCACCGGCGCTCTGATTCAGCCTGTGGAGGAGATACGCGACGACGACGGCCCGGTGGACACAGCGGAGCGCGGCATGCTCATCGCCGTGAAGACACGTGAGCGAGTGCGCCCCAATGATAAATTATATGTGCTGCAAAACCGCTCATTATCAGTCGAATAAAAACTGAAATAAAAAAATATCAAAAAAATCCGAATTATTTTGTAACTTTTTATCCCCTATGACCGTCTTATGAAAGAAGTGAGTTTCAAGAACGACATACTGCCGCTGAAGGACATCCTGTTCCGCCTGTCGGTCCGTATTACTCAGAACCGCGAGGATGCTGAGGACATCGTTCAGGAGACGCTCATACGCCTCTGGAATGAGACGAAACGTCAGGAGATTGACAATGTGAAGTCGTTTGCGATGACGGTCTGCCGAAATCTTTCAATCGACCACATTGCTAAGAAAGAGCATCAAGCCGTCTCTTTTGAGGAAGATCTCCACGACCAAGTGGATATCGGCAGTCAGCCGGACAGGATGATAGAGAGTAAGGAAAGATACGGATTTTTGAAGACGCTGATTGCCGAACTTCCAGAGAAACAACGTACCGCCCTTCAACTCCGGGATATCGAGGGACAGTCATACAAGGAGATTGCCGCTGAGATGGAAATATCCGAGAGCGACGTGAAGGTGAACATCTTCCGGGCACGGCAGAAACTGAAGGAACGTCTGAAAGGCTTGAAAAAATAATTTTTAAAATGAGTTTAATGAACTATACTTATATAGAGCAATTACTGGAACGCTACTGGCAGGGCGAGACGAATCTCGACGAGGAGCAGATTTTGAGGTCCTTCTTCTGCCAGGAGGATGTGCCCGACCACCTTAGGGAGTACGCCGAGTTCTTTTCCTTTGCCAGGGATTCAAAGAACGAATGCGTGTCGGAAGATTTCGACTCCCGTTTCGCCGACATTCTGTCGGAGGAAGAAGAAAAGAAGGCGGTTCGCGTGAAGGCCATCCGTATTCCGTTTAAGAAACGTTTGATGCCGTTGCTCAAGTCGGCTGCCGTAGTGGCGCTGACACTCACTATCGGAGGTGCTGCACTGAGGGCAGTGATGGCTCCCGAAGAGCCGGACACCATACATCTGACTACTGGCACCTATGTGCAGAAGCAGGACGTGAAGGCCGTGATAGAGGCAGCTCAACGCTCCATGACGGCTAAGGCCGACAGTATCAGCGACAAGAAGTCGGTGGACTCCGACCTGAAGACCGAATAAATTGGGAACAAATTTTTTTGATATAATAATGTTACTAAAAACACCAAGAAGCTGTGAAGTTTCAATTCTCTCATGTAATGAATGAAAAGGTTTTTTAAAAACCAGAAAGCTCCGCTCCAACAGGCGGGGCTTTTTTCTTCTTTGAGGTTTGAGGTTCATAGTCTGGTGGGCTTCGGTTCGTATCGGGTTGACTTTGTGCTTGGGAAGACGGATTCATCCCCTACTACAGGTTTGAGGTTTATTTCTTTGGTGAGAAATGTGTTTTTTTATTGTCTTACAATTTTAATTTTTTGGAAAATGTTGTTTGATGTTCACACACACAATCGTGAGACTCAGTCGCTTGCTATCGTGAACTGCGGTTTGGAGGATGATTTCAGCCGTTATCCCCGTTTTTCCCTCGGCTTGCATCCCTGGGATGTGGATGAGCATTGGAGGGAGAAGGTGGATGCTTATCGCCATTTGCTGAAAAATTCCCCGTTCGAAGAATTCCGGAATCAGCTGGTGGCATACGGTGAGATTGGGGTTGACAAGGTTCGCGGAGGAGATTTGAAGATGCAAATCGAGTGTTTCGAGGAGCAGTTGCTGATGGCGCATCACTTCGGACTTCCGGTCATTATCCATTGCGTGAAAGCCTATGAGGAGGTGTGGCGCAGCTTGCGTGAACTGCTGCTTCCCCATCCCTATCCGGTTATTTTTCATGGTTTCAGAGGAAAGCCCGAGCTGGCGTCATGGCTGCTCAGGTGGAATGTGGGCTATCTGTCGTTTGGACCGCACTTCAACGCCGACAGTCTTCGGATGGCCTATGCTGCTGGCCGTATGTTTCTCGAGACCGACGACAGCGGCGTGTCCATCGGGGATGTCTACACTTCTGCGTCCAGGGCCTTGAGCATTTCTCCGGCTGAGATCGTGGTGCCTGGAATATTCAGGTTGTAGGCTATCTGTGCCAGAGGTTCGAGCACGAACCGCCGTTTGTGCATGAGGGGGTGGGGGATGGTCAGTCTGGGAGTCTGGATGACTTGGTCGTCGTATATGAGTATGTCGATGTCGATGACCCGGTCGTGGTAGAAATGGGTGGTCGTACCGTCGGGGTTTACGACGGTCTTGCTTTTCTGCATCCTTCCCAAGCTCCTCTCAATGGCCTGGCAGCGGTCGAGCAGCTCCATGGGCTTGAGGATGGTCTCTACCTCCACGCAAGCGTTGAGAAAGTCGTTTTCGCTGTCAAAGCCCCATGGCTTTGTTTCAATGAAGGCAGACTGGGCCTTCACATTCCCAATCTGCCTGTCGATTTCCTTTATGGCGGCATTGAGGTTGGCCTCTTTGTCGCCTATGTTTGTGCCTAATGATAAGTATACCATAGTGTTTAATCCACGATGAGGAGCGCGTCGCCGTATGTTCCAAACTTGTAGTCCCCTTTGAGCGCCTCGTTGTAGGCCTTCATCACGTATTCGTATCCTCCGAATGCGCATGTCATCATGAGCATGGTGGTGAGAGGGAGCTGGAAGTTGACCACATATGCGTTGGCCACCGAGAACTCATATGGAGGGAAGATGAACTTGTTGGTCCATCCCTCGAATTCTTTCAAGATGCCTTCCGGACCGGCAGCGGTCTCAGTAGCTCTGAGCACGGATGCTCCCACGGCGCAAACTCTGGCGTTTTTCTCTTTCGACTTGTTGACGATTCTGCATGCCTCTGCGTTGACGAACATCTGCTCGCTGTCGGTCTTGTGCTTGGTGAGGTCTTCCACGTCGATATTTCTGAAGTTGCCCAGTCCGGAGTGAACGGTGATGAAAGCCTGGTCTATGCCTTTGATTTCCATACGTTTCATGAGTTCCCTCGAGAAATGCAGTCCGGTGGTAGGAGCGGTCACGGCTCCTTCGTTCTTGGCATAGATGGTCTGGAACCACTCCATGTCCTCGGGCTGAGCCGGTCTGAGCTTTCTCACGTCCTCTGGAATCGGTGCCTCTCCCAGTGCGTAGAGCGACTCCTTGAACTCCTCGTGGGGGCCGTCGTAGAGGAATCGGAGTGTTCTTCCTCTCGATGTGGTGTTGTCTATCACCTCAGCCACCATGGAGCTGTCGTCTCCGAAGTATAGTTTGTTTCCGATACGAATCTTTCTTGCAGGGTCGACGAGCACGTCCCACAGTCTTTGCTTCTCGTTGAGCTCGCGAAGTAAGAACACTTCGATTTTCGCTCCGGTCTTTTCCTTGTTTCCGTATAGTCTTGCCGGGAACACCTGAGTGTCGTTGAAGATGAAGGAGTCACCGTCGTCGAAATAGTCGATGATGTCCTTGAAAATTCGGTGTTCGATTTCTCCTGTCGTGCGATGGAGCACCATGAGTTTTGCCTCATCGCGGTTTTCTGTTGGGAACTGCGCGATCTTCTCATCGGGCAGTTTGAATTTGAATTGAGAGAGCTTCATAATTTATAGTTTAGAGTTGAGTGTTGAGAGTTGAGAGGAATTTTACTGGATTTTATAGACTTTCTAGATTCTATAGATCTTATAGATTTTCTATATTCTCTGGATTTTCTACAGGGTTGGAATTTCTTTATTCCTCTTTTATATGAGTTTCCACCCATTGCTCGAAAGTGTCGATGTCGCGTGCCTGCTGGAGGGTGAATTTTCCCACTTTCGTGCGGATGAGGGCTGTGAGGTATGCGCCAGAGTGGAGCGCCTGCCCGATATCGCGTGCGAGTGCCCGGATATAGGTGCCTTTGCTGCATACCACGCGTATGGTGATGGTGGGTTGGCTGCTCATGTCTGCGGCCTTGACGGCTTCTTCGCGGTCGGCATGCTTGATGTGTATCGGAGCCGGCTTTGTGGAGGTTTTTCCGTCCATGTCGTAGCTGAGGAGCTCAATCTCGTCGATGACGAGCGTCTTTGCCTTGATCTCCACTTCCTCCCCTTTCCTTGCGCTCTTGTAGGCGGGCTTTCCGTCGATTTTCACGGCGGAGAAGGTCGGAGGAACCTGCTCTATGGCCCCGATGAACTGCTGCAGCGTCTGATCCACGAGCTCGCGGGTGATGTGGCTGGTGGGGTATGTGCCGTCCTCCTCTGTCTCCATGTCGAACGACGGCGTTGTTGCACCCAACTTGAGAGTGGCCACATATTCTTTCGTCCCGGCCTGAAGCTGGTCAATCTGCTTCGTTGCCTTTCCTGTGCAGACGATGAGCACGCCGGTGGCAAGGGGGTCGAGGGTTCCGGCATGGCCCACCTTCATCTTCTTGATGCCCAGCTTATGGCACAGAATGCCCCTCACTTTCGACACGAGCCTGAACGATGTCATGGTGTAGGGCTTGTTGAAACAGAATATGTTGCCTTCTTCGGGGTTGAGCATATACGGAGTCCTTGCTGTTGGTTCTTGAAAAAAATCAGAAAAGTTGCCAGATGATTGTGGCAAGTCCTACGATGGCACAGTAGATGGCGAAATAGATGAGTTTTCCGCGTTTCACGATGTTTATCATCCATTTGCAGGCGAGGCATCCCGTGATGAAAGCGGCGGCGAATCCGGTGATTAGCGCCGTTGTGGATATTCCGCTCATTGCCGTCTCCATTCCCTGCTCCATGATCTTCTTCACGTCGAGCAGTGCCTCTCCGAGAATGGGAGGGATGACCATAAGGAATGAGAACTGGGCCAGCTTCTCCTTTTTGTTGCCGAGCAGGAGGCCAGTTCCGATGGTGGATCCTGACCGTGAGAGTCCGGGCAGAGCTGCGAACGCCTGTGCGATACCGATGATGAACGCGTCGAGCATGGATATGTGCTCTTTTGTCCTCGGCTTGGAGAAATAGGAGAAAGAGAGCAGGCATGCCGTGACGAGCAGGCAAACGCCCACAACCATGAGGCTGCTGAAATAGGCCTCAATCTGGTCTTTGAAGAAGAGTCCTACGATGCCGATGGGAATCATGGATATGATGATGTTGAGCGCATAGTTCTGTTCCTCGTTGAGCGAGCGTATACCGTGCTGGCTGGGCACGATGGCGTCTCCGGTCTTGAAGAGTCCTTTGAATATCCATGCCACCTCTTTCCAGAGGATGAAAAGCGTGCTGCACACCGTAGCCACGTGTACGGCGATGGTGAACGTGAGTATCTGGTCGGGGTCGTTCACACCGAGCAGACTGCCGGCAAGTGCCATGTGTCCGCTACTGCTGACTGGCAAGAACTCTGTGAGTCCTTGGAAAATGCCCATAATGAGGGCTTCTAACCATTCCATTTCGTATTTCAGTTTTTTATTTTCGTTATTTTATAGCCTGATTGGGCTCTTCTTCTGTCTCAGCCTTGTCGTCCTCTTTCTGGCTTTTGGATTTCCAGAGGATTGCCACGACTACAAAGATGAATCCGATGAGGCAGACCATCGGCGCAACGACAATACGTCGTGTTCCGAAGATGTCGGGGTTGAAGGCTTTCTCCGTTGTCGGTGCTCCGCTCATGAGGATGAATCCCAGAATGACGACGGCAAATCCGATGGCCAGGAGGATGTAGTTCAGTTTGCTGAAAGCAAAGTCTCTTTTGTTCATATTGTTAAGTTGAGAGTTTAGTGTTGAGAGTTTAGAGTGAAGTTACTATGGGTAGGGCTTATGCCATCAGATGTGGTAGAGGTCGTTGCTCGACATCCGCAGGTACCGGTTGATGGAGATGTATGTGCAGACGAAAGTGATGAGCAGTCCGAACAGTATGACGGATCCGCCTACGATGGCCAGCGTCTGATTGTCGATGATTTGCTTCACTTCTATGTCGAATGCGTAGAACCATCTTACGATGAAGAACAGGGCGATGCATGCGAGCATTGAAGAGATGATTCCCATGACGAATGCCTGCTTGAGGAACGGCTTGCGGATGAATCCCCATGATGCGCCGACGAGCTTCATGGTGTTGATGAGGAACCGTCGGGAGAAGATGGTGAGTCTCACCGTGTTGTTGATAAGTCCGAACGAGATGAACGTGAAGAGCGCCGCCAGCACGAGCAGAATGATAGTGAACTTGTTGATGCCCTTGTTCATGGACTCCACGAGGTCGGGGTGGTATGCCACGTCGTTGATTTCCGGTTTCAGTTTCAGACGTGTGGCAATGGCCTCGAGGCTGTCCTTGCTTGTATAGTTCTCAGCGATTTTCAGCTCTATCTCTGCCATGAACGGGTTGTAGCCTACGAACTCACCCGGGTCGGTGCCCAGCAGTTCCTTTGCCTCGCGTTGGGCTTCGTCTTTCGACTTGTAGAGCTGTTCTTTCACGAATCCGGACTCGTCGAGCTCGTTCTGCAGACGCAGCAACTGGCTGTCGTCAACACCCTCGTTGAGGTAGAGATTCACCACTACGTTCTCTTTCAGGTACTTGGATGCTTTCTTTGCGCTGATGACAAAGAGCACGATAGTGCCCAGGAGCATCAGCACGAAGGTGGTGCTCACCAGCGACGTCAGGAACTGGGTGCTGAAATAGCCGGTGTATGATGCTTTCTTTTTTCTTCTGCTCATATTTTTAGTTTAGAGTTTAGAGTTTAGAGTTTAGAGTGAAGTTACTCTTGTTAGTTGAGAATTTAATGAAAATTCTTACATTACCTCACCTCTTCGCCTTTGAGCGTGGCCGACGATGACTCCGTGATTCTGACTTTTACGAAGTCGCCGATATGGTGGTTTCCACGGTCGAACACCACCACCTTGTTCTGGCTGGTACGGCCGAAGAGCTGGTCGCGCGAACGCTTGCTCACACCCTCCACGAGCACTTCGTACTCTTTTCCGATGTCCTTTCGGTAGCTTTCCGCGCTGAGTTCGTTCTGCAGGGCGATCATCTCGTTGAGACGTTGCAGCTTCACCTCTTCTGGCACGTCGTCGGGCAGGTGTTTCGAAGCGTAAGTTCCAGGCCGCTCCGAGTATTTGAACATGAATGCAGAGTCGTAGGCACACTCTCGCATGAGGGAGAGTGAGGCCTGATGGTCCTCGTCTGTCTCTGAGTGGTAGCCCACGAAGATGTCGGTAGTAAGGCCGCAGTCGGGAATAATCCGTCTGATGGCTGCCACGCGGTCCAGATACCATTCGCGGGTGTACTTGCGGTTCATGAGCTTGAGGATGCGGTTGCTTCCGCTCTGAACGGGCAGGTGGATATGCTTGCAGATGTTCTGGTGGGAGGCCATCACCTGCAGCGTCTCGTCGCTCATGTCCTTGGGGTGGGACGTGGTGAAGCGTATGCGCATGTCTGGCACCGCCTCGGCCACTCGTCTGAGCAGTTCGGGAAAGCCGATACCGTCCCACTGGTATGAGTTGACATTCTGTCCCAGCAGCGTCACCTCCTTGAACTTCCGGTCGTTGAGGTCGCGAACCTCGGCCAGAATGCTGTCGATGTCGCGGCTTCGCTCCCTGCCTCGGGTATAGGGCACGATGCAGTAATGGCAGAAGTTGTTGCAGCCTCGCATGATGCTGACAAATCCGCTGACATGGTTGGCGTGTATCCTCGAAGGGAGCACGTCCTTGTAAGTCTCCGTCGTGGAGAGTTCGATGTTGATGGCTTTCTCTCCCATCTCTGCCTGTGCGAAGAGATGGGGCAAGGAAAGATAGGCGTCGGGACCTGCCACGAGGTCGGCATGATGCTGATTGATGAGATCTTCTTTCACTCTCTCTGCCATGCATCCCACGACGCCGATGATGAGCTTCCGGTCCTTACGCTTCTGGCGGTATTGGTGGAGGGCTTCGAGTCGGTTGATAATCTTGTTTTCCGCATTCTGCCTTACGGAGCAGGTGTTCAGCAGTATTGCATCAGCCACTTCGAG
>CAMOTI010000074.1 GCA_946625675.1 uncultured Prevotellaceae bacterium | reverse complement strand
GAGTCTCGACTCTCAGGACGCCTTCGACTTCCTGGCCCGTCGTCTCTACGATATGACTGCCGAGCTGGTGATGTCGCTGCTCATCATCCGTGATGCTGCCAAGGCTCCCGAACTCTTCGAAAAGTCTGCCAACGTCTACGTGCGCATGGCTGAGGAGAACGTGCTGGGCAAGGCTGCCTACATCAAGGCTTTCCGCGCTGAGGACCTTGACAGCTTCTGCGCCTGCGATGGCAACTGCGAAGCATAATCTGACGAAAACAAGTGAAAGGAAGCCCAACAACGGCGCACACCTTGTTGGGCTTCCTTTTTTATTTTACACCGAGAAGAAATCCTTTAACCCGAAATAATATGAATATCAAGCTGATTATTTGCATTATTGCCATTCTGGCGGTCGCCACCATCATGATAAACAACAGGCGGAAGTCACTTCCCCCTGGCACAACCGTGATGGGCGCACTGCTAACGGACGAGGTTCACGCCGGCCAGCGCATCATCCAGACCGTGGGCATGACGGATGACGAAGTGCGCTGCGCCATCCGCGACTATCAAAAACTCTGCGCCGAAGAAGGCGAAGAGGCAGAAAAGCCCGTAATCACGACATCACAGGATACCATCACGCTCCGACTGCCCAACGGACTCAGTTACAACAGTTTCTGCTACTGGGTGAACTACATCGTCTATTCCAACAAGGCGAAACGCTACAACGAAAACGTGACAGGCTGGTACGAGGTGCCTGCCACTGCACAGGGTGCTTGGAAGCCGTTTGCCGGACAAGCGCTGATGTTCTTCATTCCCTCAACTGACGAGGAGTTCGACAACGTCTATTTTACCGACCATTTCGGCCACTGCTACAAGCAGGAGTTTGCCAACTGGGCCAATTTGATTCTCTTGGGAAAGAGCATCCGGAGATACCAGCCACTTCCCACCCTTCCATGAAAGACTACTACGAGCGGATGACTCCTGAGCAGGCGCGGGCGTTCAAGGGAGGGGCTTATGACCAAATAAGAAAAAACGGTGCATTCTTAAAAAATGCACCATTTTTTTGTCCTTCTGAATATTCTGTTTATCTTTGTGGCGTTATTATGAATCAGACCAAATGAAGACAATCTATCGCACAAAAGTATCCATAACGCTCATCTTGATAATCAGCATCATCATGGGCTGCATCCTCATCTCGCTTGCAGTAAGCAGCAAGTGGATTCCATTTTTCATCAATCTGTTGCTTTACGTCTCTGTGGTGTATCTGATGGTCAGCATCAAGTACGAAATTAACGAATCGCAACTCATCATTCACCAGGCAATGGGCAAGATTATCATCGACATCAACACCATCAAAAGCATTGAGCCCACCCACACCATTCTCAGTGCGCCAGCCAGCTCTTTAGACCGTCTGCGCATTTCTTACAACAAATATGACGATGTCGTCATTTCACCCCGACGTAAGGAAGAATTCATCCAACACTTACTTTCCATCAACCCGCAGATTGAGTTAGTGGAAAAGAAGTAATCATGACTTCAGTGTGTTGCTCGTCTTCACCGCCGTAACGGTCATCATCGCTAGAGGCAATGCCATCAATCAGGCTGGTATTTTTCTTATCTTTTTTGCCTATTCTACTTAACATCCAGCTCAATTTCGCGTATAATAGGTATGATGACCGTTTCTGACTTTGAACATATCGCCATAAAGCTGCGTCCGCGTCTGCTAGATGTAGGACGCAGATTTTTCGGAGATAATGACATGGCAGAAGACATCGCCCAAGAAACGCTCATGCGGCTTTGGGTGATTCGCCAGCGGATTGATACGCGCATAGGAACAGAAGCGTTAGCCATGAAAATGGCCAGAAACCTCTGTGTGAGTGAATGGCGACAACGTCAGAAACTCCAGATCGTGGAAATCCAGCAGGAGACAGCTGAAAGCAAACAGGTTGACAGTCAGATGGTAACAGACGAATCCATCCTTCAGCTTCGAAGGGCGGTTGCTCAGTTAAAACCTGCAGAACGTCGTTTGTTTCGCATGCGGTACGAACTCGAGATGGACATCGCTGAAATCAATGCTGTCACGGGCATTACACCTCGAAGCATCAGCGTAATGCTGAGTGTTTCGAAACGAAAACTGAAAGAAATATTAATGACGAAAGGAGATAGATAATGAATGATTTGATTGATAAATTCCTGAATGAGCAGACAACTCCCGTAGAGGAGCATCGCCTTGCCAATATGTTACGACAGGAACCTGACATCGATGCCTGGATAGAAGAGGATGAAACAGACACCTATGAACGGATTGTGTCACAACGTCATCGGCGAAGATTAGTACGTTGGGCAGCCGCTGCTATATTGGTTATGGCGGTAGTAGCAGGAGCGACCCTATTGTGGCCTCAAGATACTGCCGAAAGTACTGTCGCAAAGGTCAATCATACAAATCCTGCAGACGAAGAACCCGCTACAGCTGCGATTATGCCAGATACTGTCCACGACGCAGAGCCTCAGCAGCCTGTCCGTATGACTAAAACAACTACACCAGTTAAAGAAAAGCCGTCACAGGTCAAAACGGTGGACAGTCTGCAAATCTATATTGCCCGTTTGGAGAAAGAGCTCGATGAAGTGAGTGATAGCGACTATGCAACTCAGGCAGAACAGATCATCAAGGCAGACGCGCGTCTGCAGCGTCTTGTCCAGCGCATCATGATCGGAGAAATCAATAAAGGAGAACAGTCTGCTGAAGTCGTGGACACGAAAGAAAAGAAGGAGGAGGGACTATGAGATATTTACTGACTGTGTTCTGCTGGTTACTGGTATCAGTCACTGGATTAGCCCAACAGACAGACAACTATCGAGATCTGAGAGCCAAGATGCTCTATGTGAAAGAAAAATATACAGGCCATGCCACGTCCAATAATCAGGCTGCTGCCTTGGTGATCCAAAAGCTGTGTAGTGATTTTCACGGTCGGCTGACAGTCCAACAATTCAAGAGCATCACCAGCGAAGTGGAGGAAATGAAGGTCCTCACTACAGACTCGGAACAGCGAATGCTCTTGGAACGTGCTTTACAAGTGCTGAGAGAAAAAAGTGACAGTCTCGACATCGAGACGCGTATTCTGGATTATTACGAGAAGGTACCACAAGAGAAAATCTATGTGCATACCGACAAGCCCTACTACGTTGCAGGAGATACACTCTGGTTCCGCGCCCATCTGGTGGATGCTGTAACACATACGCCCATCAGCCGCTCACGCTATATCAATATGGAACTGCTCGACAATGCTACAGATACGCTTGTGCAACGAGCTATCATCAGATGTGACAGTGATGGGGTGTTTGCCAATGCACTCATCCTCCCAAGGAACTTGCATCGTGGAACCTATACGCTGGCAGCATATACACAATGGATGCGGAATTTCAGCGCAGAGCATTTCTTTTATAAACAGATTAGCGTTGTGGATAGTGGAGACGAAGTTTGGCTTGTACCGTCTGCTATTTCTCAAGAGTCAGGTATGCCAGCAGACAGTCTGCTACAGGTGAACTGCCGCAAGGACTATGTGCTTATTCACCCCAGGGCTCCCCAAGGGATGAGCAGAGCCCAACTTTGTTGTGTGGTTTATGGCAGCGGGAATATCATTACAATAGAACAAATCCCGGCAAAACCTTTACGCATAGAGACAGCCAGCTTGAAAACGGGTATTGTCTGCGTGGTCTTACTGGAACGCCAGTCTGGACATGTTCTTGCAGAGCGAACCGTTTTTGTTAACAACGGTCGCCATCCAGATATCAGCATCACAAGTAAAACTGGCGAACGAAATGAGCCAATTGAAATAAACATAGATGTAAAAAACGATGATGGCACTCCACTTTGTGGAAACTTCTCACTTTCAGTGACCGACTACGATGTCGTGAAGCGTGACACCTTGCAACCTGACATCGTTCAATATCTGCAGCACCAATCTGAAATTCCGGCCCGATATCCCATCAATCGGATGTTGCAAAAACAATATGCTCATATCCGTTACAATTTCCAGACGTCCCAAACCATTTCGGGAAGTTTGAAAGGTACTCTGTTCAATGAGGTCAAACATCCCAAATTGATGTTGGTGCGTCCCGATACTGGGCAACGCAGCGTATATGAACTGGGAGACAGCTCACGGTTCACACTGACGGGTCTTGATTTTGCGGACGGTACAACCTACCTGCTGGAAGGTATGCGGCAAAATGGTTCTACACGTTTGGTCCAATTGGAGATATATCCATTAGATAACCCTGTGCTTCATATACCAGCCATTGAGAAGACGCAACGCATGCCGCTTCCAAAAGGGTTTGCAAAACAGGCTCAAGAGCAAGTGATGTATGGCAGCATTGACCACTATATTGAACTGCCCGATGTGATCAAAGAAGGTAAACGGCTGCACAAACCCGTGAACCGAAAGAAAATAGAACCATACAAAGCCTTATATGCAGATAATTCAATGCTTAACAAGTATGCCACGATGGAAATCCTACTCGGTTATTTCGGAGTGAAAGCATATCGGGATGCAGATGGTAACTATGCCGTAAACAATCATTTGGTTCGTACACTCTCGGCTGCACCTCCAGTCATCTACATCGATGATTTTCGTTCTGACTGGGAAGAACTGATGTCGCTACAGCCCTACAACATAGAGTCGATAGAGGTGTTCAAGGGTGGCGACTCACGCCTGACGGTTTTCGATATGAATGCTCCAGCTTGCGGTTTGATACAAGTCCATTTGAAGGCTGCCTACCATTTCAACGGCAAACCACTCTCTATGGCCACCATCAAACAGCAAGGATGGAAACCAGAGATGAATTTCTTTTCCCCACAATACACAAGAAACGGCAGCCCTACCCGACCAGACCACCGTACCACGCTCTATTGGAACCCCAAAGTCTGCACCGACAGCTCCGGCAAAGCATCCATCAAATTCTATGCCTCAGACTTATCTAAACGCTACCTTATCACATTGGAGGGTGTGGCCCCTAATGGGACTATTTTGAGGAAACAGGTCGTTGTATATTAAATCAACAGAGGATAATGTCTCCCACAAGATATTAATCTCTCAACTTGATTTCGCAGTTGTCTAGGCTTTCCACCGTGGCCAAAGCCTGATAACTGATTCCCTGCGAACGGAGGAAATCACCGCCGTGCTGGAAAGCCTTCTCGATGATGAAGCCCATCCCCTCGATGGTGGCACCAGCCTGCTGGCAAAGGTCTATCACGCCCTTGGCGGCATTGCCGTATGCAAGGAAGTCGTCGATAAACAGCACGTGGTCGTCTTTCGTCAGATAATCCGCCGAGATACACACAGAATAGTCGCGGTCCTTGGTAAACGAATGAACCGTCGTGGCCAGCATCTTGTCCATCGTCTTGGGCTGTTTCTTCTTGACAAACACCACGGGCAGATGCATCAGGTAGCCCACGAAGATGGCAGGAGCAATTCCCGATGCCTCAATCGTAACCACCTTGTTGATGGGTTTATCCTTGAAAAGACGGATAAACTCCTTGGCAATCTCCATCATCAGGTCGGAGTCCATCTGATGATTGATAAAACTATCCACTTTCAGGATGCCGCCAGGATAGCACTTGCCATCCTGCATGATACGCGCTTTCAATAATTCCATGACTGTCTGCTTAAATGATACTGCAAAATTAATCATAAAAATCCAAAACGCTTGTCTTTATTCAAGAAAAATCCATATCTTTGCGCACAAATACAATCTGTTATGGCAAAAAAGACTTTTATCATCCATATCCTGATGCTGCTTGTCGGTATGCCTATGGCCGCACAAACGAAGTCGGGACTTTCACCGGAGGCTTTCGTGGCAGACATCAACGGCAAACAGACCGCCCTTTACACCATTACCAATCTGAACGGCATGGAAGCCTGCATCACCAACTTCGGCGCACGGCTCGTCTCGCTGATGGCTCCCGGAAAGCGGGGAATGGAAGACGTGGTGCTGGGTTTCGACAACATCAACGACTACATATCGCTGAAGCAGAACTTCGGAGCCACCGTGGGCCGGTATATCGGACGGATAAAAGGAGCACGCTTTGTGCTCGACGGCAAGGAACACCAGCTGCAAGGCTTTGGCAAGGGCAACATCTCGCACGGCGGCAAGCCTGGCTTTGCCAATGTGGTATGGGACGTAGTGAGCCAGACGGACTCATCGCTCACCCTGCGCTATCTATCGCCCGACGGCGAAGCAGGCTTCCCGGGCAACCTCACGGTAAACCTTACCTACACCTTAACAGCAGCAAACGCCCTCAAGCTCAGCTACGAAGCCACCACCGACAAGCCCACGGTGCTGAACATCTCCAACCATTCGTTCTTCAATATTTCCGGTCATCCCGAAAAAGACATACTTCATGAGGAACTGACGGTGAACAGCAAGAAGATTGCCACCTTCGACAAACAGAAGAATCTCGACGGAGGATTCCACAAGGTGAAAGGAACGCCCTTCGATTTCAGAATGCCTAAAACCATCGGACAGGATATAGACCAGGACGACGAACAGCTGAACGTAACCAAGGGCTACGACCATTCCTTCGTCCTGAAAAACCGCAAAGGAAAACTCCTGCGGCAAGCCGCGCTCACCGACCGTGAGGCCGGCCGCCAGATGCTCGTCTATACCACCGAGCCTGCGCTCCATATCTATACGGCCAACGGACTGAAAGGCAACCAGAAGGGCAAGCAGGGCATTGCCTATCCCCGCCGCTCTGCCATCTGTTTTGAGGCCATGCACCTGGCCGACAGTCCCAACCATCTGGAGTTTCCTTCCACCACGCTCCGTCCCGGTGAAACTTGGCGTTCCACCACCGTCTATGAATTCCGACCATGAAAGACTATGTTGACAAGATGAATGCCGAAGAGGCGCGACTGTTCCGCGAGGCCGTGGTGAATATCGTCGGCCAGATTCCCTGCGGGAAAGTCACCACCTACGGACTTATTGCCACCCTGGCCGGATGGCCAAGTCATTCGCGGATGGTAGGCCGCACGCTCCG
>CAMOTI010000073.1 GCA_946625675.1 uncultured Prevotellaceae bacterium | reverse complement strand
ATGGCTCTCGCTGCTTGATGATTTGAACCGTAGCTCGCTACGCTCCTACGAGATTGCGAGCAAATCTGCTCAAAAATAGTCTAAACACAGTCTAAAGCTAATTATTAGAACCTGCCTATATTGAATATCTGTTATTCCATCAACCATTTCCAGGCTGGAATAACCTCAATGGTGCCGAATGAGTCAGTTATGGATTCCTCCTCATCAAATGTTACTATGATGCGACGCTTACAGGACAGCCTCTTGGGCAGTTTCTGGAGTGCTTCCACCTCTCGTTCCCGGGTCTCTTCATCACGAAGTGAATAGCTTACTTGGATAGCCAGCTCCTCGTCAGGAATATAGAAGTCAACTTCATATTTGTCACTGTAGAAGAAAACACGCTCGTTGTCAGGGTCATGACCGTATGAACGGAACAGGTGAAGAGCAATAAGATTTTCCAGGAGCATGGTCTCCTTGTCAATGAGGAACAGACCCAGGATGCCTGGGTCAATAAAGTAGTATTTGCTGTTGCTTTCCCTTTCTGCAAGGCTGGTGGCATAGTTGCGAAGTCGAAGCAACAGCCAGGCTTCTTCACAATAATCCACATATTTGATGGTGGTAGCCAGACTGAGCTTACCGCCGACACTTGACAGAAGATTGTTGATGCGGTTGTATGAGACAGGGCGGCAAACGCTTTCGGCCAGTTTCCTGACCAACACGCGGATTCCTGCCACATTGGTAATCTTGTTGCGGGCTATGATGTCTCCCATGTAGATTTTCTGATAGACGCTGCTCAGATAATCGCGCTTGGCAGGAAGATGGGCGGCGGCGGGGAGACCACCATAGTTCAGATACTCATTAAAACAACGAACCACACGGGAACGACCTTCGGTAGTCAACAGCTCTAATTCGTCAGTCGGGACTTTGTGAACAGAAAGGTACTCTTTGAAACTGTAGGGGTAAACCTCGGTGGTGAGGAACCTCCCACCCAGGGTGGTGTTTATCTCGCCAGAGAGCATCTTGGCATTCGAGCCGGTGATGTATATGATGTACTGGCTGTCTGCCATTCGACGGGCGAACTTGTGCCAACCATCGATGTTTTGAATCTCATCAAGAAAGAGCATCGGGCGTTTACCATACATCTCTTGATGACATTCCAACAGCTGATTGAAGTCATAGGCAGTAAAGCCGTCAAGACGCTCATCCTCAAAATTCAGATAAAGCATCTCGTCCCACTTATGTCCTTCGGAGAGTAACTTTTGTATGTGGTGGTAGAGCATATAGGACTTTCCGGCCCGTCGAACACCAACGAGAACCCTGCAGGGGAATCCGCCAAGCTGAATGTTTCGAGGCTCAACGACATAACGCTCAACTTCCTGTTGGTTCTCGCGTAGAATTTGTTTCAAAATAAGCTTATCCATCTTCTGTCCTTATTATAATTGGTGGCAAAGTTACAAATTATTTAATGGATTGGCAAATTTTTCTTTGATTTTATTTAATCCATTAAACAAAATCGTGTTTTTTCGTGTCTGGACGAATAACTGTTATCTACGGTTCTATGGAGAGAGTACCAACGCAATCAATATACAGATAAGGGTCATCCTAATTGCTAGCCAGCTGATATCACAGTGGCAGATGAGCCCGAAAAGAGGGTGGGGCTATAATGGCTATACATGGAGAAATTGTTATAGAATTACTTTCAAAGGAGAATCGTATTATGTTTTTGTCAATGAAAACAATCAGGTTTCCAGACTTCTAAATAACCGGCCAAGCCCTGGCGAATTTTATTGATAATAGCAAATATAAAAAAGCAACGATCCCAACAGCTCTTTAATTCAGCTGTTGGGATTGTTGCTTGGCTCCTCCTCAAGCTATTTGGTGGTAAAGGATATCGGCAAAAAATCCAAAGCCGAAGTAGGCTGTGATGGAGCCAGGGCCGTAAGATGGTCTGTTTGCCCTTGCCGTGGAAACGCTGGTACATCTGAATGGTGAAAATTGTGTGGATGATGATTTTGAGAGCGCAGAAGCAGATGGTACCGATGGTAATGTGTGAAAGATAGAAGTGCTTAAACTCCAAATCAGCACGTTTTTGTTTGCATTTGGAGAAATAGGGGCTCCTTATTTCTCCAAATGTAAAGTAGTTTTACTTTATTTGGAGAAATAGGTGTTCGAAAATTTGTTTGGATGAGATTGTTTTCGTAATTTTGCCACTGCAAATCCATATATTAAGTTATTATGGCAGAGATTATCGGAAGAAAGGCTGAACAGGCTGAACTGCTTAGGATTTTCAATCGCAGACAGGCGCAATTGGTAGCAGTATATGGCAGACGTCGCGTGGGTAAGACTTTTTTAGTCAGAGAACTGCTAAAGGAGCATTTCGTGTTCTATCATACAGGCATTTCGCCAATAGAACTAGAAGGCCACAACTTGCTGGATGCTCAGTTGACTGCATTTGCATCTACTTTAGCTTATAGCGGAGCTTCAGTAAACGGCAGGCCGAAGGACTGGACGGAAGCTTTCCAGTGGTTGAGAGATTTTCTCGTTGAGCAGGATCCTCAGAAACGAATGGTCGTTTTTATTGATGAAATGCCTTGGATGGACACGCCACGTTCAGGCTTTGTAAGTGCTTTTGAGCATTTCTGGAATGGCTGGGGATCCGGTCAGGACAATCTGATGATGATTGTCTGTGGTAGTGCCACCTCTTGGATTGAGGACAACCTCATTAATGGTTATGGAGGACTCTATGACCGCACCTCGGCAGAGATACGTCTTTCGCCCTTCACGCTCAAAGAGACAGAGCAAATGCT
Source organism: uncultured Prevotellaceae bacterium (assembly GCA_946625675.1). Taxonomy (GTDB): domain Bacteria; phylum Bacteroidota; class Bacteroidia; order Bacteroidales; family Bacteroidaceae; genus UBA3839. Next base: position 7,832 of record CAMOTI010000073.1, on the reverse strand, counting down.
CCTGTCACAAGGTGTAACGCTGAGTCGCTACGATATAGCGCAGGCATATATGGCCGTAGGCGGCATACCTTACTATCTGTCTTATTTTCAGTCAGGCAAGAGCCTGGCCCAAATCATTGACAATCTCTTCTTTGCGCGCAAGGCTAAATTGCAGAACGAGTTTGAACGACTTTTCAACTCAATTTTCACATCTCCAGAGCGTTTCAAGACGATAGTTCGGTTGTTGGCAAAACGCCACATAGGATATAGCCGAGATGAAATTTCCAAGTTCACCGGCATCCCCACGGGAAAAGACCTAAGCAAGGCACTAAAGACATTAGAAGCCAGCGACTTCATCGTTAAATACAAACCGTTTGAAAACGACGGCAAGCATCTTGCCTATCGTCTCGTAGATCATTTCTGCCTGTTCTATCTTCGGTTTGTCGATGGAGCGTCGCGTCCTGCTGACTATTGGCAGCGCCATGAAAATGCTCCGGGCATCAACAGTTGGCGTGGAATTGCTTTTGAGGAGGTCTGCCTTTGTCATTTACCCCAGTTGAAATCAGCATTAGGTATTAGTGGCGTTGGAGTAGATGCATCTCCATGGACATTACGAGGTACGGAAGAGCAAGAAGGCATGCAAATAGATTTGATATTAGAACGTCAGGACCGGGTTGTGAACCTCTGCGAGATGAAGTTCTCGGTTGGCGAATATGACGTAGACAAAACTTATGAGATGAAGTTGCGGAGCAGATTACAGACTATTCAACAAATGATTAATCGTCGGCAGAATGTCCAGATGACATTGATTACCACTTTTGGTTTGAAACATGGCATTCATAGCGGCATCTTTCAGCAAACGGTGTGCATAGATGAACTCTTCCAATAATTGATGTATGTAGCCGAAAGTAGTTAAAGAATATGATGATGGAAGAATTTATTTATCTTACTATAAATTCCTCTAAAGGAAACTTAACCACCAAAATATGGACAAAAGAGCATACATACAAGCGAATAAGGACTGGCTCGTTGCCAAGTCAAAAGAGGAAGGCGTGAAGGCGCTCCCCAATGGCGTCTTCTACAAAGTGCTGGGCGAAGGGAACCGGTCAAGCCAGAAGCCGACCGTACGCAGTATCATAACAGCCCATTATACAGGCAAGACCATCGACGGAAAGCAGTTCGACAGCAGCCGTGGCGGCGTGCCGTTGGCTTGCCGGCTATGCGACTTGATTGAAGGCTGGATCGTTGCTGTCCAGCAGATGCATATCGGCGACAAATGGGAACTTTACATCCCATCGGAGATGGGTTATGGCAAGTTCTCACAACCAGGGATTCCCGGCGGGTCAACGCTGATATTCGAGATTGAGTTGCTGGGGATAGCATAATGCGAATGACTACAACTGCAAGGCGATATGAGTGAGATGTGGAATCTGTGGCATGGCTGCCATAAGAAGAGCGAGGGCTGCCTGCATTGCTATGTGTTCAGGCGCGATGCGGAGTTTGAGAAGGACTCTAATGTCGTGGCGAAGACATCCGGCTTCAACCTGCCCATACGACGCGACCGACAGGGAAACTGGAAGGTTCCGCCGGGTTCGCTCATGTGGACCTGCTTCACCTCTGATTTCTTCATCGAGGAGGCAGATGAGTGGCGCGAGGAGGCTTGGCTGATGATCCGCCGGCGGAGCGACCTCCGCTTCTATATGGTAACGAAGCGGCCCGAGCGTATCGCTCAATGTCTGCCCGAGGACTGGGGCGACGGCTATGAAAACGTGACCGTCTGCTGCACGGTCGAGAACCAGCGGCGCACAGATGAGCGACTGCCCGTCTTCAGAAACCTGCCCATCCGCCATAAAGCCGTTATCTGTGAGCCACTGTTAGAATCCATTGACTTCCACGGCGGTCTGGACTCCTGGTGTGAGCAGGTGACGGTCGGTGGTGAGTCGGGACGCGAAGCCCGTGTGTGCGACTATGAATGGGTGCTAAGCATACGCGAGCAATGCGTCAAAGCAGATGTCCCGTTCCACTTTAAGCAGACGGGTGCCACCTTCCGTAAAGACGGCCGTCTCTATCAAATCCCCCGCAACCAGCAGATGCGTCAGGCGCAGCGTGCCGGGATTGACTACAGGAGATAAATTCCATGTGTAATATAACCGCTTGCTGAAAGACTGGGAATTGTGGTAATCAAGAAGGTAAAACGGCCTTATCAGAATTGAAAAAGAGACAAACGCATGAAACATTCAATAGTCATATTAGCGCATCATGAGACAGAGCATCTGCTTCGTCTGACTTCTTATTTCGGCCCGGAATGCGACATCTATGTCCATTTTGACAAGAAAAGCACTGTCAGCAAGCAGTTTCTGGATGAAGTCCGGTCCATCCCCAACGTGAAGGGGGTATACCGCGAATACGCAGTTCACTGGGGTGGGCGCAGTATGTTGAGATGCGAGCTGTATATGATTGGGAAGGTGTTAGAGAACGGAGTCCCAGATTATCTGCATCTGCTCAGCGGGCAGGATTATCCGACCCGTCCCTATCGTTGGTTTCTTGATTTTTTTAAGGCCAACCAAGGGACGGACTATATTCATTGCGAACCGTTCCCCAATGAGAGCTGGGACCACAACTCGTTTTCAAGGCTCCAGTATTATCATGTCAACGACTATTTCCGTGACCCCATCCGGATTAAGAAATGGAACCACAGGCTGAGACGGCTGCAGGATAAGCTGCATATACGTCGCAAGTATCCCGTGTTCACCCATCTTTATGGCGGCTCTCAGTGGTTCTCCTTACAGGGTAAGACGGCAGCATCCTTGTTGGCTTACACCTTGAAAAATAAGCGTTTCTTAAGGTCGATGAAACATACGTTTGCTTCCGATGAGATCTATTTCCAGACGTTGCTGATGAATATTCAGGAAGACCGTCATGTCGTTCCTGTAAACAAGCGTTTCATCCGATGGAAAGACGAGAACGGGAACTGTCCTGCCAATTTGGGACTGGAGCATTTCAGACTGCTGATTGAGAACGACTGCCTGTTCGCCCGAAAGTTTGTCAAAGGAATCAGTGATGCGTTGGTGTCCCTGATGGACCGGTATTTGGTTAGTCCAGACAAGCCGTTGGAGGTGATGTCGACGGGCGGTTGGAACTACGACGGCTATCTGAAATATGGTTATAGCAGCGACTTTGCAGAGGGTGTCAGTCGCCTTTGCCTGCAGCTTGGGATCCGGACCGTTGTCGATGCCGGATGCGGTTCGGGCATATATGTGGCAGTTCTGAGAGAGAAAGGACTGCATGTTACTGGTTTTGATGCCAACCCCTTCACCCCCGAGTTGTCGGCGCACCTGCTTGATGAGGGAGATGATCCATGCGTCTGCGCAGACCTGACCGACCGTCTGGAAAGCGTCAGTCCTGCCGATATGGTGATATGCCGTGATGTGCTGCCTTACATACCTGCAGACCGCCGTGACGCAGCCGTGGGTAATCTCAGGAAGCTTTCCGCCCGCTATCTTTTGATTAGCTGGACTGATGTGCTGGATGATGATGACAATCCTGGCTGTGAGCCTCGTCAGGACGACGATGTGGCAGCCTATATGAGCAGGTTCGGGTTTGTGCTGAACCCTGAGCTGACCCAGCTGCTCAGATCTCAGATGCAGGGAGCTGACGACAATCCGTATTATTTCTTCACCATGTCTTGATTTTCCCGCTCCATCCACCTGTGCTTCCTCAATGGCGGATGGTGGGCTGGGGCAGGGGCTGTGTCCGAAACATACGTTCAGCACCTATGCCGGTTATCCGAATGATTTCATGTGGAAGCCCCCCTTCTCACTACCAAAACTTTAACCTCTTTATCCGTCTGACGAGTTTCTGCAACGATGCCACGTGCCGACAGCCGAGATGTGAACACAAGATTTTCCGTGCTTTCTCTTTAGAGGAAGCAGGCAGGAGATGACTCACGGCGGGGTTGCGGTACAGGTAGTTCACACATTCTTCATAGACCATCTCAGACGAGTGCAGCAATGCCCATCTTAGTTTGTTGAGGAAGTAATTGATGTTGCATCTGAGAGATTCTTCATAGTATTCGTGCTCTTTATCAGCAAAAAAATGCTCCAAGGCGAGCAGGTTTCCTTTCTCCTCCTGAAAAATCGCGTGTGAGAAACCATATTTCTCTATTTTACCGACATATGACTTCTCGTTCATGCGGTTATAATGATATAGCGGTGTTGTCACATTCGAGACAGTCTTCGCGTAATACATCAACAGTGTGATGGTTAGTTTGTCCTCTGCATAATTGAATCCATTGATAGTCTTTATGTTGTTTTCCGTGAACAAGGATCGCCGGATAAGCCTGCCCCAGATAGTGAGTCTGAAACATGGTATGTGCCCGATGTAATACAGTTTCCGCTCCTGCTCCTCCTGGAATACTTCTTGCTTCAGCTCTGAAGAGCCTTTTTGCCGGTGGATGAAGGTGTCCACGCTCACGATGTCGGCATCGGTTTCCTTCTGCCTCTCCACCATTCTCTCTATCATGTGGGGCTCAGTCCAGTCGTCTGCGTCGACGATGCTCACAAATTCTCCAGTGGCGTGTGACATCGCGATGTTGCGGCAGCATGCAAGCCCCAGGTTCTTTCCGTTTCGTACATAATGGATGCTGTCCGCTTTTCCCGGGTATCTGCTTGCCACCTCGCGAAGCTTGTTCATACTTCTGTCCGTACTGCAATCGTCAACGAAGACATATTCCAGATGTGGATATGTCTGTTCAAAAAGACTTTTTGCGCAACGCTCGATAAAGTCTTCCACATTAAAAAACGGTACTAATACGGATACTAACATGAATCATCCTTTTATGTGCGATAGGAATAGATGTTTGCTCGAAGTGCCGACTAAGGGCAAGATGCCTGGCGAGTGCCGCTGAATTGACGGATGGTGCTCACCACCTGTGGAATCTTAGACTCCTCCTCATATAATTCACATATGATTTCAAAGGCTCGGTCCCCAGTCTGTTCGCGAAGTCGAGGGTCGGAGGACAGCCGGTGGATTGCCTCGCATAGCGCATCTAAGTCCATGTAAGGTACGATTATACCTCCTCCCTTCTTGATCCATTCGCATGCCCCTGTGGCTCCCTCGAATCCGACGACCGGTGTGTGCGTGAGGGCTGCCTCCTGGGCGGAAAGGGAGAAGCTGTCCTCCCTGGAGAACAGCAGATAGATGTCAAACATCCGATGATAGTCCATGGGATTACTGACCTCGCCTGTGATTTCGATTCTGTCTGCGACTCCGTTTTTTCTCAGGTCATACCCAAGCTTATAACGGGTGGAATCATCGAGCTCACCCACCAACATGAAGCGGATCGGTGAATCTGGATATTTATGGTAATACTGCCTTAGGAGCAGAGGCAGCAGGAAGGTTGATTTATACCAGGTCTCATTGCTGCATAGCAACCCTACCGTCACGTTTCCATTATTTGAGGATTCTGGTCTGACGGACTTTTTGTCTTCCAGAAGTTGGTAGCCCCAGTACGACAAAGGATACTGCACGCAGATTTTCTCTGACGGAAAGCCGTAATTGTCAGTCAGGTTGCGTCTCGACAGTTCGCTCACGCAGATGAAGCGGTCCACCAGGCTGAGCTCTTCCACGTCCATCTTCGACTGATGAGTCAGACATTCGGCCTCATGCACGTGGAGAACCACAGGGATTCCCCATCTTCTCTTAAACTGGTTGGCTACCTGCGCCATGCCGAAAGTGTTGGCATACACACAGTCGAACTGTCTGCGGCGGTAGCCTTTCGTGTAATCGTGCGTAGACTTACGCTGAAGAAAGGTGGAGAAAAAGGCGCGCTTGATTCTATGGATGAGCGACATGCTGCCGACACGCACCTTGCAGATGCGGGAGAAAGCCTCGTGCAGCGGCCCGTCCCTCATGATCAGTAATTCCGGCTCGATGTCCTCACAGTGGCTGTGCAGATATTGCAGCTCCTGCAAAAGGACGAGGGGCGCACCGGTCATCGATGCCTCATGGCTTATAAACAATACTCTCATAGGCTTTGTTTTTCGTCGCTGTCGTTTATCTCCCATTTGTAGTCGCAGAACACGACTTTTCCTCTCTGATGCGCCTCGACCACACGCCCGGTTCCGAAATAGTCGTCTTCCGTCACCTCCATCACGATAAGACGGTCTATGTAGTCGGAGGTCACGCGGTCGTTGCCGCTCCAAAGCGACAGGCGGTAACTCCCGATTGTCAGTGGCAGCCGGTCAATGTCCAGGTCTGCATAATAGACACCGGCTGCAATCGGTATGACATCATGGACCTGAAAGGACGGGAACGTCATCAGGATGTTGCCGTACATGCTGTACAGGTCTATGGAAAGACGGCAGTCCGGAACAAATTCGCTCACGGATATCTTCATGCGGATACGGAGAAACTTGCCGCAGCAAGCGAATGCCGGCCTGTTCTCTCGGTCGAGGAATGCGATACCCTCAAACCGGATTTTACCCGTGCATTTACCCGTCCGCGGCATCTTGCCTACAATAACATCCTGACAGCAGTCGAACGTTGTCCGCATATATGTGTCAATGGCAGAGTCGATGTTGCCGATATAGCTGACCTGTCCGTCCGACAAGACGACGCCACGTGAACAAAGGGAACGGATGCTCGACATGTTGTGGCTCACAAACAAGACCGTGCGTCCCTCGCTGCACGACACGTCCTGGATCTTGCCGATCGCTTTCTTCTGGAACTCGATGTCGCCTACCGCCAGCACTTCGTCAACGACGAGAATGTCGGGCTCAAGATATGCCGCTATGGCAAACCCCAGCCTTACCCGCATACCCGACGAATAACGCTTTACAGGGGTGTCGATATAGCGTTCGCAGCCTGAGAAGGATACGATCTCGTCGAATTTCTTGCGAATCTCCGATTTCGACATGCCCAGAATCGCTCCGTTCAGGAAGATGTTCTCCCGTCCTGTCATCTCATTGTGGAACCCCGTTCCGACTTCGAGCAGTGAGGCCACCCGCCCTCTGGCTCTGATTACTCCGGTAGTAGGACTTGTCACCCGTGAGAGCAATTTCAGCAACGTGCTTTTCCCTGCGCCGTTCTTACCGATGATGCCGACCACCTCGCCTTCCTCAACTGTGAAATTGATGTCCTTGAGTGCCCACACATAGTCGCTTGTGCCTTTACGTGAGCGGACATTGACCTCGCCGATTTTCAGGTATGGGTCCTCTTTCCGCAGGATATGAGTGGTCCACCATCGGTTCAGGTCATGGCTCAGTGTTCCAGTGGACAACTGCCCCAGACGGTACTGCTTGCTTATGCCTTCAAACTCTATTGCTTTCATCTCTGGCGAATTTTATACTGTGTCCATGAAATTCCGTTGTACCTTATTGAATATGACAATGCTCAGTCCGAGCAGAAGGAGCATGAACATCATGCTGTAACCCAGCCATTGCCAGCTGAATCTTCCTTCTCCGAGCGTGGAATATTTGAAGGTCTCAATGATGGATGTCATCGGGTTGAGCTGAATGAGTCGGAGGAGTCTCTCGTCTTCCACGATGCTCAGCGGATAGACGATGGGTGTGGCGTACATCCACAGATGGACGACAAACGTGAAGAGCACTTTCAGGTCGCGGTATTTTGTTGTCATTGACGACACCAGGATTCCGAAGCCGAGTCCCAGTCCGGCCAACATGAGAATCAGGATGGGCAGCAGCAGCAAGTGTGGTGTGGGGCTTACTCCAGCTCCTTTCATCAGATAGAAGACGTAAATTCCCGTGAACAGCAGCAGCTGGATGGAGAACCTCAGGAGGTTGGAGAGCACCGTCGCAATCGGAACCACCAGTCTTGGGAAATAGACCTTTCCG
>CAMOTI010000072.1 GCA_946625675.1 uncultured Prevotellaceae bacterium | reverse complement strand
AGGAGAAGGTGAAGGAGCACACATGGCGTACCACTCCCACCCGCACCGCTTTCATGGCCGAGGCAGGCAGGAGCTACAAGATTGAGGTCCGCTTCGCTCATGTGAAGACCTGGGGTGCAAGCATGAAGATCAACATCGCGAAGGAGCAACCGATAAATTATGGCAATCTCATCCAGCAGCTCGACGACGTCAAAACGGTGGTGTTCGTGGGTGGTATTTCGGCCGGTCTGGAAGGCGAGGAGATGCCAGTGGAGATTGACGGATTCAAGGGTGGCGACCGCACGCATATCGAGTTGCCGAAGGTGCAGCGTGATTTCCTATGGGCACTGAAGTCAGCCGGCAAGACCGTGATATTCGTGAACTGCTCTGGCTCCGCCATCGCCTTTGAGCCGGAGACGCTGAGCTGCGACGCTATCCTGCAGGTGTGGTATCCCGGCCAGGAAGGCGGAACGGCCGTTGCCGACGTGCTCTTCGGCGATGTCAACCCCAGCGGCAAGCTGCCCGTCACCTTCTATAAGCGCAGCGACCAGCTGCCAGACTATGAGGACTATTCGATGCGCGGGCGTACCTACCGCTATTTCGACGACCCGCTGTTCGCTTTCGGCTACGGACTGAGCTACACGCAGTTCTCCGTAGGAGAGGGACGGCTGGACAAGAAAGGCGACGGCTATTCACTGACGGTTCCTGTCAGCAACACAGGCAAGCGGGACGGAACGGAGGTGGTGCAGGTATATATCCGCGACCTCTCAGACAGCGACGGCCCGCTGAAGTCGCTTCGTGGATTTGCCCGTGTGGACGTGAAGGCCGGCCAGACCGCAGAGGCACGTATCGAACTGCCAGCAAAAGCCTTCGCATTCTTCGATCCTCAGACGAACACGGTTCATGAGAAGGACGGAGAGTTTGAGGTGATGTACGGAACGAGTTCACGAAGCGAGGACCTGAAGACGCTGAGGGTGAAGCGGTAGATGGAAAGTGAATAGTGGAAAGTTTATTTACTGATTGGTGATGCTAAAAGTCCTTACGACTTCCTTAGGAGAGTCGTAAGGACTTTTTTCAGCGACTTTTGCATAAGTTGATGTCGTTTTTCCAGCGACTTTTACCTCTTTTTATGCTTTTTTTGTACTTAGTTAATATGGTCCGTTCTTCCCGTAGATGTTCTCGCATTTGTGTTTGCTGATCTGCAGGTTGGTCTCCGGGAAGAACTCTGCGAGAAGTGCATAGAGTTCAGGGTCGAGCTGCTTGAGCTCCTCGCGTGTGTTGCACCAGTTGTGCTTTCCGTCGGGTTTTTCCATCTCTGCGTTGACGTTGAACCAGTCCTGCACTGCCTCCGCCCAGTATTCCTCGATGGTGGACGTACGGTAGGTGTTGTCGATGATTCCGCTCTTCATGGCCTTGTCGTAGAGCGCCTGGAGTCGTTTATTGAAGTCAGGCTGCACCTGTATGATTCCGATGCAGTGTATGGCGTGTGAGAACTCGTGTACGAGAATGTCCTCAGCATGGTATTTGTCAATCTGATAGGCGAGTATGTTCTCTTCCGCGCAGCTGGTGAGCGGCTCTTCCACCGTTCCTCCTAACCCTCGTGCGCGTACGTCCCAGTTGAGTGCTGTGTCGTTGACGAGGTAGTGGTGTTCAGGCAGGTCCGTGGTTCCTTCATACCTTGCCATGATTGCCACCCGTGCGTCGGACTTGATCATGGTGTCGAGAATCTGTGGGTCGAGCATGCAGGTCATGGCATAGAGCGTTCGGTGTGCTGCCACGAAAGCGGAGTCTGGCACCCTCGATGAGGAGATGAGTGGCAGTCCGTTCACGTCGACATATTTCTTGTAGAAAGGGTCGAGATGTAGTGAGTCGGGCGGTGTGGTGACCTTGCAAGGCGGGATGTTGAGCGTATCGGCTGTGGTGTCGGATGCCGTTGTCTCTTTCTTTTCGGGGCATGCTGTGAGCGTGAGTGCCAGCAGCACTGCAGTGAAGAAGTAAGTGAGTGATTTCATATCAGTCGTTCTTTAGTTAGTATTATTGAGGTTCTTACTTGCAAATTTATGTTTTTTTTACGATTTGTCAAAATTTTCGCCTTGTTTTTGTGTAGGATAGGGGATGAGGGCAGAAAAAAACGATGGTTTGTTTTGCAGAGCAGTGAAGATTTCGTAATTTTGCATCATCAATCTAAAAATCAAAATGAAATGAGAACAAAATCAATTTTTGGTGTGCTCGCGTTGGCGGGTGCGATGATGCTGACTGGTTGTGAGCAAGGCAAGAAGTCGGCAGGCAATGAAGTAGCTGCCGACAGTACTGGCGTTGAGTCTGTGGCAGTTGCAGACTCATCTGCAGCAAACAGTGACGGTGTGGAGGTGACGGCTGGCAGCGACCGTGTGCGCGCCGTGAAGGACGGCAAGCCGTTTACAGGCGAGATTTGGTCGGAGGACGGCAAGACCTACGTGATGAAGTTCAAGGACGGGAAGTCCTACGAGGGCATTCTCTATCATAAGAACGGCAAACCTGCCATGGTAGAGGGTGAGAACGGCAAGTGCTACGACGAGGACGGTTCTGTCCTTTCTGCTGAGGAGTTCACCGTGAAATACTACAAGTATCTGGAGGAGTCCGGCAGCCAGATAGAGGGTGTGTTCGCCAAGATGAAGAACATGAAGTAGGATGAGAACTTTTAAGTGAAAAGTGAATAGTGACAAGATTCTAAGAAGTGAATAGTGTATTTACTGATTGGTGATGTTAAATAGTCCTTACGACTTATTCAGCAAAGTCGTAAGGACTGTTTTTTAATGACTTTTACAAAATTTGATGTCGTTTTTCCAGCGACTTTTAACTCCTTTTATGCTTTTTTCTAATGAAGTTTTCAGTTTCATTGCTTTTTTACCCGGAAATACCAGCCACAAGGTTAATTGCATTATTTTCAATTACGCCAAAAAAATCTTTTTCGTGAGAAAGTAAGCGGAAAGATAAGAATAAAAACAAGATTCCGCTGGTTTATTAACGAAATCAGCGAAATGGGGCCAAAGTTGGGTTAGGGAAAGAAATTGGAATGACTCGCGTTCAGGTTGATGACAAGAACGTAGGCCGCGCCAAAGTTGGGTTAGGGAAAGAAATTGGAATGACGGCCGAATGTTCAATTACACACCCTGCCGCCGCTCCGATCTTTTAATTTCTATGCTGTGAGTTTGTGGGCTGTTATTGCTTGTCAATAATGCTGATTATGGACACGATGTCAGAGATGTCCACGTTGCCATCTTTATTGACATCACCAAGCATTGAGCCATCTTCATTATTTGCCGATATTTGAAGCGTTTTGTATGCTGTAGGAGAATTTATATATCCTAATTTTGTTGCATACACGCTGACTGTATATGTGAAATTCAAATTAATCTCGGAAGATTCAAAAGTTTGTATGTCATCGCAGGTGATCTCAGAAATAAATGTTACACCTTCGGTGTCGCAACTATATGATATTTTACCATTAGAATAGTTGATTGTTGGCGTTTTACATATCTTCTCTACGTAGTCTTCATCTGTTAATGGGACAATAGAACCGAACCCCCATGCTCTGTATTTAACAATAGATTCTGTCGGTACATGCAATATGGCATATTGTACATAAGAATTATCTAAAATTTTTTTCGAACAATTAGGAAACTCTGAGCAAAGACAGTATACATCTTGCAGACTTGAACAATCGGCGAAAGCAGACTCCCCAATTGATACTATGCTCTTGGGTAATTATCGTATATCAGTAGTTCGTTGACACTTTTACACCTCCTTAGAGAGGGTAATATATCATTCCTTAGAAATGATACAGCTAAGGTA
>CAMOTI010000071.1 GCA_946625675.1 uncultured Prevotellaceae bacterium | reverse complement strand
TGATGATGACTTTTCTCATTGTTGGTTCTCTGATAATTATATGGTGTTGTTTGGCAAAGTTACTAAAAAGGTTTTGTATGACAAAGAAAAAAAGTCGCTAAAAGTCTTCAGTGTGTGATTTTTCTTCTTAAAAACGCCCGTTTGCAGGTACAGGTCTCGTATTTCGTCTTCTTTCCTTCTCGTATTCATTGGAAACGAGGCCTATTCTGCAAGATCAGAAAGGCAGTCCCACAGCGAAGTGGAATGTGAAGTCGCGCCCGAAGTCGGGGTGCAGCAGTGGATAGTGGTCTTTTCCGTGGTATGCGGGGTCTATGGCTTTCATTCCCGCGTCAAATCGCAGTGTGAAGAAGTCGAGCGAAAGTCGCAGTCCGAGTCCATAGCTGAAAGCGATTTGACTGAGAAACTTGTCGAATCGGAACTCCCCGTCAGGCTGGTCTGCATATCGCCTGATTGTCCAGATGTTACCACCGTCGATAAAAATTGCCCCGTTGATTTTCCAGAAAAGGAATGTTCGCCATTCCAAGCTCATGTCCAGCTTGATGTCTCCGCTTTGGTTGATGAAGTTGATGGCGTTGTCGTGCCTGTTGTATCCTCCTGGTCCGAGCGACCGCACCGACCATCCTCTGACGCTGTTCGCACCTCCGGCGAAGTAGCGTTTCTCGAATGGCAGCACGTCCGTGTTTCCGTACGGCACCGCCACCCCGACTCCGAGGTGCATGGCGAACGAGTTGTTGTGGTCGATGACTACGCTCTTTGATATGTCGAAGTCCCCTCTCACATACTGTGCGTATGCAATACCGCAGAAAGTTCGGTGTCCCTGGTTGTCTTGGTGTCCCCCGAATATGCTGGTGTATGCGTTGAGCAGGTTGCCCGACGTCTCGATGTTTCCTCTCACTACCAGCGCGTTCTTGCCGTATGTTGAGATCATCGACGTGCCGAGAGAATTGTATATGAAGTTGAACCCGAGTTTTGTGATGAGCAGGTTCTCGTAGTTGTATCTGAGGATTGCGTTCTGTTTTCCGATGGAGTCGAGGTATTGTTCCCTGAAAGTGGATGAGATCCAGGGCATGTTGATGTAGTTCACCTCCAGCAGGTCGAATCGGTTTTGGAAATGCTGGTTGAGACTCTGCCATCTGTATCTCCATGCAGCAGTCATCACACGTCGGTTGAACTCCGGACGGTCCTGGTAGTTGTACTGAACTGAGATTTCAGATGTCGCCTTGTGCATGGCTCCGAATCGTTTGCTGATGTATGGGAGAAGGAAGCCAGGGAATCCCAGCCTGGCCTCTCCTCCAAACTCCTTGTAGCTGTTGCCCTCGTAACCCTCCAGTCCTGTGATGGCCTCGTATGCTCCACGCAGTTTGAGAGAGAAGGACTCGCTTCCTTTGAAGAGGTTGCGGTGCTGGTAGGTAGTGGAAAGTGCTGCCCCGAGGTCACCAGCCGTGTTGGTTCCTTCGATGTCGAAGCTGATGGACTGGGGAAGTGCGTGGTTTAGAATGATGTCGCAGTCAATGCTGTCGTTATCTTCCGAGGGCCGTAGCCGTATGTTGGAGTATGCGATGGCGCCCAGCCGCACGAAATTGTTGTATGTCTGGCTTTGCTCTTCGTCTTTGTATGTCCGCCCTTTGATGAAAGCGGTGTTGCTCGTGAGCAGGGAAGGCCGGAACCTGAGCTTGTCCTTGTACACAATCCTGCTGCCATCGTGCCATATTGTGTCGGGGCTTCCTTCTGAGTTCATGTCGACGAGGTATGTGATGTTGTTCACGTCGAACTTTGGATGCGGCTCCAGTTCAGCCTGCGCGTTCTCTATGTGGAGTGCCACGTTCATCGTCAGGTCCACCACTTTGCTACCTATGAGCGTGTCGGCAGTGAACGTGATGTATTCTTTGTTAAACTTGTAGTATCCGCTGTTACGCAGAGCCTTAGTGATACGCTTCCGTTCGTCGTTGAGCACGTTGATGTCGAGCGCCATCCCAGAGCGCAGCAGGCTTTTCGTTGTGTCCTCCCCGTTAATGAAAGTGGACAGCAGAGAGTCCTGCACCTCCCTCCTGATGGCCCCGACGCGGTAGCATGCTCCTGGGCTGACGTGGTATGTGAGCACCGTCCGTTTCCTGTCCACCTGCATCGTTGTGTCCACCTTGCATTGGATATATCCGGCATTGCTCATCACCTGCGTCATGTCAGCGATGGTGGCGTTGACTTTCGTCGTGTCGATGATGGCAGGCGGCTCGCCGATGTTGCGCAGGATTCGTGTTCCTTTTCCTGTGCTGCCCGGCTTGGTTGAGCAGTATATTCTCATGGGCACCTTGATTCCGAACCACTTTGTGTTGGGGCTCTGTTTCACGTATCCGCTTAGCGACAGTCCTTTTGTGGCCTCCTCGTTGTCGGAGACTACGTTCACCTTCTTCAGGTAGAATCCGTCGTCAGGAATATACTTGTCGATGGAGCAAGCTGCCAGCAGCACTATGGCCAGCATCATCGTGATAATATGTGTGAGTCTGTTTCGCATTCTGGTGCAAAGTTACAACAAAAAGCTGAAAAACGCCTTATGAAACTAAAAAAAAGCAAAATCCTTTGTCGTTATGCAAAATCTTTTTACCTTTGCAATGATGAATCACTAAAAAATAAACAGTAAATATTTTTCGTTACCGTGTTAACAAAGAACAAGATAAAGCTGGTGCGGTCGTTGGAGCACCGTAAGTACCGACAGACGAACGGTCTGTTCGTGGCTGAAGGCCCAAAGGTAGTAGGCGACTTGCTGGGCCGGTTCTCCTGTCGTTACGTCTGCTGTACTCCAGAGTGGGAGCCGTGCTTGTCGTCCATTCCATCAGGTGTGGATACCGACGTGGTCAGCTCCGACGAACTTCGCAAACTTAGTTTCCAGGAGCATCCCCAGCAGGTGTTGGCACTTTTCGATATGCCAGATCCAGCCGACGAGTCTGTTGTCCGTTCGCTTATTGGGGATTGCGCCTCAGATGCTGACAGTGGCAAAGGCCTGTGTCTGGCACTGGATTGTGTTCAGAATCCTGGCAATGTGGGCACCATCATCCGTCTGGCTGACTGGTTTGGCATCAGCGCCGTCGTCTGTTCTCAGGCTACTGCCGACGTGTTCAGCCCTAAAGTGGTGCAGGCCACCATGGGTAGTCTGGCCAGGGTGGACGTTTGTCAGGATGTCGACCTCCCCGCCTTCCTCTCCTCCCTTCAGTCAGCTGTACCGGTGTATGGCACTTTCCTTGACGGCGACAACATCTACTCCAGCCAGCTCTCTCCCTATGGCGTCATCGTGATGGGGAACGAGGGAAAGGGCATCAGTGATGCCGTTGCCCGTTGTGTCAACCGTCGGATCACCATCCCTAATTTCAACGGTGCCGACAACGGTGCCGACTCCCTGAACGTTGCCGTTGCCACGGCGGTGGTATGCTCAGAGTTCGTCGTATGTCAGCTACGTAGGTGAAACTTGGCTTGCTCGCGTTGATACCGCTCGCCACTCGACTGGCAGTGGAATGAATGACTTCAATGGAATGAATGACTTCAATGGGATTGATAGCCTCAATAGGATTATGGCTTCAATCGGACAGGGGGGTACAGCGTAGGCTGCAATACGATGGGGGATATTTTTAGAACCTGCCTATAAAGGCTTACCGTTGTGGTAAGCGCGGTTGTCGGTGATGGTGATTGTGCCACCGAGCCATTCGGTCATGGGAATTTCTCCTTGGAGAGGGTAGTAGTTGACGAGTTGACCATTAATCAGCTCGACGACGTGGTTGATGAGACGACAACCGTTGATGATGAGGTAGTTGGCCGCTACACGACGGAGAGTTGGGGTGGACATGAGGGGAATATGTAATTTACGATTTATTTGGATATCCTTGGCCATACGGACAGGGGCATGAATGGCCGAGATTGATGGCTGGGATTGATGGCCGCAACAATGTTGCGGCATAGGAGACAACTTGGGCAATCACATGATCTATATTAGAGGACACAGCTGAGCAAGTTCCTACAGGCATGACAGGAGACACCATTTATGGATGTCTTTACTGTCGGCGGGAGTTCCGGCCTGGTTGAGGGCGCCGGGGCTGTGCCTGACGCTGTGGCTGTGTCTGCCGTCCTTGCTGGATGGACTGACGCCGCTGGACGGGAGCTGCCGGCTTGACGTCGGGAGCCCTGCGGATTTTGATGTCCTTGACTTCGTTCTTACGGTCGACGGGCTTGCGTGGCTGTATGGTGGATCCGGACGGAGCACTGTCGGAGAGCTGTACCGACGGAATGGTCGGCGTGTCGTCCTGCTGACGCTGTGCTTCAGGGATGAGTGAGTCGGCGTTGAGTGAGTCTGTGTTGAGTGAGTCGACATTGAGTGAGTCTGCTGCCTCCTTGACGTGCATACGGATGAGCGAGATGCCATTGATGACACACATGCTCTTGGTCGTGGACTGGTCGCTCTTGTAGTAGAAGAACCCGCTGATGTCGGTGATGGGCTGTTCAGACTCCTGAGAAATGTCAATCCGCTGAATGCTGCTTCCGCGAGGCTGGAGCACTTGGCTGTATGTTTTTCCTTCTTTATTGCGCAGGGTGAGAGCCATGTAGAGGGTTGAGCTGGCGCTTCGGTCTTCTTTTATGAACTTGACGTCTGCGTTGAGAATGAAGTGGTCGGATGGCCGGTAGCTGGTGTCTGCCTTGAGTGTGAACCGCTCAAGGCATAGTAGGGGTTGTGGCCTCAGCACGATGAGCGATGCGCCCGTCCAGATGTTGGTGGTGTCGCCCTCACTGTAGATGGATGTCATCTCAGAACTGCCGACCTTGGCCTGGAGTTCCTCGTCTTCTGCCTTGAGCTGCTTCTCGATGTCCTGATAGATGGAACGGAGCTGCTCGGGGTTCTCGCAGTACCAAACCATTGCAGAGTCGAACATCTCGGAGTCGATGCCATGCTTGTCGAGAACAGAGAGGATGAGTTTCTCGCTGTTGATGTACTCGCCCTGGTCGGTGGTGCCAACCATGGCCTGAGCCTTGTGGTAGTCGTAGAGAATGCGTTTCATCTTGCCTTTTGACGGTACGCCAGACGGCCGTCCGTCGCATGCCAGGAGCATGACGGAAAGCAAAAGGTATATGATTAAGGAGAAACGCATGAGGGGGAATTCTGTAATTTAAGGATTTATGATTTAGGGGGACTGGACGGACATACATAAAGTAAGTCCTTACATTAGACGGATTCTTTCTCCCTGCATTAGACGGATTGTTCTTCAGCAGGCTTCTCTTCCGGGGATTCTTCTTTTGCTTCCTTGTCGGATGCCAACGCGAGGGAGAGCCGTTTGTGGTAGAAGATGAAGAGAGCTACGATGGAGCAGCTGATGACCGCGTCAGCGAAGTTGAAGATGGCCGAGAAAAATACGCAGTGCTCACCAGCTTCCGGAATGAGCGGGAGTCCGTTAGCCCATCCCCAGTCTGGCATTTCCCATTCAGCGAGTGGAAAGTAGAACATATCAACCACCCTTCCGAGCATGATGCTGGAATATCCCTGTCCGGGACTGACAAACTGCGCCACTTCAGGCGGTGCCGGTGCGTCGAATATGATTCCGTAGAACAGGCAGTCGATGATGTTCCCGGCGGCTCCAGCCAGAACGAGTGCGAGGCAGACGATGAATCCCGTTGGCGCCCCTTTCTTGACCGTTCGTACGATGAACCAACCGATGAGCGATACGGCGATGATACGGAAACTGGTGAGGAAATATTTTCCTCCCAGTTCCCATCCGAACGCCATTCCGTTGTTCTCGATGAAGAGCAGCTTGAACCAGCTGAAGATTTCGATTCGCTCGCCCGTGTACATGGACGTCTTGACCGCAATCTTGATCGTCTGGTCGATGATAAGCACAGCCACGATCAGCAGCGTGGCAATCAAGAGTTGCTTCTTTTTCCTGGTCATAACCGGCTTATGCTTTTTCTACCTTGATGAGCGCCTTCACCCCGTCGATCTCGATTTCCTGAGCCCCGTCAGCAACTCCGAATGTGATGCCTTTGGCAAGCACCTGGCTTGCGATGAAGTCAGCGTGGTTGTTGACCGCGTCGGTGATTTCAGGAGTGTCGGAGATGGTGACGTTGACCCTGTCGGTGATGTTGAATCCCGACTCCTTACGTATGGTCTGAATTCGCTTGATGACCTCGCGGGCGATGAACTCTTTCTTGAGTTCCGGTGTGATGTCGATGTCGAGCGCTACTGTGAGTGCACCCTCGTTTGCCACGGTCCATCCCGGCATGTCCTCGCTGATGATTTCGACGTCGTCAGCTTCTATGATCGCCTCGGCCCCGTCGACCAATAGCTTGATAGAACCTTCCTTCTCCAGCTGTCCTATTTGCTGCTGAGTCATGTCGCTGACAGCCGCGCTGACACTTTTCATCTGCTTTCCGAACTTCTTACCCATGACCCTGAAGTTGCACTTCACCTTCTTGACGAGCAGTCCGTCGCCGTCGCCCACGAATTCGAGCTCTTTGACGTTGACCTCGTCGAGGATGAGCTGACGCACCTGGTCGATTCTCTCCCTTGTCTGCTGGTCGGCCGTCGGTATGGCCAGCTTCTGTAGCGGCTGCTTGACGACAATCTGCTCCTTCTTTCGCAGAGAGAGCACCATGGAGGTGATGGTCTGCGCCATCTCCATGCGGAGTTCCAGCTCCTTGTCGACATTTCCGTCAGGCTTAGGGAATGCGGCGAGGTGTACAGATTCTGTGTTTTCGCGTGCTGTGACGCTGTTGAGGTCGTTGAAGAGCATGTCGGCGAAGAACGGTGCGAACGGCGCAATGAGCTTCGCCACAGTCTCGAGGCACGTGTACAGGGTCTGGTAGGCAGAGAGCTTGTCCTCGTCCATCTCTCCTCCCCAGAAACGCTTGCGGTTGAGTCTGACGTACCAGTTGGAGAGGTTGTCGAGCACGAAAGTCTGAATGAGTCTTCCTGCTTTCGTAGGCTCGTAGTCGTCTAGTCCCTCCGTGACGCTCTTCACCAACGTGTTGAGCTCAGACAGGATCCACCGGTCGATTTCCGGCCTCCGTGCGAATGGCACGTCAGGCTCCTTGTATGCGAACCCATCGACATTAGCGTACATGGCGAAGAACTTATAACATTCGAAGAGTTTTCCGAAGAACATACGTCCCACTTCCTGTACTCCCGCCTCGTCGTATTTAAGGTTGTCCCACGGCTGAGAGTTGGTGAGCATGTACCATCTTACTGCGTCTGTTCCGTATTTCTCGATGTTGTCGAAGGGGTCGATGGCATTTCCGAGTCGCTTGGACATTTTCTGCCCATTCTTGTCGAGTACGAGTCCGTTGGAGATGACCGCCTTGAACGACACGGAATCGAAAACCATAGTGGCAATTGCATGGAGCGTGAAGAACCATCCACGCGTCTGGTCAACGCCCTCCGCGATGAAGTCTGCAGGATAGATGTTGCCGCTGTCGAACTCCTCCTTGTTTTCGAACGGGTAGTGGATTTGTGCGTAAGGCATGGAACCAGAGTCGAACCATACGTCGATGAGGTCGAGCTCGCGTGTGAGCACGTTTCCCTTAGGCGAAACGAGCAGTATGTTGTCGACATAAGGACGGTGCAGGTCGATGCGGTGGTAGTTTTCCTCGCTCATGTCTCCCGGAACGAATCCTTTGTCCTTGAGCGGATTGGACTTCATGACTCCCGCAGCCACGCTTTTCTCGATTTCGTTGTAGAGTTCCTCTACACTTCCGATGCATATTTGCTCCTTCGTGTCTTTGTTTCTCCAAACCGGGAGCGGCGTTCCCCAGTATCTTGACCTGCTGAGGTTCCAGTCGTTGAGATTCTCGAGCCAGTTGCCGAATCGTCCTGTTCCGGTGCTTTCCGGCTTCCAGTTGATGGTCTTGTTGAGTTCGAACATACGGTCTTTGAGGGCCGTTGAACGAATGAACCAGGAATCGAGCGGATAGTAAAGAACGGGCTTGTCAGTCCTCCAGCAGTGCGGGTAGTTGTGCACATGCTTCTCGATTCTCAGAGCCGTTCCCGCCTTCTTCATCTCCATGCATAGCACGATGTTGAGGTCTTCTGCCTTGCTTGCTGCTTTCTCGTCGTATTTTCCGTCCTTGTTGAATTCCGGCGCATATGCATTCTTTACGTAATCTCCAGCATGGTTGGCGTATAGTTCCTTGTCTACACATGCTGCGACGAAGTTGTCAGCCAGCTCATCAATAAGGTAGTACTTACCAGTGAGGTCGACCATAGGCCGAGTTTCTCCTGCCTTGTTGATGAGGAAAAGCGATGGTACGCCCGCGGCCCTTCCGACCCTCTGGTCGTCGGCACCGAATGTGAGCGCGATATGCACGATTCCCGTACCGTCGTCGGTAGTGACATAATCGCCCGGTATGACTCTGAATGCAGCCTCGCTCATTTCGACGAACTGGTCGGATCCGACAGAGAAGATGTTTTGTGGATGCTCCTTAGCGAAATCCTGAATATATTCTGCCGCGTTGGCGTCGAGTTTCTCGCACGGCTTGATCCAGGGCATGAGCTGCTCATATCTCATTCCGATGAGGTCGCTGCCCTTGTAGTGTCCGACAATGCGGTAAGGCACGATTTTGTCTCCTTGCTTGAACTCGTCCATCGGTGCCTGCTCGCCTTCCGGCTTGAAGTATGCGCTGACGAGCGCCTCCGCCATGATGAGGCTGATTTTCTCCGCCGTGTAGGGGTTGTATGTCTGCAGGCAAACGTAGTCGATTTTTGGTCCGACACAGAGGGCCGTGTTTGATGGGAGAGTCCATGGCGTTGTGGTCCATGCGATGAAGCAAGGTGTACCCCAGTTGCACATCTCCGGCTTTGTGTCGATTGCCTTGAATATAGCCGTTGCTGTCGTGTCCTTTACGTCGCGGTAGCATCCCGGCTGGTTGAGCTCATGGCTGGAAAGTCCTGTGCCCGCTGCCGGGGAGTAAGGCTGTATGGTGTATCCTTTGTATAGAAGGTCCTTGTCGTAAAGTTGTTTAAGCAGCCACCATAGCGTTTCGATGTATTTGTTCTCGTATGTGATGTATGGATGTTCGAGGTCGACCCAGTATCCCATTTTCTCGCTGAGGTCGGTCCACTCGTTGGTGTACATCATGACGTTCCTGCGGCAGTGCTCGTTGTATTCTTCGATGGATATTTTCTTTCCGATATCCTCCTTCGTGATACCAAGGTCTTTCTCGACTCCCAGTTCGACAGGCAGACCGTGTGTGTCCCATCCTGCTTTTCGCTTTACCTGGTAGCCTTGCATTGTGCGGTATCGGCATATTGTGTCCTTGAGGCTTCTTGCCATGACGTGGTGGATTCCTGGATGTCCGTTGGCTGAAGGTGGTCCTTCATAGAAAATAAACGAAGGACATCCTTCGCGTTCAGACATACTTCTGTGGAAGACATCAAGCTGCCTCCATTTTTCTAAGATTTCTTTGTTTACCTCGCTGAGATTGAGACGCGAGCGCTCTGCAAATTTCATATTTTTCAGTTTTGAGTTTTCAGTTTTTCTGTGCCCATGCGGATGTGCACGTGGATGTCGGCCAATGGCGACCGCAACCCTATTGCTGCATAGTAGACAACCACGGCAGTCGCAGTCTTTGAGCAGGAAGACGCACTGTGGCGCATCTTTCCTTACTGAGGAGACGCCATAATGGGCGTCTCTACTTTCTGGCGGGTCTATATGTTGAGTACGAGCTGCTTGTAGAATTCAGCCTTTTCGATTTTCTGCTCCTTGTTGCAATAATGGCATCGCATGATTCCGTTGTCTTTGTCTGTGACATAGAAGAATGAGCGCATGGGCTCGTTGTTGGATATGCATACGGGGTTTGCGCATTTGACAACGTTCTCGAGCGTGTCGGGGAGCATGACCTCTTTCTTTTCAACCACCTCGTAGTCCCTTATGATGCAAAGGCGAATGTTTGGGCAGACAACAGCCAGACGGCTGATTTCGTCGTCCGTGAGCATTCGGTTGGAGATTTTGATCATTCCTTTCTTCCCGATTTTGTTGCTGCTGAGGTTGTTTCCGATGAGCACGGGCTCGGGGAATGTGTCGAGCTTGAGGAGGTTTGCCACGGTGAAGAGCTTTGATGTGGGTATGTGGTCGATGACCGTTCCGTTTTCGAGTGCGGCCACGAGCAAGTCTTTTCGTTTCATTTTTGTCGTGCTGCTATTTATGGGATGATGGTTTTGTCGTTTCTTAGGTCGTTGAGCGTGATGCCCAGTACGTCGCAAATGAGCGCCTCTCTGGCGAAGAGCCCGTTGCCCGCCTGCTCGAAGTAGTACGCGTGGGGTGAGTCGTCGATGTCTCGCTCGATTTCGTTGACACGAGGCAGCGGGTGTAGGATTTTCATGTTCGGTCTGCAGTCCTTTAACATAGACTTACGCAGGATGTATGCGTCCTTGACCCGTTCGTACTCCATGAGGTCTGTGAATCGCTCGCGCTGCACTCTCGTCATGTATATGATGTCTGCGTCGGCGATGGTCTCAGCGGTGAAGTCTGTCTGCTCGATGAACTTCACTCCGTTTTGCCGGCAGAAGGTCTTGTATTCCTGCGGCATCTCGAGTTCTTTTGGCGCGATGAAGTGGAACGTAGGATTGTATGACGATAGAGACATGAGAAGGGAGTGTACGGTCCTGCCGTATTTGAGGTCTCCCACCATGTATATGTTGAGATTTTCGAGTGTTCCCTGTGTCTTGTAGATTGAGTAGAGATCGAGCATGGTCTGAGACGGGTGTAGGTTTGCTCCGTCGCCTGCGTTGATGATGGGTGTGTCGGTCATCTCACTGGCATAAAGCGCAGCTCCCTCAAGCTTATGACGCATGACGATGACGTCGGCATAGTTTGACACCATCTTGATTGTGTCCTTGAGCGTCTCGCCTTTCGTTGAGCTCGTGGCTTTAGGGTCGGCGAATCCGATGACCCTGGCTCCCAGTCTGTTGGCCGCAGTCTCGAAGCTGAGCCTGGTTCTGGTGGAAGGTTCGAAGAAAAGTGTCGCCACAACTTTTCCTTCAAGTATTTTCCTGTTAGGATGAGCCTCCATTTCGCATGCCATGTCGAGCAGGTACTGTATTTTCTCGTGGCTGTAGGACGATATGGAGACGATGCTTCTGTTCGCCATTGTTACTCTCTTTATT
>CAMOTI010000070.1 GCA_946625675.1 uncultured Prevotellaceae bacterium | reverse complement strand
CATTTCTTTTGCAAATATACACAAATTTATTTGTATATTATGCATGAACACTCGTTTTTTTAGAGTTTTTAAACATTATTTTTACCTCTCGGCGTGTTTTTCTCTAAATTGGGCAGACGAAATGCGGTGTAAAGCTCTATTACCGCAAATATGACGAAGGGCAGAAGCCAGTTGATTTTGCGTAAATACATCCCATAGTAGAACCCTTCGTGCATGAACAAAATCGCCACTGAAAGAAACAGCACCACTGTGCCTACGCAGCGTTGGCGGTAAAGACGGCGGATGTTCATGGGCATCCGCCGGTCTCTTGACCGTCCGAAATCACTCTCATTTCCTATAAATCTGTTCAGCGTCAGCATCACAACACCCATTGCGAACAAGATGCATGTCCACAATGGATATCCTGCTATTATAAATAATACGGCACTCACTACGATCAGCAGCGGACCCGCATATCCCATTATCTTTAGTATGGAATTCATTTGTATATAATGCTTAATACTTTCTGATTTCGTTAAGAGCTGTAGGGGAGGCTACTCTTCTTCTTCCTCGTCCTTTATCAGAAAGACGTCCTCACCGGAATTCTTCATGTAATAGCGCTCGCGGGCTATCTTACGGACAGCGTCTATGTCCGTGTCCAATGCCACGATGGCAAGGGAATCCTCCTCGAATTGCTCGTCAAGGGCGGTAATCTTGTCCTGCAGCTCTGATATCTCGTTTTTCTGCTGCAGACGTTTCAGCCAGCAATGATCGCCCACGAAAACGATGAAGATGGCGAAGATTGCAAGAGCTATCAAGTATTTGAATTTCGATATGGCTTTTCCTAACAGTTTTAACATCTTTTCTCTGGTTTTTTGTACTGAATGAATGACTCTGTTTCTCTATTTCCAATTGTCTTGCAAATTTACAAATTTTATTTTCCAACTCCAAATTTTTTTACATCTTTGTTTTACATTTGTATAATTTTCTCTGATTATTCTTTACGTTTGGTATATGGCGCTGGTGCAACTGTGTGACTAAATTTTTCCAAGGCAGATGTATATCGAGGTGTTTTTTATAATGTAGAGTGTTCGGCTGAATGTTATTCAGGTTTTTTTCGGTATTTTTCCCAATTTTTAAAGAGTAATTAAAAATAATTTTAATAAAAATAATTAACTATGCATAATTATATGATGGAGAATTTGGTGTTCAATCCTCTGTTTTTTTTACACAATTATATTGTGTGATTATTTAATTTTTATCTATGTGAGTTTCATTTAATAACCTATCCTTATAAAATATTTGTAAC
The DNA here is from genome assembly GCA_946625675.1 of uncultured Prevotellaceae bacterium. Lineage (GTDB taxonomy): Bacteria > Bacteroidota > Bacteroidia > Bacteroidales > Bacteroidaceae > UBA3839. Next base: position 18,432 of record CAMOTI010000070.1, on the reverse strand, counting down.
TACTCAGGCCCATACCGCATCACACCACTATCACTGATAGCGATGTGAAGCTTTTATCCTAATGTGTTGTGGATTATTCTCCGTAATATGCGGCAAGTCTCTGGAAAGCGAAGAATGGGTTTTGTTTGTTTTTCTTGGCGGTCAGCGCAATGCTCATCAAGGTGGCGTAGTTCTTCGAACCGTCATCAGATCGGAACTGTCCACTGACCTTCAGCTTGGTCTTCACAGGACGCACGGCCCTCTCGCTTGCATTGTTATCATAGGGTACACCATGATGAGACAGGAACAGGAAGATATGCCCTCTGTGCTTTTTTAGCCCTCTGCGGAAAGTGTCGAACAGCTTTTTTCTCTCCTCACCCTCAATCTCGACCTTCTCGTCTATGAGTTCGTCGAGCCGTCGTTTGAATTTATTTTCATCCTCTTCCGTGGTGTTCCCGGTCTTTCTCAGATGTATCGACTCCCGCAGCAACTCCAGCATTCTCTTCGGCCACTCGCATTCCGGTAGCAGTTCCTCGAAGAAGGTGGTGTTCCTCAGCAGGTGTGCCAGGCATATCTGGTGGTCTTTCACATTCATGGAGAAGTACGCTTCGAGGCGGTCAGTGACGAGGATTGTCTGTGGAAGCCCGCCGGGGAAGGTGGCGTCAATCTCCTTCCTCCCCCTTCCCTTGTATGCCGCGAGGTATGTCACCACGTCTGTCTGGAACGTCCACATCCAGTGGTTGGAACCGTTCACGTGCATGCCGGTCTCGTCGCCGCCGGCAACGTCGGAGTGCTCTATGACCTTGCGTATCACCTCATACGGCTTCTTTGCCTTCCTGCGCATGGAGTTCAGGATGTTGGATACCGTGCCTGGACTCATCCTTATGCCGCAGATGTTCTCCAGGAAGTCCGTCATGCGCTTCATGGGGATGGTCTGCAGCGTGCTCAGGTATGACACCAGGGCCTGGATGTTCTCGCCGTAGCATACGGTTCCCCTCACATGGTCGGGGAAGATGCCTCTCACTTCATGGCCGCACTTGTCGCACGTAAGCATGTGCTGTATATACTCCTTGATGGTCGTGATGACGGGCAGGGGGATGTCTATCACCTGACGGCGCTCGCACACTTGTATCTTTGTAGGGTCGAGGGGGTCTCCGCAGATGGGGCAGACATGGGGGATGGGACAGGCCTCACGCATGTCGGGGCGATCGGAAAACTCTATTGTGTGCCCCTTGTGACTAACCTGTCCTCCCAGCTTCTTGCCCGAGGGCTTGCGCTGGCTCCTTGTGCGCGGGACGGAAAGTGGGTTCTTAGATGGCGGAAGGCTGCTGTTGCGGCTTGTAGCCAGAGGGGTTGCCTTGCCATAGTACTCCTTGTAGCGGGACAGCTCCTTCTCCAGTTCGGCGATGCGCTTCTTGCCGGAATCTATGACGGCGTCCTTCTCTGCTATGACGGCGTCCTTCTCTTCTAATACCCTGCTTTGCTCGGAAACCGTATGTTCCAACTTTAGCAGACGCTCCCCGCTGGCCTGTATTATGCGGTTGGCTATGCCTCTGGCGACACGGCCGTCCACGCTGCCCTCTGTCTTCAGGCGTAATATGGCCAGTTCCTTGATGATTGCGTTTATGTTTTCTATTGCCTGTATCATTGTCGTGGAATTATGGTGCAAAAATACGCAAAAAAACGGACTGGCAAAAGAAATATACATAGTTTAATATTTGACAATCAGTTATTTAACACTTAAATTAGGCTATATGACACGAGCAGAAGGCGGGAACGTACAGCCCATTGCACCCGCCTCTTTACAAGTCTTATTTGGAGGCTTATTAACCTTTATTATATTGGAAATCAATGGGATATATGTAAAATATGGCATTTTTTCACATACGAGGTCAGCTTGCCATTAACTCTAAAATTTAACATTTGAGACCAAGGGCTGAGATTGGAATGCATCGTATTAACATATCATTGCATTATACCGGCCTGAGTAGTTACAAACACGCAGCAGGTAATTGTTTTAGTGTTAATTTCTGTTAAATTGTATTGATTGTATAAAAAACACTTATCAACACCCCGAATTCCCCATGTTTAGTGGCTCCCTCGGTAAATAAAGTGTCATAAATCATTGGTTATGAACACTAAATTAGGGTTAAAAACCCTTAAACATTCCCCCAAATGTTAAAATACTTTGGCTGTCTCGAAAAAAATGCGTAACTTTGCATCGGATTTAGGAAAAATAACCAGTTTCTTTCGGTTTATTCCTTACTCCGTTACTTTAATAAAAGAAATCAAATAACTGTTTGTCATTTAGTTATAGGGTGTTTGATTGTTTTTAAGACCTTATATTGGCAAATAATTTAATAACTTGTCGGAATTTAGTCATTTTTTTTGATTACTAACTGATGGCATCTTTTAAGCGTGACGCTTATTTTATTTTCCGACGCAAAATTTTTATTTTATGAAGAAAGTATTTTTTATTTTCGCATTTGCGGTAACATGTTTAACTACCAATGCACAGGTTTCGCCTGAGATGAACAAGAAGTGGGGCGCAGTTATGGACGCAATTGAGCAAGTAGAAAGTAGAGGAGACACCAGGGCAGTTTCGCCTAACGGTAAATGGGTAGGATGTATGCAGATTTCTGAGATTCTTGTCAGAGAGTGCAACAACATCATCGGACAGAAGAAATTCACTTACAAAGACAGATATTCACGCGAGAAAAGCCGTGAGATGTTCGTCATCTTCCAGGAGAAGTACAACAAAGAAGGTAACATGGAAAAGGCTATCAGACTTTGGAACTCGGGAGACCTCAACTGCATGCAGCGTAAGGCATCAACCAACGGTTATTACAGACGTGTGATGGCAAGCTATAACAACCTTGCACGCAACAAGTAATTCACAGACATAAGACATATAAGAAAAGGAAGGCTCAGGCCTTCTTTTTTTTGACATTACCTCAGGTCCTACTCTAAGTAGTACTATTGTCTCGTCTTCTCGTCTTCTTGTCTTCTCTTCTTATTCTTGTCTTCTTAAAATTTCCCGCCAATCAACTTGCAAAACACACTTTTCACTTTTCATTACTCACTTTTCACTTATTTTCACTTATTTTCCTTTGCATTTTGACTTCTTATTCGTATCTTTGTTAAATATTTATCAAATATCGTAATAATACAAATACATATCATGGAAATTAAAACTATCGGATTGGCCAGCGATCACGCGGCTTTTCAGCTCAAACAATTTGTGAAACAGTATCTTGACGAAAAAGGAATTCCTTACAAGGACTATGGTACCTACACGGAGGACTCCTGCAATTATGCTGACTTCGGACATGCACTCGCTAAGGGTATCGAAAACGGAGAAGTCTACCCGGGGATTGCCATGTGTGGATCGGGTGAGGGTATATCAATGACGCTCAACAAGCACCAGTCCATTAGGGCAGGACTCTGCTGGATTCCCGAAATCGCTCATCTCATTCGTCAGCACAACGACGCAAACGTGCTCGTCATGCCGGGACGATTCATCGACAACGACATGGCTCGCAAAATCATGGACGAGTACCTCAGCACTGAATTTGAGGGAGGAAGGCACCTCGACCGCATCAAGGCCATTCCGGTGGCTGACTAATCTTCAGCTTCTATAGCATCTATAGTCTCTATAGTCTCTATAGTCTCTATAGTCTCTATAGCTTCTATAGTCACTATAGCTTCTATGGTCACTATACCATCTATAACATCTATAAAAATCTATTAACAACCGACTAATATGAAAAAACTACTGACTACTATTCTGTTGATCTGCTGTGCATTTGCACTGCCAATGAACGCACAGAACACGTTTGAAGCAGGGAAGGGGGCTTTTATGCTCAATGGAAAACCCTTCATCGTCAAGGCGGCTGAGGTTCATTATCCACGTATTCCACGTCCATACTGGGAACACCGTATCCAGATGTGCAAGGCGCTTGGTATGAACACCGTCTGCATCTATATCTTCTGGAACATACATGAGCAGAAAGAAGGCGTATTTGACTTTACTGGAAACAACGACGTGGCTGAGTTCTGCCGGATTGCACAAAAAAACGGCATGTACGTCATCGTACGTCCTGGACCATACGTCTGTGCTGAATGGGAAATGGGAGGACTGCCTTGGTGGCTCCTCAAGAAGAAGGACATCCGCCTGCGTGAGCAGGACCCTTATTTCATGGAACGCGTGAAAATCTTCGAGCAGAAAGTGGGAGAGCAGCTCGCACCGCTGACCATACAGAATGGAGGACCTATCATCATGGTTCAGGTGGAGAACGAATACGGGTCCTATGGGGAAGACAAACCCTACGTCTCTGCCATCAGAGACATCGTGCGTCAGTCGGGATTCGATAAGGTAGCATTGTTCCAGTGTGACTGGAGCTCCAATTTCGAGAAGAACGGACTCGATGACCTCGTCTGGACCATGAACTTCGGTACGGGAGCCAATATCGATGACCAGTTCAAGCGGCTCAAGCAGCTCAGACCCGACACACCGCTCATGTGCTCGGAGTTCTGGTCAGGATGGTTCGACAAATGGGGTGGAAAGCACGAGACAAGAGCCGCAAAGGACATGGTGGACGGCATCAGGCAGATGCTCGAGCGCAATATCTCTTTCTCGCTTTACATGACGCATGGAGGCACATCGTTCGGACACTGGGCCGGGGCCAACTCACCAGGCTTCTCGCCCGACGTTACAAGCTACGACTACGACGCGCCTATCAATGAATATGGACAGACTACACCGAAATACTTTGAGCTACAGACCCTTCTTGCAAAGTATGCTGACAAGAAGCTGCCTAAGGTGCCAAAAGCAATACCGGTCATATCTGTGCCCGCATTCAAGTTTATGGAGTATGCGCCGCTCTTCGAAAACCTCCCCGCACCGATCAAGTCCGATAAGGTGAAGACCATGGAGGAGTTCGACCAAGGATGGGGATCTATCATCTATTCCACAACGCTGCCCGAACTGAAAGGACAGTCGAAGCTCACCATCAAGGAGGGACATGACTATCTCCAGGTGTTCATCGACGGTAAATACATCGGTGCGCTCGACAGAAGGATGGGGGAGAAGGAAATCCTGCTTCCTTCATGCAGGAAAGGGGCCAGAATGGACATACTCGTCGAGGCGATGGGACGTATCAACTTCGGGCGTGCCATCAAGGACTTCAAAGGCATCAACAGCGACGTGACGCTCACAACACAGATTGAGGGCATCGACTTCTCAGGTAACATCAAGAAATGGGACAACTACCTCATTCCTGACTCCTACGATGAGTACCTGAAGAAGAACTACAAGCCACTGACCAACACAAAAGTACGTGACGACAAAGGACAGCGCGTGCCGGGATTCTATAAGGCTACTTTCGACGTGAAGAAGCCGGGCGACACTTTCCTTAATTTCGAACATTTCGGAAAAGGACTCGTCTATGTCAATGGTTACGGCCTCGGACGAATCTGGGAGGTAGGACCTCAGCAGACGCTTTATGTGCCGGGATGCTGGCTCAAGAAAGGAAAGAACGAGGTCGTTGTATTCGATGTTGTCGGTCCGGATGACGCTGTTTCCGAAGGACTCGACAAGCCGGTTATCGACAAGCTGAAGAATGCAGAACCGCCTATTCACAGGAAGGACGGAGAAAATCTCAGCCTGGCAGGTGAGAAACCAGTGAAAGCGGGTGCTTTCGCAGCAGGAAACGGATGGCAGGAAGTGAAGTTCGACCAGCCGGTGGCAGGACGCTATGTATGCCTTGAGGCGCTCAACGCACACGACGGAAAAGAACAGGCGTGCATCGCAGAGCTTTATATTCTCGACGAGAATGGCGAGCGGCTCTCACGTGAACCGTGGAAGGTGTTCTATGCCGACTCTGAGGAAATCAACAAGGGCAACTGCGCGGGCGACAAGGTGTACGACCTGCAGGAGTCTACTTTCTGGAGCACTGTCAAGGAAGTCAACTTCCCGCACACCATCGTTATTGACCTTGGAAAAGTGCATACCCTCAGCGCTCTTCAGTACCTGCCGCGTATGGAGTCGTCTGTTCCGGGAGGCATCAAGGACTACAAAATCTACGTGAAAGAACAACCGTTCAAAAAGTAATTGAATAGAAAGGAATCCGGTGACGGTCCTCCCGTCATTAGATTCCATAGCTGTAGGGACTTACTTTATGTATGTCCGCATTTCTTAAAATCTCATATATGTGTGTCTGTGGATGAAGTAACTACACTTTTCACTTTTCACTATTCACTTAATAATAATGACATTTAAACTGACATCGCAGTTCAAGCCGACGGGCGACCAGCCAGAGGCCATAGAACAACTGACGCGGGGAGTCCTTGAAGGACTTCCCGCACAGGTCTTATTGGGAGTCACAGGGTCAGGAAAGACATTCACCATGGCAAACGTCATTCAGAATGTAGGCAGACCGACCCTGATTCTCAGTCACAACAAGACGCTGGCTCACCAGCTCTACGAGGAGATGCTCAACTTCTTTCCGGAAAACTCTGTGCAGTATTATGTCAGTTACTACGACTACTACCAGCCAGAGGCGTATATTCCTTCCACCAATACCTACATCGAGAAGGACCTGGCCATCAACGAGGAAATTGACCGACTCAGACTGGCTGCCACGTCGGCTTTGCTTTCTGGAAGGAAAGATGTCATTGTTGTAAGTTCCGTATCGTGCATCTACGGTATGGGGTCGCCTACCAATTTCTCCGAGAACATCATTGAGATAAAGGTGGGGCAGCACCTCGACATCAATGTGTTCCTCCGAAAACTGGTGGATTCACAGTATGTCAGAAACGACATCGAGCTCACCAGGGGGCATTTCAGGGTCAGAGGAGACATCGTCGACATTTTTCTTGCATACGACGACAAAATCATACGCGTGAATTTCGCATGGGACGAAATCGAGTCCATTGAGGAAATCGACGGAATCACTAATGTGCCCTTCGGCAGCCATCCGGACTATTCCATCTATCCGGCTAACCTCTTTATGACTTCGCAGGAGACAACGCAGCGGGCCATCCATCAAATCGAGGACGACCTGCATGAGCGGCTCCAGTTCTATGAGGACATCGGTGACCTGGCCAAGAAAAACCTGCTCGAGACGCGTGTGACTAACGACCTTGAGATGATTCGTGAGCTTGGACACTGTTCGGGCATTGAGAACTATAGCCGGTATTTCGACGGAAGGAAAGAGGGAGAGCGGCCGTTCTGCCTCCTCGATTTCTTCCCGGATGATTTCCTGCTCATCATCGACGAGAGCCATGAGTCCATACCTCAGATCAGGGCCATGTACGGGGGCGACAGAAAGCGGAAGCAGACACTCGTGGAATATGCCTACCGTCTGCCGGCTGCGCTCGACAACAGGCCGCTTCGATTTGATGAGTTCGAGGCGCTTACACCGCAGACCATCTATGTCAGTGCCACGCCTGCCAACTACGAACTCGAGAAGTCGGAGGGAGTGATTGCTGAGCAGGTCATCAGGCCTACGGGACTGCTTGACCCCCAAATCATCATCCGCCCCACGGCCAATCAGGTGGACGACCTCATGGAGGAGATTCAGAAGCGGGTGGAGGCGGACGAGCGAGTCCTCGTCACCACGCTCACCAAGCGCATGGCGGAGGAACTTTCGGAGTATCTGCTCAATTATGAAGTGAGATGCAACTACATACATTCCGACATCGACACGTTTGAGCGTGTGCGTATTCTTGATGAGCTCAGAAGAGGAGAAATCGACGTGCTTATCGGAGTCAACCTCTTGCGCGAGGGACTTGACCTGCCGGAAGTGTCACTTGTTGCGATACTCGATGCAGACAAAGAGGGATTCCTAAGGTCGCACCGGGCTCTTACTCAGACCATCGGTAGGGCGGCGCGTAATATCAATGGTACCGCCATCCTGTATGCTGATAAAATCACGGAGAGCATGCGCCTCACCATCGACGAGACAAACCGCAGACGCGAGAAACAGATGCGTTACAACCAGGAGCATGGCATCACACCTACCCAGATCAAGCGCACCATCTCATCCATCAGTGCTGGAAAGAAAGCCGATTATATCAAAGACGCATATATTGAAGATCTTGCGCTCCATAAGGCTTCTGAAGACCCTGTCATCCAGAAGATGGACAAAGAACAACTTCTTGCAACCATTGAATCCAGCAAGCAGAAAATGCTGGAGGCTGCGAAAAAACTCGATTTCGTCGCTGCGGCTCAATACCGCGACGAAATGGTACGTCTGCAGGAATATATGGAGTCACAACAGAAATAAATATAATTGAGGCTGGTTCGTATCTCTTTTCTTAGAAAGTTTTTTGATGACTTTCATGTTTAAGACAGTTTGGTTATTACCCATACAGATTCTTGCCGCCCCCCCAAAGAAAACTGCCACCTTTAGAAATCCAAAGGTGGCAGTTCTTTTAATTATAGCTTTTCTAAACTTAGAACGCATACGTCAGGCCCAGCGTGAAGTACTCCTTGAACTGGAAATAGCCTAAGTTGTCGTCATAGTATTTCCTGTCGCGGTTGTCATCGAAGCGCCACAGGGTGAACACCTCAGCACTGATGTATTTTGAGAACTGGTATTGGAAGCTGTTTTCCCATTCACCCTCGGCATAGTCGTAGGCGGTGAAGAAATAGAAGCGGGATTTCCAGAAGAAGTCCTTGGCCAGCTTCAGCTTCGAGTTCATCTCTATCTTCGAACCGATGTCGTGCGTGACATCCTTGCCAATCATGTTATAGACGCTGTGGATGTTCTCGTCATGGTCGCGCAGATAGCGCATCTTGTAGGAAACAGGCAGCAGGGCCAGGGAGAACTCGTTGCCGTTCTTCAGTGTGGGCTTGAAGTCCATACCGATTGACAGGTAAACGTCCAACGGGGAAAGGAAGCTGCTGTAACGTCTGCGGTCGTTCGTCTTGTAGCCTGGCATGAACTGAGACTTGGCCTCGGCGCTCACCGTGTAGTACCATGATTTTTTTGCCTTGATGCCCAGCTTGCTCGTCAGGTCTATCTTGTCGTTGCTCGTCAGGAACGTGTGGCAGGTGTCACTCGTCGTGGTCATGAAGCCGAGACGGAGCTCCAGGCGGTTTTCCCATTTGATGCGTTTCGTGTCGTCGTAGTTAGCCTCAAGGATGATGGCGGAAAGCAGGTTCTGGCTGTTGTTACCGCCTTTGTACCAGTTGTCGCTGAAGTAGTTCTGGGAGAACTGAAGGGAAAACTCGCCCTTCCGTGTCCAGAAATTTGGTTTTTCCACCTTTAGCCCGATGTCCACGATGCTATCGTCGATAGCCGTGGCTGGAGTTTCCTGAAGTTCCTTCGTCAGGATGTCGTCCACCTTCGTGTTTGGAATCACCTCTTCGGCAGGGCTCTCAGCCGTAACCAGTTCCTCCTCTTCAAGATGTTCGTTGGAATATTTCACCTTGGAAGGTTGTTTGAGGTAGAGGTTCAGAAGACTTTGGTCAATGGACTGGTTTAGCTCGTCACGGTAGTCACCGCTTGACTCGTTGTCCGACAACGTCATCACATGCTTGGCAGCTGAAGCGTTATAGACCCCCGGATCCAGCAACCGGTAATAGTAGGGACTGACTGTCGCGGAACTATGATAGTTGCTCGCAATCTCGTTTTTCAAACTGCTCAGTGACGAGGCGAACGAACTGACGGCTTCGCTGTCCTGTGCCTGTATCGACGAACTGCTCAGAAGCAATGCGCCAAGAATAATTACTTTTGTCATGGGGCAGGAGGTGTTAAGATTAATTTGTATTGTAGGGACTTACTATATGTATGTCCGAAATCCCACGTATATTGGGACTTACTATATGTATGTCCGAAATCGGCTTACTTTATGTCTGTCCGAAAACGTATATAGATGCTCTCTATTCAGCCAGCAAGGCCTCGGCCAATGTCTTTAGGTCCTCTACGGTCTTCGGCTTCACCGTCGACTCCACGGTCACCAGCGGATCCACAATCTCAATTCCTTTCAGTGCCGACATGAACTCACGCATCTTCTTTCCGGCTGCGGGAGCCCAGGTGCCGTTCTCGATGAATGCCACTTTCCGGTTCTGGAAGTTCTTTATCTTCAGGTGGTTCATAAAGTCCTCCATGATAGGCATCACACCACCGTCGTAGGTCGGGGCGGCCAATACCAGGCGGTCGTAGCGGAAGGCATCCTCGATGGCCTCAGCCATGTCGTCGCGGCGAAGGTCGCTCACCGATACCTTCTCGCTGGAGTCGCTCTTCAGGATGCTTGCCAGCTTGAGGGCTGCCTCCTCCGTGTTGCCGTGAAGCGAACAGTAGGCGATGAAGATGCCCTTGTCCTCTGGCTCATAGCTGCTCCATGTGTTGTAGAGGTCGATATAATAGGAGAGGTCGGTGTCAAGAACGGGACCGTGGAGCGGGCAGATCATCTTGATGGACAGACCGCCCAGCTTCTTCAATACCGTCTGAACCATGTTGCCGTATTTGCCTACGATGTTGAAGTAATAGCGGCGTGCCTCGCATGCCCAGCCTTCCGGGTCGTCATACGACAATGCGCCGAATTTTCCGAATGCATCGGCAGAGAACAACACCTGCTCTGTCAGGTCGTACGACATCAACACCTCTGGCCAGTGGACCATCGGAGCGGTGAAGAACTGAAGCGTGTGCTCGCCCAGCTCCAGCTTGCTGCCTTCGCCCATGATGACCAGACGCTCCGCTGCCAATTCTACGCCGAAGAACCGCTTCACCATCGCTACAGCCTTCTGGCTGCATACCAGCTTGATGTCAGGATATTTTTCCAGAATCAGCTTAACGTTCGACGAGTGGTCGGGCTCCATGTGGTGAACCACAAGGTAGGTCGGGGTCTTGCCGCCTAAAGTGGATTCCAGGTTCTCAAGCCATTCATTCGTCTTACGGGCGTCGATCGTGTCCATGATGGCGATCTTCTCGTCCATAATCACGTATGAGTTGTAAGAAATTCCTTCAGGAAGGATATACTGGCCTTCAAACAAATCCAGCTCTTTGTCATCTGCTCCAATATAATAAATGCCTGGAGCTACTCTTTTTTCCATATTTTAATATTTTTTTAGTATTATTTTGCAAATTTACGGAAAAATTCTGATTTAACGGACTGCAAGTTGAAGAAAGTGAAATTTTATTGTCAAACTTTTCATTATTATCCATGAACTGTTCACTTTTTACGCCCAACTATTCCTTCTATTTGAAATAAAATCACTACATTTGCAAAAATAAACTGACTAATCACATGATAATATGAAATCTTTACGCTTATCCATTCTTGCTTTTCTTCTGGCAACAGCCACCGTACTCAATATCTCCGCGCAGACGCTTACGCCTCCGCCGGGAAAGCAAATCTATATCCCCAACGATCTTAAAGACAATGACTTCAGCAATCCGGACTCCAAGTGGAGCTATGCACGCATGGCCTATACCGACAATATCGTCGTCTTTTGGGAAAAAGGATTTGGCAACGACCTCTCGAATCCACCTCAGCTCGAGGGACACGATATGTCTGTCGACTTGGACAACCTGCTGGCTAAACTCGAGCAGTTCTACACCTTTTATAAGAATGACCTGAAGTTCGTGCTGCCTGGCTCCAAGTCAGAGCAATACCGCATGATGGTGATGCTCAACTATTCACTCGAGGGAACGGCCTACGGCGGTGACTACGATAACACCATCGGTGCGCTCTGGATTGCGCCCAACCGTGTGAAGGACAAGACGCTCAACTGCATAGCCCATGAGCTCGGACATTCCTTCCAGTCGCAGATCATGGCCGACGGCGCTGGGCAGGCATGGAGTGGGGGAGGCATCTTCGAGATGGCTTCCCAGTGGATGCTCTGGAATGTCAACCCCAACTGGGTGTCCGACGAGAACTACCATTGGCAAGCCTTCAGAAAAGCCTTCCACAAGCGATTCCTCGACGGAGAGAATATCTATCGCTCACCTTATGTACTGGAATACTGGGCCATGAAGCATGGAAAGACCGTCATCGCCGACCTCTTCCGGGCGGGCAAGCGCGGAGAAGACCCGGCCTCCACCTATATGCGCCTTTTCAGCCTCTCTCCTGCCCAGATGGCTGACGAGATGTACGACTGTTACGCACGCCTCATCACCTTCGACTTCCCAAGGGTCAAAGCCTCACATAAGCAGCATGCATGCCAGCTGCTCACACCCGTAGACACTCAGACCAAGGGGAAGACCACCGTCATCACGCCCCAAAAAGAATTTCTGCCGGAAACCTACGGATTCAACGTCATCGAGCTCCCCCTTTCTGAAAAGAAAAAGACGGTAGTTTTTAATGCTCAGCCGAATAATCCCTTGGAGGATGCCTACCGATATGGTATTATCCTCGTCGACAAGAATCTCAGCCCCTCTTATTTCCCCGTGTACGACAACGTGAAAGGTAAAATCAAGTACAAAACTAACGACAACATCCTTCACGCCTATCTTCTTGTCGTGGGATGCCCTAAAAACAACTACGCTCCCTATACATTCAACCCGTATGAGCGCAAGAAGCCCGCACCTCCAACTACTTATCCTTATTCCCTCATTGTTAAATAATGACGTCCGTTTAAGACGTCTCCTTTTTGTCGGGTATCTTCTAACTGTTGTAATATTTAGTAAGAGTTGTTATATTTAGTAAGGTTAAAATAAACTTGCCTCATCTTCTGTTCCATTGACATGCTGGTCATGGCAGACTATCGCCTTGTCTTCTCGTCTTCTTGTCTTCATGAAAACGAGAAGACTTTTTTTTTGCAGTTGCATGAATCGCAAATCCCTACAAAGATTCGGCTTTTTCCCCCGTTTTTTTAGGAATTTCAACGTTGGCGGGTGAATTTCTTTCCCTAACTTTGCACCAGAAAACAAAATCAATGTCGAATAAAGGATCCAGATACGCCATATATTTCTCGTAGTTGCGGAACACAGAAAAATTGATTAATTTAAAAATATCAAAATAAATAGTAAATCGTAAATAGTAAATCGTAAATAATATTAACCGGGACAGAGAATTGTTATTCAAGTCCACAAAACACTTGAACATTATGAGAAAGAACATTTACACCATCATCATGATTGCCGTTTGCATCATGACACTCGCCACCACCAACGTGATGGCAACGAACACCACCAGCGTGACAACCGAGCAGGGACACCCGAGGTACCATAAACTTAAGACCACCTCGGTCAAGCTCAGGAAAACCACTCAACTGCAGAAGAACCAGATTGTGAGTCAGCTCATCGCGGTGAAGGGCATCAAGAACGCCTATTTCAAGGGCAACACCGTCTACATCTCCTACAACCCGAAGCGAATCACCAGTGCCAACGCGCAGGCCTATGCCAAGTCGGCTTACAACTCAGTGGTGGCCAAGAAGCATTACCAGGCTCCTCAGGCTGGACGCTATGGCAATGAGCCGCAGAACCAACCGAAGCCGCATGGCAATATGCCGAAATCGAATCACGACAACCACAACCACCAGCCAAAGACTGGCAGAAAATGATGATAGGCATAATCAACAGCAAAGGAGGCAGAACAGCCTCTTTTTTTTGATTTTTCGTATAACCCCAAACCAAAAGAGCGGTATCGTATGCCGAGTTAACAACGCGGCCTCATGCCTCTTCTACATTTTTTCCGTCTTAAATTTCATTCCTTTCGTTTTTTTTCGTATTTTTGCAACGTTTTATCAATTCAACTTTTATCACAACAAAAAAAATTATTGAGAAAATAATGAAAAGAATTATTTTTGCTATCGCTTTCATGGCTTTCTCTTCCATGGGCCTTTTTGCCCAGAAAGTCAAGAGTCTGCCTCAGCCCGACATGAACATGAAAGTCTCTATCACAGAGGCTATGCAGAAACGGCGTTCTTACCGTGACTACCAGACCAAACCTGTCACTGACCAGCAAATATCCAACCTTCTCTGGGCGGCATGCGGAATCAACAATCCCGAACGCGGACTGCTCACCATTCCTACAGCCACGAACGCGCAGGACATCAAGGCATATCTCTGCACGGCAAAAGGTGTGTCTCTATATGATCCCAAGGCCAACACATTGACCGAAGTGACAGACAAAGACATCAGGCCTATACTCTGCGAGCGTCAGTCGGCCATGGCTGTGGCTCCTGCTTTCATTCTCCTGGTCAGCGACCTCAGCAAGTTCCGGGGAAACGCAGAGCACTACGGAGCCATGGACGCAGGCTATGCCTCACAGAACATCTGCCTCATGTGTGCGGCGCTCGGACTCAAGACCGTGCCCAGGGCCATGATGAACTACGACGAAGTGAAGAAAGCACTCAGCCTGCCTGAGAACATCGCACTTGAACTCAACCATCCCATCGGATATTGATCATCACACCCTTTAAATAATGACCATACAGCAGGCTACACAGAAAGCAATACAACAATTCGGAAAGGACATCTTGAACGAACTTAGGTTTGTCAATATCCTTTCCGATTTTGGCGCTTTTCAGAATCCTGCTTATAGGACTATTCTCGAAAAGGCCATTGCTGCACGGTTTGCACAGGCTATTCTTGCTCTCAACGACGAGTCGCTGGAATTTAAAAACCTTAAAATCAACGCACTGGCTGACGCCATTGCGAAGAAAAACGGATTCCAGCTCCAGTTGGTCAATCATCTGCTCCGTTCTGTTGCTGCTGCTCTGGATTCTACTGTTTCAATACCGCCAGAAGAGGATGAGCCAAATGAAGAAGACACCACCATCGTCAATAATTGCAAAGTCAATCTCATCAAGGTGGAGGGTGGGGCATTCTCTCTTGGGGCTACACCGGAGCAGGGAATATATTCCAGTTTCGATGAGAAGCCGGCGGCCAATGTCATGGTCGATTCGTTCTACATCGCTGACGCACCGGTCACACAGGCGCTTTGGAGGGCTGTCATGGATATTGAGACACCTAGCCATTTCAACGGGTTCGAACTTCCTGTGGAGAGAGTCACCTGGTATGAGGCGAATGAATTCATACTAAGACTGAACGAAAGATTTGGCCGTGAATTCCGGCTTCCTACTGAGGCGGAGTGGGAGTTCGCCGCCAGAGGAGGAATCAAGAGCCGGCATTTCAAATATGCGGGGTGCAACGACAAGAATCTCACGGATTTCTGCTGGATGCACGACAACAGCAACGCAACATCTCATGAAGTGAAACTCAAGAAGCCCAATGAACTCGGCATCTATGACATGTCGGGCAATATAGGCGAATGGTGCCAGGATTGGTATCACAACTCTTATGCACTCAATGGCGTCTTCGAAAATCCCAAGGGACCTCCAACTGGGGCATACAAAGTCATTCGTGGAGGCAGTTGGAACGCAAAAGCGTCGGACTGCAGGGTTTCCAAAAGACTCTTTATGAATCCGGATTATAAAACCCGTTACGTCGGTTTCCGCCTGGCGGCATCGTTCATATAGGCTTTTCCTTTTTCGCATTTTGATTGCTGTAGGGACTTACTTCATGTATGTCCGCCTTAAAATCAGAGGACTGCCGACAGTCATTCCCAAAACTATCGTCCTCAAGCCAAAGGCTTGTTTACTCCCACTTCTACTTCCACTTTTACTCCCACTTTTACTCCCACTTTTACTCCCATTTTTACTCTCATTTCTATGAAAACCTACGACAAAGACCAACTTCAAGCCATCAACGCCAACCACGGGCGATTCCTCGTTCTTGCCCCTCCGGGCTGTGGAAAGACTGACATACTCGCTGAGCGCGTGGTGCGGGCCAAACAAAACGGTATCGCTTTTGAAGACATGATGTGCCTCACCTTCACCAACCGTGCCTCCCGCGGCATGCACGACCGTATCATGCAGCGGCTGGGAGAGGACGCCTCCAAAATCTTTGTCGGAAACATACACCGCTACTGCAGCAATTTCCTCTTCAACAACGCGGTCATCCCGGAGAACACCGGAATCATCGACGAGGACGACCTTACGGACATCTGCCTCAACCTCGACCATGACTTCTTCTCCTTTGCCAGCGGAAAAGTCAATAAAGGTATGGTCTCTTTCATCGACAATATCGATGCATATATCTCTCAGCGGGAGGCACACCAGCCCGAAAGTGCTGTCTTCATGCCTAAAAAGGAGTTTGAGCCGCTCTATCAAATCGCAAAGAGCGTGGCGCTCGACCCTTCCAAACTGCCTGACAACCGCCAGAACGACAAATACTCGATTCAGTGCCGCGAAGTGAAATATGCGCTGCAATACCGCCTTTACAAGAAGCAGCATCAGCTCATCAGTTTCACGGATATTCTCATTCTGGCTTATGAGGAAATCCGGCACGACAAAGCCCGTCAGTATCAGCGGTTCAGATGGATTCAGATTGACGAGGTGCAGGACCTCAACGCCTTGCAGGCTGCCATTGTCGACGAGCTGACCGACGACTCTGACGACTTCACCGTTCTCTACCTCGGCGACGAGCAGCAGGCCATCTTCTCTTTCCTTGGTGCCAAGCTCGGTCAGCTGGAAAGACTGAAAATGAGATGCGGATCCAATATCCTACATCTCGGAAAAAACTACCGGTCTCCAAAATATCTCCTCGACATCTTCAACGCTTATGCGCAGAACGAATTGCTTGTCAGGCCCGACCTGCTTCCCCAACACACCAACGACTGTCCGCACGGGAAGTACGACCTCATACTCACTGGCAATCCCACACCTCAGGATGAGTCCGCTCGCGTGCTGAAAATGATCAATTACTATCTGGGCTTCGACGATGAGCGACTGGCAATTCTTGTTCCGACTAACGAGATTGCTGACCGAATCAGCGAATCGCTCTCAGCGCATAACATCGCTCATTTCAAGATCTCAGGCACCGACATGTTCCGCACAAAGGACTATAAGACATTGGCGGCTTTCTTCTGCCTTCATGCCAACGAGTTCAACTATGCAGCTTGGTCAAGGCTTGTCTATGGCATCGACGCCATGCCCTCGAGAATGAAAGCGCGTGAGTTTATTGCCGACATGAAGGAGCTGATGATGACGCCCTCCGACCTCATTCGCCCGCGGCCTTATGTCGACGAGTTCAACGAGCGCTATATGAACGAGGAATTTGTTTTCTTCGACACCGAGACCACCGGACTCAACGTGCTGGAGGACGACATCGTGCAAATCGCGGCATTCAAGGTTAATAAAGGGCAGATTGTACCTGGATCGGAAATCAATATCGTCATGCACACCGACAAGGAGATACCGGATATGCTCGGAGATATTCCCAATCCGTTGAAAGAGTTCTACAGACAGTCGGAGCATCTGTCGAGAGAGAAAGGGCTGCAGCTCTTTATCGACTACATTGGAGCCAGACCTGTGCTCGGACATAACGTCAACTACGACTACCAAATCCTGCGTAATAACGTCATGAGGGAACTGCACGAGGAAGTTGTGCTCGACACCTATGACTCGCTGCACCTCATCAAGTGTGTCAGGCCCTTCCTCCGTATGTACAAGTTGGAATTCCTCCTCAAGGCACTCAAGCTCCAGGGAAAAAACTCACATCTTGCCAATGAGGACATTATGGCTACGAAGTACCTCGTAGACTACTGCTATGCTCATTCCATGAAAAAACAGAAGGAACGTTTAAGCTTTCTCACTCAACGAGCTGTCAAGAGGGTGAAAGACCGCATGATGCCCCTTGCCGCCATATCCGGGCAAATCCAGGACAGCATGAACATACCGGTGGCATACGTCGGACTCACGCTCGTCGACCAGCTGAAGAATGTGTATTATCAATTCCTCAAACTCAACCTCATTCAGGATCTTGGCACCAAGTTCGACCTCTTCCTCAACTATGCGCAGAACGAGTGGGTCAATCCGGAGAAAGCCTATGAGGAAACCATTTGCTCGCAGATTCTCACCCACGTCAACGACATGACGGCCAGCATCAACGAGGGCGACCTCATCAATGCCGACGGATTGATGACCGACCGCATTTTCGTCATGACCGTCCACAAAGGGAAGGGACTGGAGTTCGAGAATGTCGTCATTCTCTCCGCCAACGACGGCACATATCCCTTCTACCGTGTCAATCAGGTGCTTGAGCGTCCCTATAATTATTCTGATGAGGAGGTGGAGCAGGCCCGACGGGAGCGGATGGAGGACGCCCGCAAATTCTATGTGGCTCTCTCACGCGCCAAAAAACGTCTCTGCGTCAGCTACACCTACGAAAACGAAAGGGGGTGGAGAACACGCCTCACCCCCTTCATGGACTCAATCAAGTCGTTCTTCACGGGAAACTGATGGTATATGTCTTGAATTGAACAGGTGTCAGTCGTCCATGTATCCATCGTTTGGCAACAATTTCTTCATGTGATTTTATCTTTTGCAATTTTTTTCGTAACTTTGGAGTAAGCATTCGATAAAATGCATCTTGTAGCAGTTGTAGTGAAGTTGTACCTTTGCCCACGCAATAGTGCACAAAACTTACAACTGTTATT
>CAMOTI010000069.1 GCA_946625675.1 uncultured Prevotellaceae bacterium | reverse complement strand
GTATCCCAACCAGACCAAGACAGTCACCCTTCCTCACGCATGGAACGAGGACTGGGCCTATCGTGTCAATATCGCGCAGCTGCCCGACGACACCTGCAGATACACAAAACGGTTCAACGTGCCGGCTGATTGGCAGGGCAAACACATTTTCATTGAGTTCGAAGGAGCCAGACAGAGCGCAGAGGTCTTCCTCAACGGACACAGGCTTGGTCTCCACCAGAACGGAGTCATGGCGTTCGGATTCGAACTCACTCCGTTTATCAAGACAGGACAGGAGAACGTGCTTGAGGTGCTCACCGACAACGACTGGGCCTACAAGGAGCGCAATGCCGACGGATCGCCCCTGCTCGTAGAGAAAGGAGCGACAGAATCCAAGGACGGGAACAACCTGCCAAACAACCGCCTCGCCCCCACCAGCTTCCAGTGGAACAACAAGAACTTCAACATGAACATGGGCGGACTGCCCAAAAACGTGAAACTGCACGTCACCGGCGACGTCTACCAGACGCTGCCGCTCTACTCAAACCTCGGGACCACCGGCGTATATGTTTACGGAACCGGCTACGACATTCCAGGGAAAAAAGTCACGGCAAACATCGAGTCACAGGTATGCAACGCATCAAAGCAGTCGAAGAACGTGACGCTCAACGTAGAGATCCTCGACAATGACGGACGTCAGGTGGCTCAATTCAAGGGGAATCCACAGACCATCAAAGCCGGACAGACAGCCGTGCTCAAGGCATCACAGCCGCTCAGCAATGTGCATTTCTGGTCGTGGGGATACGGATACCTGTACACCGTGAAGACAAGCCTCGACATCAAGGGTTCGAGCGACAAGGACATCGTCAGCACCATCACCGGATTCCGAAAGACGAAGTTCGGAGAAGGAAAAATATGGCTGAACGACCGCTGCTTCATGGTCCATGGCTACGCCCAACGCACATCCAACGAATGGCCGTCGGTGGGCATCGATGTGCCCGCCTGGCTCTCCGACTACTCCAACGACCTCGTCGTCAAGTCGGGCGGGAACACCGTGAGATGGATGCACGTGACGCCAAGCAAGCAGGACGTGGAATCGTGCGACCGGGTAGGCCTCATCCAGGCCATGCCTGCAGGCGACGCTGAGAAAGACGTGACAGGACGCCACTGGACACAGCGCACAGAACTCATGCGCGACGCCATCATATACAACCGCAACAACCCGTCAATCCTCTTCTATGAGGGAGGAAACGAAAGTATCTCACGCAACCACATGAAAGAACTCATCGCCATCCGCGACCAATACGACCCCAACGGAGGACGCGCCACAGGATCGCGGGAGATGCTCGACATCAACGAGGCTGAATACGGAGGCGAGATGCTCTACATCAACAAGTCGGGGAAACACCCCATGTGGGCAATGGAATACTGCAGGGACGAGGGTTACCGAATGTACTGGGACGACTACTCCTATCCTTACCACAAGCACGGTGCAGGCCCCTACTACCGCAACGCACCAGCTGACATCTACAACCAGAACCAGGACCAGCTCACCATCGAGCAAATTCGCAGATGGAACGACTACTACGTCGTGCGGCCTGGAATGGGCCGAAGGGTCAGCAGCGGTGGAGTGAAAATCATCTTCTCCGACACCAACACCCACGGACGCAGCGAGATGAACTACAGAACGAGCGGTGTCGTAGACGCCATGCGAATCGAGAAGGACGCCTTCTTCGCCAACCAGGTGATGTGGAACTCCTGGGTGGACCTCCAGCACAGCGCAAGCCACATCATCGGGCACTGGAACTACCCGTCAGGAGTCGTGAAGGACGTGTACGTGGTTTCAACATCACCAGTCGTGGAGCTCTTCGTCAACGGAAAGTCTGTAGGAAAATCTGACAAGCCACAATACACATTCCTGCATACGTTCAAGAAGGTACATTATCAGCCAGGAGAAGTCAAGGCCGTCAGCTATGCTGCAGACGGAACCACCATCGAGTCGGAGGCATCGCACAAGACCGCGGGCAGCCCCCACCACCTCAAACTCTCGCTCATGCAGAATCCCGACGGAGGAATGATGGCCGACGGATCCGACCTCGCCATCATACAGGTGGAAGTGGTCGACGAGAAAGGACAACGCTGCCCGCTTGACAACCGGTTCATCAACTGGACACTCTCAGGACCCGCAGAATGGCGAGGCGGAATTGCCAAAAGTCCTGACCAAGACAACTATATCCTCGACACCACCATCCCGGTAGAGGCAGGAATCAGCAGGGTCATCGTGCGGTCCACAACCACGGCAGGCAACATCAGCCTAAAAGCAGAAGCCAAAGGCATGGAGGATGCCGTCATCGAATGGCAGTCGCACGCCGACAAGCAGGTAATCGGCGAAGGGATGTCAACCTACATCCCAGCACAGCATCTCAAGTCGGTGCTCGACCGCGGAGAGACCCCCGCAACTCCTTCGTTCTCTGAGAAAAAACAGACCTTCGCCATAGCCAGCGCTACGGCAGGGGCAAACGCAGAACAAGCATCCAGCAGCTACGACGACAACGAGCTCTCCGAATGGAAAAACGACGGTAAATTCTCAACGGCCTGGATCACCTACGAACTCAGCGAACCGGCAGAAATCGACGAAATCAGTATGAAGCTTACAGGATGGCGCCAGCGCTCCTACCCCATCGAGGTCGTTGCTGACGACAACACCATCATCTGGAAAGGGAACACCGACAAGTCGCTTGGGTACATCTCGCTCTTCATCGACAAACCAGTGAAAGCAAAGAAGTTCACCATTCGTCAGACCGGGTCGGCAACAGACAAGGACGCATTCGGACAAGTCACTGAGCTTGCTGGAGGCCCAGCCACGGAGCTCGACCTCTACAAGACGCCCAACAGCGACCAGGTGAAGGGTGAACTACGAATCGTGGAAATTGATTTCCTCAAAAAACTATAACTCATCTGATTTTATCTAATAGATCAATAAAAAAAACGGCGATTTGCCGTCTTTTTTGATTGATTTTTATGCCATAATTCCGGAGGTCCCGGAGATTCCGGATTTTCCGGAGATTCCGGACTTCTCAGAATAACAGCTCTCCCATCAGACCGGGAAGAGGCCGAAGAGCTTTGCGTCAATCAAGTCCACCACATGCTTAAAAGCCTGTGGGTCATCCCCAAACTTGCAGTTGTCCCCGTCGATGATAATGAGGGGGCCTTTATAACCGGAAATCCAGTTCTCATAGCGGTCCTCAAGTCCTTTCAGATAGTCCAGACGCATCGTCTGCTCATATTCGCGGCCTCGTTTCTGGATTTGCGACACCAGCGTGGGTATACTCGAGCGGATATAAATCATCAGGTCGGGCAAATTCACCAGCGACATCATCAAGTCGAACAAGTCGCAGTAATTCGCAAAGTCACGGTCGCTCATCAGTCCTTGTGCATGGAGGTTGGGGGCAAAGATGCGCGCGTCCTCGAAAATGGTGCGGTCCTGTATCACCACCTCGTCGGATTTCGAAATCTCAACCACCTCCTTGAAGCGCTTGTTCAGGAAGTAAATCTGAAGATTGAACGACCATCGCCCCATGTCGGCATAGAAATCCTCCAGATAGGGATTATTGTCCACCGGTTCATAACGAGGGGTCCATCCATAATGATGGCTCAGCATGCGGGTCAGCGTCGTTTTACCGCTGCCTATATTTCCTGCTATCGCTATATGCATTGTTTTTTATTTTGTTTTGAGTAAACGTAAAAAATAAGTTGCCTCATTTTGATGAAGACGAGAAGACAAGAAGACAAGAAGACGAGAAGGCAAGACGACAGTCTGCTATGGCTGACACACCGATGGAACAGAAGATGAGGCAAGTTGTTGTTTTTTACTGAATTGTCATTCTACCCATTCACGTTCTCAGAGCCTACAGCCCGAACAACCCGAACAGCGTCGCGTCGATCTTGTCCACCACCATCCGGAAATCTTCCGGCCTGTTCAGAAAGTCCACACCGTCCTTCTCTATCGTTATCACACGTCCGGGATATTTCTCGTAGATGAATTCGTCGTATCTGCGGTTCAGGTTCTGAAGATATTCCAGGTTCATCGTCTGTTCGTAGTCGCGCCCGCGTTTCTGGATATTTCCAACAAGATGAGGGACAGAGGCACGAAGATAAATCATCAAGTCGGGAAGACGGACCATCTCCATCATATTCTCAAACAGGTCCATATAAGTCTGATAGTCACGCTCCGACAGATGCCCCATGTCCTTGTTGTTTGCCACAAAGACATAAACGCCCTCATAGATCGTGCGGTCCTGGATGATGGTATGGTCCGACTGGTCTATCGCCAGCAGGTCGCGGAAACGCTCCTTCAGGAAATACACCTCCAGATTGAAGGACCACCGATGGATATCCCTATAGTAGTCCTCCAGATAAGGATTATGGTCGACGGCCTCATAGCGTGCCTCCCATCCGTAGTGGCGCGCCAGCAAAGCAGTCAGCGTAGACTTTCCGCTACCTATATTTCCGGCTATAGCAATATGCATTTGATTATATATTGATGAATAAAAGTCCAATAGCTACAGGCCCATTGAGCCCATTCTAAAAGGTCACTTCCTGAGACGCATTGCCAAGTCCGCCCATCTGGTTGGCACATCTCACATACAGCTTCACGCTTTTTTTCACCTCCTTGCCTACGGCATATTCGGCCTTGGTCGTGAAGTCGGTCAGCTTTCCATCCACATACACAGCATAACAGCCAGCCTCTGCCACGTCGTTCCAAACCAGCTTACGGCCTTTCATCCTCACCTTTGCAGGAGGTGCCACCTGACGGCACACCGCCTTCGGATTCCAGTCAGGGAACACCTTGTCGAGAGTATAAGCCGATGCCTCTGCCGATGTCAGTTCCGGCTTGTAGTAGACAGGCATGTCTTGTTTGTCCACGCTCTGAAACACGGTCTTTCGCTTGCTCAAGTCTATGGCACTCGTACTTCCGTCGCGCTCCACATAGCGGCTGTTATATTCGGCAAACAGCTTCGGAAGCATACCGTGCATGTTGTCCCACCCCTGCTCCTGCGGCATGGCATGGAACAGGCAGTTCAGCCAGACACAGCGGGGAGAAAACTTCCATGGGCGGCCAAGCATGAACTTAATCCGGGAGTTGTCAGCTCCGTACACCTCACAAGAGTTGAACACATAGCCGTATTGCAGCGTGTCGGCAGTGGCCGGTGCCGTGATGATGTCCTTCTTCTCCCAGTTACTGCGCTCCACCAGCTTGATGTCGCACTTGTCGAAGAAAATCGTACCTCCACCGCAGATGAAGTCCACGGTGCCGGCTATCGTGCAGCTGTCCAGATAGGTGGTTCCGCCGTCGTTCGTCCAGTAGGTGTCCTGTGTGCTGTTCAGATAGACATTACGAAACACATTGTGGCCACAGTTGCGCTCATTCAAAGCCACAGCACGTCCGGCCTTCGGATTCGTGTTGTTCTGCAGGTCGCAGTACAGCTCCAGATCCTGAAGATACGTGTTGTCGGCACCCTTCAGAAAGAGCGTGCTCGTGATGCTGATACCCTCATGATGAGGGCGGTTCTCCACGACGGTCGTGAGGCGGTCTTCGCCAATTATCGACGTGTTGCTGACGGACAGCGTCGCTATCGGACTCGGAAAGCGAACCTCCTGTCCGTTCTCCGTCGTACGAATCGTGTCGCCCTCCCCTTCAGAGAAGTGGCGGCCCGAACGGATGAATATCCGATAGCGGGCTTCCTTGTCGAAACGGCCGTTGGCAGCGTGGATCGCATCCATGAAACTGCCATCGTCCGGCACAATGAAGTCGTAGGTCCATTTCTGGGCAAAGGCGCCACATATTCCCAGTGCAAAAAGCACAAATAAAGCTAAAATCCCTTGTCTTTTCATAAGAAGAATATTTATAAGGCAAATTTACATATTTTTATCTGAACTCACAATCATTTTCAGAAAAAACTCAAAAAACGATTCCATCCTTTACCATTGCACATCGTGTGGCGAGCAATATCATCGCAAACAAATCTGCTCAAAAATAATCTAAACACAGCCTAAAGGTAATTATTAGAACCGCCTTAAACGAACCTCATTTTTCGTGCAAACGAACGCAGAGCCAAGCTTGCTTGAGCTGTGTTGAGTGCAGCCGAAAATCATGCTAATAAACCTCAAACTTCAAAGAAAACTATTGCACGGCTCAAAAAAAAGCATTATTTTTGCACATAATTTACAACTACCTAACACATTTCCATAGAATATGACAATCAGAAAACTTCTTCTGCTGGCTTTTTCAATGGCCGCAACAGCCGTCTGCGCACAGCGTTCTCAAGTATGGTGTCCCGACAACGGCGACGGCACATTCACCAACCCCGTGCTCTATGCTGACTACTCCGACCCAGACGTCTGCGTCGTCGGAGACGACTATTACCTCACCGCCAGCTCATTCAACTGCATTCCCGGCCTCCCCATCCTGCACTCCAAGGACCTCGTGAACTGGAGAATCATCGGACACGCGCTCAAAGAGCAGCATCCCAAGGAACTGTTCGACCGTCCACAGCACGGCAACGGGGTATGGGCTCCGTCCATCAGATTCCACGACGGAATGTTCTACATCTACTGGGGTGACCCCGACCAAGGCGTTTTCATGGTCAAGACCGACAACCCGGCCGGAGAATGGGACGAGCCGGTTTGCGTCATTCCGGGAAAAGGGATGATCGACACCTGCCCCCTCTGGGACGACGACGGACGATGCTATCTCGTCAACGGGTGGGCTAACTCCCGCGCCGGGTTCAACTCCGTCCTCACCGTGCGCGAACTTTCGCCCGATGGCACCCACCCCATCGGACAACCGGCCATCGTGTTCGACGGCGGACAGGAAAACCACACCACAGAAGGACCCAAATTCTACAAGCACAACGGATATTATTGGATTATGTGTCCGGCAGGCGGTGTGGAGATGGGATGGCAGCTCGCGATGAGAGCATCTTCGCCATACGGCCCCTATGAATGGAAAAAAGTGATGTGGCAAGGAAAAACCGACATCAACGGACCGCACCAGGGAGGATGGGTACACACCCCGTTCGGCGAGGACTGGTTCCTGCATTTCAACGACAAAGGCCCTTACGGACGTGTCGTCTATCTGCAGCCAGTGGACTGGTCGTCGGGATGGCCCATCATGGGAAAGGAAGGTGAGCCGGTGGTCACACACAAGAAGCCTAAGTCCAACAACTCTGCGATAATAAATCCTCAGGAGGACGACGAGTTCAACTACCGGCTGCCGGGACTGCAATGGCAGTGGCATGCCAACTACGACCAGACGTTCGGCATGGCAGCTCCGGGCGGTGTCTACAGGATGTACACACACTGCCTGTCCGATGAATTCGTCAGCCTCTGGGAAGCACCGAATCTCTTACTGCAGAAACCGTCAGCACCGGCGTTCACAGCCACGACCAAGGTTCGGTTCGCATCAAAGGAAGACGGACAATACGGCGGGGTCATCATGATGGGCATGGACTACTCAGCTCTCGTCGTACTGCGACAAGGCGACGGCTTCCTACTCCAACGGCACAGCTGCAAGGACGCGGACAAAGGAAAAACTGAGACGCAGACCACCATCGCCACACTTCAGCCTACAGAACGCGACCAAGGGGAATACGCTCCGGCCATCTATGTCGACATCTTCTTCCGCATGGCTGTCGACAATGGGAACTGCCGTTTTGAGTACAGTCTCGACGGCAAAAAATTCTTGCCGGCAGGCGAGCCGTTTGCCATGAGAAAAGGAAAATGGATTGGTGCCAAGTTCGGTTTCCTCGCAGAGTCCAGGCAACTCAAGAAAAGCAGGGGATGGCTCGACATCGACTGGATTCGCATCACGAAGTAAGGAGTGTTCTATAAATTCTGTTTTTCAAGGGACGGTCTGCGGGGCATCTTGCAGCTTCGAGCCCGCCACTTGACGCAAAAAAACAACAAAAAAACGCTCTCAAAGCATTTTTTTCCATTTATCCTTTGTCATCTGAAATAAAATCCGTAAATTTGCACCGATTTTCAAAAAGGAGGGCGTCCTGACCCCAAAAAGGGCGCATTCCATCCGGGAAGTAGCGCAGTTGGTTAGCGCACCTCGTTAGGGACGAGGAGGTCGGGCGTTCGAGTCGCCTCTTCCCGACAAAACGTAAACGTCTGAGCATTTGTTCAGGCGTTTTTTTTCTTAGAATGCATGAGTAAAAAACCGATTATAAAAGCAAACTGACAGAATGACCCCCCTACTCGACGTACATACTCACACCGTGGCATCCGGCCATGCCTACAGCAGCCTTCAAGAGATGGCACAGGCGGCTGCCAGCCGGGGACTTCAAATTCTGGGAGTGACGGAACACGGCCCCAGCATCGAAGGCACATGCCCTCTACTCTACTTCAAAAACATGCACTGCATCCCAAGACAAATGTATGGTGTCAGGCTGCTCATGGGTTGCGAGATGAACATACTCGACACGGAAGGGCATCTCGACATACCAGAAGACTACATGCAGCACCTCGACATCCGAATTGCCGGTATTCACATCATGTGCTGGAAGGGAGGAACAAAAGCGCAGAACACAGAAGGCATGGAGGCAGTCATTCGAAATCCCTACGTGCATATCATCAGCCATCCGGGCGACGGAACCGCCGACCTGGACTTCGAGCCACTCGTCCTGGCCTCGAAAGAAGCACACACCCTACTGGAAATCAACAACCATTCCCTGTCGCCCAAACGCAGCAAGCTCAGCGCCAAAGACAACAACCTCGAAATACTGAGGCTTTGCAAGAAGCACGACGTGCCACTCATTCTCGGCAGCGACGCCCACATATCGTTCCAAATCGCAGACTACAGCCGGGTCATGCCACTTGTCGAAGAAGTGGGATTCCCGCCTGAACTCATCATGAACTACTGGCCAGAGCAGTTCTTGGAGTATTTACAAAAATAGATCATCCGGTACTCCAGGATTTCCTGGCTACCTTAAATTTCCCAGTCCCCCAGTCCTCATAGTTTCCATAGTCCCCATAGAAAAAAAATAGCAATCCGCTCAAAAACATTGACTTTTTTTCGTCAGCACCAAATTTATTTCCTAACTTTGCATTTTGAACGACAATCAAAAACAATGAAACGGAAAGAACACCACAGAAGGGGAAGCGGAGGATTTTTGGCAAATCTGTCTTTCCTATTCTTTTTTGTATTGACTCTCCTATCCATACCGACGGCCAGCGCCCAGGACGAAGGACAGAAGTCCACCAGCGTGCCCATGCAGCAACTCACCATACAGAAGCCGCAAAACCCGCTTGGCGACGGAGTTCTGCTCAAAGGTGTCGTGAAGGACGAGACGGGAGAACCGCTCATCGGAGCCAGCGTGTACGTGCTCGAGACAAAAGCCGGAGCCATGACTGACGCCGAAGGCAAATTCTCTGTCACACTGCCAAAGGACCAAGCATCGAACGTCAGGTTCAGCTACCTCGGAATGAAGACACAGACCATCACATACGACGGGAAGCGAAACCGGCTGAACGAACAAATCACAATGATGGAGGAAGGCAACATGATCGACGAGGTGGTAGTGACGGGTCTTTTCGACTTCAAGTCGTCCACCTTCACCGGATCGACAGCAACTTACAGCCAGGAAGAGCTCAAGCTCGTGGGCAACAGCAACGTGCTGAAAGTTCTGCAGGCGGTCGACCCATCATTCGTCGTCGACATGAACAACATCAACGGATCAAACCCGAACTACATGTCCGACATCACCATCCGTGGCAACGCATCGTTCAGCGGACTGCAAGGAGACTATAACGGAAACCCCAACGCGCCACTATTCATCGTCGACGGATTCGAGGCCTCCCAACAACAGGTGTTCGACCTCGACATCAACCGAATCGTGTGTGTCACCATTCTGAAAGACGGAGCCGCCAAGGCCATATACGGTTCGAAAGCCAGCAACGGAGTCATCGTCATCGAGACGAAACAGCCAGAGCCAGGAAGACTTCGAATCACATATACAGGAGACATCAACCTCGAAGCACCCGATCTCACATCGTACGACCTTTGCGACGCAAGAGAGAAGCTACAAGTGGAGCAGAACGCCGGCAGATACACGGCCACATCTCCTTATTACCAGGCTTTGCTCGACGAGCAGTACAACGACATTGCCGCCAACATCGCAAGGGGGGTCAACAC
Source organism: uncultured Prevotellaceae bacterium (assembly GCA_946625675.1). Taxonomy (GTDB): domain Bacteria; phylum Bacteroidota; class Bacteroidia; order Bacteroidales; family Bacteroidaceae; genus UBA3839. The sequence goes on along the minus strand of CAMOTI010000069.1, from coordinate 11,462 downwards.
CTACTGGCTGGCCAAGCCGCTTCACACCGGCGTGGGGCAAAAACACACAGCATACATGGAAGGAGGCACGCAGGAACTCCGCTACGCGGCCAGTCTCATGTACAACGACATCAAGGGTGTCATGAAGGAGTCCGACAGAAAGACCCTCTCCGGAAACATCCACCTCTCCTACAGATACAAGCAGTGGATGTTCCGTAACTCACTTACCGTCACCGGAAACCGTGCAGACGACAGCCCCTACGGCAGCTTCTCTGACTACGTGGGCGTAAACCCTTATTTCGCTCCATGTGATGACAATGGGAACGTGCTCAAAGTGCTGGGGACTTACACTTCGCCAGGAGCAAACGGAAGCACCATCACATACTACAACCCGCTTTACAACGCATATATCGGCACAAAGAACTTCTCAAAATATACGGAGGTCGTAGAAAACTTCTATCTCGAATACAGTCCGATTGAAGACCTCAGATTCACGGCCCGTGTGGGATACACACACCAGACCAACAAAAGGGAAGACTTCTATCCGGGCGACCACACGAGATTCTACGACTGGACAGGCGACAGATATTTCCAACGGGGAACCTACACCATCACGAACGGAGAAAGCAACAGCCTCGCACTCGACATCACGGGACGATACTCGCACACGTGGGGAAAACACTTATTCCTCACCAATGCGGCATACTCTCTACAGACTGCCGACGCAAACAGCGACGGCATGACGGCTTGGGGATTCCTCAACAACCATGTCGACCACATCACCTTCGCCAAGCAGTACGCAGAAGGGGGAAAGCCGTCGGGAAGCGAGAGCACCACACGAAGCATCGGTATCACGGGTACGGCCAACTACTCTTACGACGAACGCTACCTATTCGACACCAGCCTCCGCTTCAACGGTTCGAGCGTGTTCGGGAGCGACAACCGATGGGGAACATTCTGGAGTGTCGGCACAGGATGGAACCTCCACAAGGAGCCGTTCATGGCCGCAGCAAAATGGCTTACGCTCTGCAAGTTCCGTATCACATACGGTCTCACAGGAAACCAGAACTTCTCCCCATACCAGGCAAAAGCCACATACAAGTTCTACGACAACATCATTTACGACAACATCTCGGGAGCGTACCTCATGGGCATGCCGAACCCCAACCTGAAATGGCAGCAGACCGGCGACTTCACCATGGGACTCGACCTCGGAATATGTCGTAAGTTCAACTTAAGATTCGACTACTACAACAGCCGGACCAAGGACGCGCTCATCGCCATGTCCATCCCTACTTCCACAGGATTCACCAGCTACATGGAAAACCTCGGAAACGTGGAAAACCGAGGTGTCGAGGCTACGGCAAACTGGCGTTTCTTCCAGAAAGGACAGTCATACATGAGCCTCACCGGAAGCATCGCGCACAACGTCAACAAAGTCACAAAAATCAGCGACGCGCTCAGTTCCTTCAACCGGGAGCAGGATGCCAGCAACACCACCAGTCCTATCATCAGATATGAGGAAGGTCAGTCCATGAGCGCTATTTGGGCAGTCAAGTCGTTAGGTATCGACCCTGCCACCGGACGAGAGCTGTTCCTCAAAAAGGACGGAACAACCACATACGACTACACCACCGATGACTACATCATAGCAGGAGACGCCAACCCCAAAATTCACGGCAGCTTCGGATTCAACGGCGAGTACAAAGGAATCGGACTCAGCCTGCTTTTCACATATCAGGCCGGAGGCGATTATTACAACCAGACACTCGTGGACCGCGTGGAGAACGTCAACATCGCGAACAACGTCGACAGGCGGGTGTTCAGCGACACTTGGAACGAGGCAGGAGACATCGCCCTATACAAGCACATCTCCAGCACACCGACCACCACATACGCATCAACCCGCTTCGTGCAGCGTAACAACATGCTCGACCTCACCACGCTTTCCGCATACTACGACTTCAAATACTGCAAGTGGCTACAGCGGATCAAACTCGAGCGCCTCAAAGCCACGTTCTACATGAACGACGTGTTCCATCTCTCATCCGTCAAGGCGGAGCGTGGTCTGAACTACCCCTACGCCCACACCTTCTCATTCTCCCTCAGCGCAACTTTTTGAGTTTTTGAAGTTTGAAATTTGAAATTTGAAGTTTGAAATTTTGAAATTTGATATTTAGATGAAGAAAATAACATATATATTGGTTTGGATGGGGCTTCTGATGGGAAGCGCCAGCTGCAACGACTACCTCGACGTGCAGCCACGTAGTCAGGTGGAGGACACCGAACTCTTTGAGACGGAGAGCGGATTCAAGGAGGCTCTGGCAGGCGTCTACTCTTCCATGGTGTCGACTTCCACATACTCCAAAGAGATGACATACGGACTTATCGGTGTGCTCGGACAGGAATGGGACTTCTACTACTCTGCACAGTACGACGACGCAGTGAAATACGACTACGAGGCGGCATACCCCACCAACTACCTTCGCAGCATCTGGGCCAACAACTACAGTGGAATCGCGAACGTCAACAATCTCCTGGCGCACATAGACGACAACACAAAAATATTCTCTACCGACAACCACGACGTCATCAAAGGAGAGGCATTGGCACTGAGGGCCTTCCTGCATTTTGACCTCCTCAGGTGCTTCGGCGTCAGCTTCGCCGTCAACCCCGACCAGCCGTCAATTCCCTACTCCACGGCCCTGTCCTACCGTGTCTTCCCGCAACTCACGGTCAAGGAAGCTGCCAACGCAGTGCTCCAGGACCTCAACGCAGCTGAAGCACTGCTGAAAGGGAGTGACCCCATCGTGACCGGACGGGAAATCACTGAGGCCAACGACAACGGATACCTCATCAACCGGCAACTCCATATCAACTACTATGCCGTCAAGGCCCTGCAGGCGAGAGTGTATATGTGGACTGGAGAATACGACAAGGCCATGGAGGCCGCCAACAACGTCATCGAGTCCAACCGCTTCGAGTGGGCTACGGTGAGCAACATGCAGGCAGGATACGACCGGACAATGGCCACGGAGCACATCTTCGCACTCAACAACCTCACCCTCACGGCCGACATCGCTAACGTGTACTTCTCCGACGACTCGCAATACAGTTTCGCAGTGACACGCGACCGGCTGCTCAACTACTTCGAAAACGCAACACAGGACTACAGATATACGTTCCTGTTCAAGACAGGATCTGCAACACACGTCAACAACCGATACACCACCAAATACGACGCACCGAGCGGCAGCAACATCTACTACGCCAACAAGATGCCGCTCATTCGCGTCCCTGAGATGTATCTCATACGAAGCGAGGTGGAATACCGAAAGGGCGACACCGAAGCGGCCAGAGCCACACTCAACCGACTGCGCATTGCCCGCAACCTTCCGGCTCTGACAGAGTTGCCGGCCGACTTCGACTTGGCACTCATTCAAGAATACAGAAGGGAATTCATCGGAGAAGGACAGCTCTTCTTCCTCTACAAACGACTCAACCGACAGAACATTCTCTATTCCGACGTCGACATGGTGGCAACGAAGTCGTACACCTTCCCGCTGCCTATCACAGAGACAGAAGCTGCTCAACGAGAAGCCAACAAATAAATTCTTTAAAAGAAGCTCTAAAAAAACTAGAAAGTCTAGAATATCTAGAACGTCTAGGACATCTAGAATATCTAGAAAAATTCCAAAAGCAATGAAACATCATCCAAATACCATCACCTGGGCCTTTGCCCTGCTATTCATCCTCTCCGCCTGTTCAAAGGAGGAGGTGGACACCTATGACACCACCCGTACGGCTCTCAATATATGGGTGGGGACTGAGGCGGGAGCTGTCTACGAGTCTGCCACTTACAACTACTCATACGCTTACGAGGAAGGAAGCGTCACATTCTATGCACAGCTCAGCGGCATGCCAGCCGACCACGACCGGAAATTCCAACTCGAGCCGTTCGGTGGAGACTCTGCAATCATGGCAAACTCCATTCGCACAGAAGAGTACGTCCTGCCGGCAGGAGAAGTCAGCGGAACCTATCAGGTGCATTTCAACACGCAGCTGCTTTCCTCCCCTACGTTGTTCGCCGACAAAGACGGGCACATCAACTTCCGACTCAAACAAAACGACGAGTTCGCCGTCGGGACAGAGAACCACCAGCAGTTCACCGTCGTTCTCAAGAACTACCTGGCAAAGCCGGACAACTGGGATAGCGCCAACTTCCCTCGGATTCCGCTCTCTAAGTATTTCGGAACCTACAGCCGAGTGAAATACCAGTTCATGATAGAGGTGCTCGGTCTCATCGACTTCGAAATCAACTACAACACGCAGACGGCATACGATGAGGAACTCAACGTCGTGTCATCGGTCTATGCCGTCCACCTCCAGCAACTCATGCAGAAAGCACTGCTCGAATATAACGAGTCGCACGACGCACCGCTCACCGACGAGTTCGGACTGCCCGTCACATTCTAAGTTGACAAGTATAGTTTTCATTAGTATCACTAGTATCCCTAGTAAGCCTAGTATCCCTAGAAAAAAATAACACATGAAACATCTCTACATATCTGCCCTGCTGCTGTCATCAGTCACGCTCTTCAGCTGCTATGATGACAAAGGCAACTACGACTACCATGAACTGGAGACCGTGGCCATCGACACGACAGCCACAGGGATGCAGCCTGAATACGCCATCATGCGATACGACACGCTCAGGCTTTCTCCAAACGTATTCTTCCAGGGAGAACTCGTCGACGACGCAAAGGACTACCCACTGGACTACGAGTGGACCATCTTCTCCGCCACTTCAGGCGTAGGAGCGAACACGGCGGTCGACGTGATTGGAACACAACGGGAGCTCGAAGCCGTAATCACACGAACAGGAGGAAACTACTTCGTACAGCTGGTAGTCACTAACAGAAACGACGGAATCAAGCAGTTCTTCCGTCTGCCGGTGGCTGTCAGCGAAGTCTTCGACGGAGGATGGATGGTCTTCTACGAGAGGGGCGACCAGCCGGGATTCTCCGACGTCGCACTCATCTACAACCCATGGACGAAACTCAACGCTAACTACAACCGCTCGTACACCAACCTCTATGAGGTCACTAACGGAGAGCCACTACAAGGCCACCCGATACGCTGCCTCGACATTGCGGTGTCGCTGGCATCAGGCAACAACTACGTCGGGCTATGCACGGACTACACACTCGTCGGCGTCAGCGAGAACGGCATCGAGAAAGCACTCGAGTTTAACGACTTCTTCCACGATCCACCAGCCACCATGCGCCCCATCTGGTACGGGCAGCACGGATCGGGCGTCATGTCCGGACAAAGCTCCGAAGTGCTCATCAACGACAACACCATCTACACCAACACCTACTCGTTCAGCGCGACGGAAGGCAGGACCACAAAATTCGGTGTCGCTAAATTTGCAGACGGAATCGGACAACTGGCACCTTGGAACGCAGAAATCCCTAACACACTCAACTACGGAATCGTGGTTTACGACCAGACATACCACAAATTCAGATATGCCGGATACAACAGCGCCAGACTCGAGGAGTTCGCACAGCAAGACCTCAACGTCGCTGCCTTCGACATCAACAACACGGGAATGGACTTCGTCATGGGAGACTGGGGAAGAGGACTGAGCCAGGGTGCCGGACTCAGGCCCTTCGACTACCTCATCATGGAGAAAGGCAACGAACGCTTCCTGGCAGTCACAAACTTCGCCAGCACATATCCCACCGACACCAACATCGGTGTAGGCCTCTATCCGATGAGCCAACTATGTCCCGACATCCAGGCAGCCACGTCCATGTCGGCAAGCCATGTCGGCAGTTTCATCTACTACACGGCTCACGACAAAGTCTACAACTTCGCATACGACAGCCAGCAGCCGGCTACGGTCGCGTGGACCGCACCAGAAGGCGAGGAAGTCACTTGCGTGAGAATCATGAAATACTACCACGGAACAATCTATTCCTATGGAATGGTGCCCACATCCGACCGCCTCATTCATATCGCCACATGGAACGAGCAGACGCAACAGGGACACGTCTATCAGTATCTCATCAACCCCGCCAGCGGAATACTCGACACCACCAGCCACTACGAATACACAGTCCCGGGCAAAGTCAAGGACATGGCGTGGAAGTTCTCGATGCAATAGATAATAGTTGAACAACTAGAAGAACTATATGTGTTAGAAATACTAGAATATCTAGAAATACTAGAATATCTAGAAATACTAGGACAACTATAAATCAAGTAAACATATAAATCATTATTATTTAAAAGAACATGAAAAGAACCTTAACAACAATGCTGTCATTGATGGTCGGTATGATCCTCATGGCACAAGGCATGGTGTTCGAGCCGGAAGGCACGACACTCGAACAGGCAGCGGCAAAGGCCAAAGCCGAGAACAAACTGGTGTTTATGGACTGCTACACCCAGTGGTGCGGCCCATGCAAGAAAATGGCAAAAGATGTGTTCACACAGGAGATGGTGGGCGCTTACATGAATCCTAAGTTCGTCAACATCAAGGTGGACATGGAGAGCGACTACGGCACGCCTCTGGCAAAGAAACTCCAAATCACGGCCTACCCTACTTTCGTCATCTTCAACGGCGACGCAAAGGAAGTGGGACGGTTCCTCGGCAGCAGCGATGGAGTGAAATTCATCGAAAACGTAGGGAAAAACAGTATGGACACCAATACGTCCGACCTCGAGCAGCGATTCAAGAGCGGCGATCGCGACCCGCAGTTCCTTCAGGACTACCTCAAGTCGCTAACTGCCAGCTACAAGGTGGACGACGCGAACGACGTGGCTGAGGCGATTCTCGAAGGGAAAGAAGAGACCTTCGCCATGGATCCGGAACTCGCCGGCATCTTCATGAAGCACATCAACAACCCCTTCTCAAAGCCTTTCAAGCAGATCATGAAGACCGACGTCATCCTGAAAGGAACCGTTGGAAGCGAGGCCGTAGACATGAAGGTCCAGAACGTACTGACAAACTACATGAGAAAGCTTGTTGTGGAGAAAGACGGAAGCGCCACTCTCGACCAGGCCAACTACGATGCCTTCGTTAAGCTGACAAAGGATGCCGGAATGCGCAATGCCAACCACTTCAAGCTCACACCGCTTATCCTGCTTGCTGAAAAGCAGAAGGACTACGATTCCTACTTGAAATACATCAAGGAATACCTCGCCGACAACTCCATCGACGCGAACGACATGCAGCTCGCCAACTGGGTGAAGCCGTTCGCCGACCCGGCCGTGGACACCAAGTACAAGCAGGAGATGAAGCAGATTCTGCTCCACAGAATTGAGGAGATCAAGAAAGGCAACCGTCAGCCGATGACAAAAATCGGAAACATGACGCTCTCCCGCCCCACTGACGAACTCCTCGGCATGCTTGTAGACGCCATGGACGGAAAAATGCCGAATCAGCAGAAGTAAGTATTTTCAAAACATCGGAATCTCAAAATAACAAGAACTCGGAAATTCGAAGCACCGCCAATCGAAAAATCGAGTAAACAAGAAAACGAAAAATCGAGATTCCAGAAAATCATAAAAAAGGCTCCGCACAAGGATGTGCGGAGCCTTTTTTATGATGAAAGAAAGCAATCACTCGCCACTCGCTATGATGTTTATCACCGCCACGATGTCGGAGATATCCACCTTCTCGTCGGCGTTCACGTCGGCATTCTCATAGCTTGCCGTGCCTGCAATCTGGTTGATGATGGCCACGATGTCAGAGATATCAACCTTGTCATCCGTATTGACATCACCTTTCTTGCCAGCCACTGGTGGATTCAAGTAATCTTCCTCGCTCACGAAATGCATGGTGGCATTGATCTGAACGTACTTCTCGCTCGTCTTCACCACGAACGATGCCTTGTAGTCACTGCCCACGTCGCAGCGATAGTTGCGGCGATACTGGTATAGCGTGTCATTCTCTTCATCATACCAGTCCACAATAACATAGTTGTAGTGAGTGTCGGGAGCCTTGCGGATGTCAACAGCCTCTGGAGCACGGCCCTTCACCGGGTTAATTCCTGACCCTCCCATTTCCTCTGGCTCATCGGGGTCATAATCCCGCCAGTAGTCATAGAAATAATACTTCACAGTGTCGCAGGTCTCGTTCAGCTTGATGCTGTAGACCGCAGGATGAGCATTTCCTCCAGTCAAGTTATTCCATCCACCATTCCATTTAGTGTAATTGCCGTCTGCATCCCTCCAGCCGTCAAAGTAAGCCGGCCCGTACCATTCAGATGAGACATAAGTGCCATTTGCCTGCAACCCGTAAATCGTAGCGTCATAGATTGATGGAATCCCAAGCAACTCGAGCACCTCATTCGTATTTATCAGGCTGAATGTCAACGGATCCTCCTGGTTCTCTATCGCAAGTGACATACGCTGCTCCACATTGATTGTCTTCACCAATTCCGGACCTTTGATAGTGAAAGAGATGGTATAGGAGTCCGTATTAACCGAGATGGTGTCTGTCACCCTTGTAGCCAAGTTTGCCTGAGCCAACTTCGCCCCCGTCGTCACCACCTTATAAGTGTGTCCCTCCATAAAGCCATAATCCAGCTCTACGGGCATGTCTTTACGTGCTGCATTCCCCTGACAGGTTGACACAGCAGTGTCAGGCACCTCCACACCGTCCTTGTAGACCAAATAGTCCACAGCTATGATATTAAAGAATGTCAGTGTGTAGTTTGCAGGATTGGAATAAGTAAGCACAACGCCCGCCTGAGCATAATCCTCATAACTTTCGAAGGTCCAACCGTCCTCGATATTCCAAGTTGGAGTTCCCCACTCAAATGTTTTCTGTGCACTGGCCGAAACAAGAGCACTGACACAAATCAGAATAGAAAGTAATAGTTTTTTCATATTTATTATAGTTTTTAGTTATCAGCTATAGTATATGGGGGGGACATCCCAGATTTTCCGGAATTTCCGGAGATTCCGGATTTTCCGGATTATCTGGATTTCCCGGACTTTCCAGGAAAACTTTCCTAAAACCTTTTATCACTGCAAATTAACAAAAAAAATCCGAGAACATTACATTTTTTAACAAAATAATTGTGCTAACAGAAAAAAAAACTAAAAAAGCGGCCCGGTTTAGAACCGAGCCGCCTGATTTAGCTATATTCTCTAGCAAGTCTAGAAAAACTAGCGTATCTAGAAAAACTAGAATATCTAGATTATCTAGAAAATCTAGAAAAACCTATTACTTGCGGACAACCATCTTCACACCGTCAACGATGTAGATGCCGCCCTTCACGACTGCGTTAACCTTGCGGCCAGAGATATCGAATACCTTGCCATTGCGCAGGGCGTTGTCGATTGTTGCAGCGAAGTTCGCACCGTCGATGTTGATGCGGTTGATGCCAGTTGCGTTATCAGGAATCTCTGTGAGGAATCCTACATTCGTGATGACTGCCGGAGTATTCGGGTCAGCAAGTGTGAGACCGAAGCAAGTGCTCCATTGGCTGTTGTTATTGAAGAGAGCATCCTCTGTGTCAGATGCGAGAGTGATAGGCTCACCACTGCCACCGTTGGTCTTCAGACCTTCGAGAGGCCATGCATAGAGCGTCTCGTCGCCTACGGTGTAAACCTCAGGCTGGATAGTTCCAATCCAGTCGTTGTTCATCCACCACAGCTGAGCACCGTCAGGAGTCATGCCGGTACCTTGTACTACGAAGTACTTGTTCTCAGCAGGCACGTTGTAGTCGATACCCTTGAACTGGAGGTTCACGTTCTGGTTGCCGTCCTTGTTCACAGTGATTGTGTTTGCAGTCTCGTCGACAGTCACGTTGTCAGCAGAGATACGTGCAGGGTCGCCTGCCTGCCACTCAGTTGCTACGAATACGTAGTCGGGAAGTTCAGGCTCAGTTGCCTTGAATGTAGCTGAAACGAAAGCGTCAGCAGCCGGCATAGTGAATGTGTAGCCGTCAGCGGTCTCAGTCACTTCGATTTCCTTCATCTCAGTCGACTCGGTACCGTCAGCTTCTGTTGTTGTTTCAGGATAGGTGACGCTCAGTACATCGAGCTCGTAGCCTTCGTCAGGAGTTACTGTGAGGGTCACGGTCTCGCCTTCCTTGGCTGTCTCCTTGTCTGACTCAACGGTTCCGTTCTCAATGGCTTCGTCGATATTTACGACATAGACGCCTTCCTCACGTGGTCCGAAGACAACGGTGTTGGTTGTAGGTCCCTGAGAAAGAGTAAGCGTGATAACAGGATTTGCCTTTTCATTTTCCTGCGTACCGGTGAGGGTTGCGTTGAATGTCACGGTCATCATACCACGTGGTACGCTGACAGTGAAGGGCTCGCTGCTGTAAGAGATGCTTCCATCCTCATTGGTTGTCATCTGTGCGTCAACGATGAGGTCAGGCACTACAGTTCCCATAACCGGGAAGGTGAATCCGTCGACGAACTGGATCTTAACGCCGTTGTTTGGATCAGGAGCAGTAATGAATACATCGTAGTCGATGTCAACTTCCTCGCCCATCACGGTTCCGTCAGCCATAGCAAGGGTCTGGGTCAGCGTTCCGTTGTACAGTGTGCCTTCCGGCTCCTGCTCGGCGGGCTTGATGTTCCAGATGTAGTTGCCGTTAGCAGTGGTCTTGTCGCCATAGATAGCAGATCCGGCTGCGTTTCCGTCGCTGGTGTTCGTGCCGTAAAGACCGTTCGTGCCGCTTACCGACACACCGCCGTCCTTCAGAGCCTCGATGGTCCATCCGTAAGGCTCTGTTGAAGTGCTCATGGTCCATTTGTTGCTGCCTTCGTAAGCGATGTAGTCGCCGTCCTCGGTCTTCATGCCCCATGTGCCGTCTTCCTGCTTGTCGAAGTAGATGTAGGTCTCTTCGCCCTCTTCAACAATCTTGTTGGCTGTGCCGTCGATTGCGAGCGGGAACTGGCCGTCTGAGGTGGTCAGGGTCATGATGTAAGGAGTGCCGTCCTCAGGCTCGTTGTAAGCCGGATCGAAGGTTTCGATGAAGTTGTTGAGCGTCTCAGTAGCTGCATTGACTTCGTCAACTGTAGCGTCCTCGTTGTCGTAAACAGCCTGAGCAGCTGCGATGGCCTCGTCGAGCGGATCAATCTCAGACTGAGGATACTGGAAGAGCTCGTCGCCAATCACGTATTCCTTAGCCTGTGCAGCCTCGATTGCCTTCTCCAGTTCGTCCTTAGCCACGTCAGCCTCGTCGATCTTCTCAAGGTCGATGAAGTCAACAAACAGATGAGGTGCATTGCCTGAACCGCCACCGCCGATGAAGCCGACTGACAACTTACCAGTGGTCTCCTCCTCAAGGGTGAAGGTCACTTCGCCGCCGTTCCATTCGCCTACAGGGAATGTGGTCTTGTCAGAGAGATATTCCGTACCGTCCTCAGCGATGAATCCGAAGAGGTTCTTTGTCACGGCTCCGGTGTTGGCACCGTTGTAGAGTACATATACATACTTGTAGCTA
>CAMOTI010000068.1 GCA_946625675.1 uncultured Prevotellaceae bacterium | reverse complement strand
TCGTTGCCGTCGAGATCGCAGAGGGTCATGTCCACGGTGCTTCCGTGGCAATGCTTGGAGCGCGAGGAGATATAGCCCTGCTTGAAGAGCGTTTCCTTGTCCACCTCTGGATAAAACTCATCCTTCATCTTCTGATCCTTCATGTCGCCAACCCACCGTCGGAAATGCTGTACGGCGTCGTCTGGGCGGTAAGCGTCGTAAATCTTGATTCTATAGCCTTTCTCGCGTAGCTCGTCGGCGGCTTTCTTCAGCGCCTCTGCGCCTTCACGCGTCATCAGGGCAACAGAGTCCTGGTAGCCCTCAATGGGACGGCCTACGAAGTTATGGTCGGAGAAATACCTGATTTCCTGAATCATGTCAGGGATGACAGCCTTGACCTCCACGAAGTTCTTAACGGCAAACTGTTCCTCGGTCAATAGTTCGTCTTCGAGCAACGAGTCAGCAGACTCATCGGCCTGCAGGCTGTCGGCAAGGGTTTCGAGCGAGTCTGTCAGCAATGAGTCTGTCAGCAGTGAGTCAGCAAGGAGGGAATCGCCAAGCAGCGAGTCAATCGCAAGTGTGTCAACAGCCTGTTTTCGCGGTTTCCGTTTTTTTTGTGTCTTTTTTTCTTGGTTCTTCGGTTTGTCGGAACCGCAGGAGCCGCATGAGCACAAGTATGTCAAGGCACAGCAGACAAGCAGCAATGTCAGACTTCGTTTTGGAAATATATGAATATCACGCTTCATAGGGGCAAAATTAGAATTTGCCTATTATTTAAATTTAAGTGATTATTTTGAAACGGAATAGCGTATTAGCAAAAGATCACTCACCTCACTCTCCCATTATTGTGACAACCAATTTCCGGGTTCCTCCATAGTTGCGGTATTCGCCAAAGTAAATGCCCTGCCATGTGCCGAGATTGAGTCGTCCGTCGGTGATGGGAATCGTGATGCTGACGCCACTGAGAGTGGACTTGGCATGTGCGGGCATGTCGTCAGGGCCTTCGAGGGTGTGCTCGTAGTCGGGGCTGTTTTCCGGCACAAGGCGGTTGAAGATGGTCTCCATGTCGATCCGTACGTCGGGATCACAGTTCTCGTTGATGGACAGTCCGCAGCTGGTGTGCTTGCAGAAGATATTGACGAGTCCTGTCTTCGGCAGTTTTGGCAGCTGACGGACGATGTCGGCAGTGATAAGATGGAAACCGCGGGACATGGGCCGAAGTGACATTTCGAATTGATGAACCATTTTTTTAGGAAGGAGTGAATAGTGAAAAGTGTAAATTAGGGTAAGCATCCGCGGTCACTCCAGCTTGAGAATAGCGGGGAGCGATTCGTTGTGGAGATGGTCGAGGGCAGTGACGAGGATGGTGTGTCCGTAGAAGTCGCCTTGGAGAGCCACGGAGTTGTTTCGTGTGATGGCTCGTATGGCTGCAGGATTCTCGAGGTCGATAATCTCATTAGGCGGAAAGTCGTAGATGACGTATGATATGGCTTTGTTCATCTCCTTTCGGAGTTTGTCCTTCTTCCACGAGAGGACGGTGATACCGTTTTGGAGTTTCACCTTGAGTTTCTTCGGAGTTTTTGGCGGGTTGTTGTCGATGAACGGCATGGCAGGCTGTAGTGCCGGATAAGGATGGTACACCTTTTCAAGGATTGTGGCGTAGTTACCAGGGTTGCTTGCTACAGCTGCAGCATACCACTGGCAGGAGCCCTGTATGTTAGGCAGTTGACGTTGCAGTCGGTATTTGGCGTCCATCTGGTGACGAGTTGGGTCGTTGAGGTCCTGTCCCTTGACCGTGCGCTCCACGTCCTGTCCGATGAAGACGGGACGGTTCTTGCAGTTGTCGTTCCACCAGTTAAGCAATATGCCATAGTCCGCTGCTTTCGTTCCGAAATTCCAGTACACCTGCGGGATGAGATAGTCCACCCATCCTTCCTGTTCCCACTTGAGTACGTCGGCATAAAGGTCGTCATAGTTCTGCAGTCCGTTGGTGGCACTTCCATAGGCAGTGTTCTGTCCCGACTTGTCGTTGCGATAGATTCCGAAGGGCGAGATGCCAAACTTCACCCATGGCTTGACCTCACGGATGAGGTTGTGGAGGTCGCGTACCAGCATGTTCACGTTATCGCGGCGCCAGTCGGCAAGCGTATTGAATCCCCGAGGGTCGCGGTTGTAGTATTCCTTGTCGTTGAACTCCATTCCCCCTTCTGGATAGGGATAGAAATAGTCATCCATGTGTATGCCGTCGACGTCGTAATGACGGAGAATATCCTCCACGACAACACAGGTGTGCAGCCTTGCCACCTCGAGTGCCGGGTTGAGGATGAGCAAGTCGCCGTATTGGATAATCCACTCCGGATGCTGAATGGCAAGGTGAGAGGCTGCCAGCTGTGTGGTGTTCTTCGTCTTCATGCGATATGGATTGATCCACGCATGACATTCCATGCCGCGTGCATGGCATTGCTCAATCATCCACTGCAGAGGGTCCCATCCGTCTGCAGGCGGCAAGCCCTGTTGTCCTGTAAGGTAACGGCTCCACGGCTCGATGTTGGAACGATAGAGAGCATCGCCCTCAGGACGAACCTGGAAGAGGATGGCATTAATGTTGGCACGTTGCAGCACGTCGAGCTGCGATGTGAGCATCTCCCTGATTTGCTGTGATGTCTTGCCAAGATACATCCCGTTGACACACTGCATCCATGCTCCCCTGAATTCTCTTTTTGGCTGCGCGTAACGGTTCACAGTCAGCACCTGCTGCATCGGCTGCTGGGCATTGGTGCAACTGAAGCTGCCGCACAAAAGCGTCAGCGCAAGAATCATTGATAATTTTCTCATAACGAATATACGATAATTTTCTTTAAACTTTAAACTATAAAATGCTCGGACATACATGAAGTAAGTCCATACAGCATGTGGTCTATTCTCTTTAAACTTTAAACATTCAACTTTCAACTAAAAAAGATCACATCACCGGTGTGAGCAGATGGCCGAACCACCCTACAAACTTGTGCCATGCCGACTTGCGTTCCCATTTGGCATCATCGAGCAAAAGCGACTGTTCCTTGTCCTTCTCAAACATGTTAACGAGCTGCATGGTGATATCCTTATTGAAGACGGCCGTGTTGATTTCGTAGTCGTAACGTAAGCTTCTGGCGTCGAGGTTGGACGACCCGATGGTGCAGAAGGAGTCATCCACAGTCATTATTTTGGTATGATGGAACCCAGCTTGGTACATATATACTTTGGCGCCAATCTTGGCCATCTTTCTTCCCCAGAAATGTACGACATGTGGCGTCATGGGCACGTCGCTCTTCTCCGAAATCATGATTTGCACGTCGACTCCCCTTTTGACAGCCCTCTTGATGGCTTTTTGAACTGAAGAGGTTGGCATGAAATAGGGACTAATGATCTTGACGTTGTGCTGTGCGTTGTCCAACATCGTGCAATAAAGCTTACGGATAGACTCGTTCGTCACGTTCGGCTCGCGGTCGATGACAGCCATCCTCACATTTCCTTTCCCCTCGCAAGGAGGCTGGTATCTGACACCCGTGAGCAACTCTCCGGTCTGTTTTGCCCACATCTTGATAAAGATTTTATGGATATCGTCGACAGCCGGTCCTTCAATGTGCATGTGCATATCACGCCAGGGTCCGATGCCCTCAAGTCCTTCGATATAATAGTCCGCCACGTTCATACCACCTGTGTATGCCACCTCTCCGTCGATAACGACTATTTTGCGGTGGTCTCGGGGATAGATATGGTTGAGCCATGGAAAGTTGAGAGGGTCGAATTTCTCGAGTCGAATGCCGAGGTTGCAAATGGAGTCATGCTTTGCCCTCGAGAAGGGCTGATTGTTGGAGCTGTTGCCAAAGGCGTCGTACATCACCCTCACCTCCACTCCTTCCTTCACCTTCTGATGGAGCAGATGTACGAGTATGGAGTTGATGGAGTCGTTACGGTAGTTGAAATACTCCATGTGAATGAAGTTCTTGGCTTTTCGAACATATTTAAAGAGATCCTCAAATTTATCGTGTCCGTTGGTCAGCAGCCACACTGTGTTGTTATACGTCACGTTGAGTCCCATGTTTTTGAGGGCTCGTATTTCCATGAGGTCAGAGGGAGTCTGCTCGTCGTCCAGCTGCTGCTGGTCGGGTTGCTGCGCAAAAGTAGATACCGCTGTAAGAGATAGAGACAGAAGAAGTATTCTAAATAAATTTTTCATCATTTTAGTGGCTATTCAATTCTTCAAGTTTATGGATCAAGGGCATCATCCAGTCCTGGTTTTTCTCGACTAAGAGCCCATGAATGCCTAACGACTCCGCAGCTTCGATGTTTTTTTGTCCGTCGTCAAGAAAGAGAGATTCCTGGGGCTTGATTTCCGCCTGAATGAGCATTTTCTGGAAGATGGTGGGCGCAGGCTTGTAGTCTTTCATCTGGCAGCTGTAGAATGTCTGATGGAAATAATAATTGAGTGGATGTCCATCTCCGCTGAAGGCGTCGGACTCTGCCCAGTCAACAATGAAAGGGTTGGTGTTGCTGAGAAGAATGACATTGTATTCTTTTTTGAGACGCAGGAGATTGTTGAGCCTGTTGATGTCCACGCTCTCCACATAGCCTTTCCATGCCCACAATGTCTGCTCAAAGGAGAACATCGGTTCTTCATCGCCAAACACGTTGGTTTGCTCTTGAGCCAGTTGTGCCAGTTGGCGCTGGAAGGTTGGCGCGTCGATAGTTCCGTTTTCCACATCGAGGAAAATGCCAGTCTGTCCGTATAGTCCCATCCGTTGGCGCGTGTCCTTGATGCCGAGGGATTCGAAACGTTCCCACGCCACCTCTGGCGTAAGAGGAATGACCACGCCGCCCAGGTCGAATATGATGTTTTTAATCAATGTTGTTTTGTTTAGATGTGAATAATAAGAAAAAATCACCACTGTATTGGTTGCATGCCGTGTTGTTGCAGGAACTGATTGGCAAGGCTGAAATGGTGGTTGCCGAAAAATCCCCGGTGTGCAGAAAGCGGGGATGGATGTGTGGATCGAAGCACGAGGTGCTTGCTCTGGTTGATAAGCTGCATCTTGCTCTGCGCATAGCTTCCCCACAGAATGAATGCGACGTGCTCTTTCTCATCGCTAACGACTTTGATGACAGCGTCGGTGAATCGTTCCCACCCCTGTCGCTGGTGTGACCCTGCCTGATGCTCACGTACGGTAAGCGTGGCGTTGAGCAGGAATACTCCTTGTCTGACCCATCTTGTGAGATCGCCCGAGAGGGGTATGTCATTGCCTGTGTCGTCTTTGATTTCCTTGTAGATGTTGACAAGCGATGGCGGTATGCGCACACCGTCGGGCACGGAGAAAGCCAGTCCCTGTGCCTGCCCTGGCTCATGATAAGGATCCTGCCCGATGATAACCACCTTCACACTGTCGAACGGGCAGAGGTTGAAGGCATTAAAAATGAGCGGGCCGGGAGGATAGACTCTGTACTGGCGGTATTCGTTCCTGACAAAGTCCGTCAGTTGCTTGAAGTAAGGCTGCTGAAACTCACCGTTGAGCCTATGCTTCCAAGATTGTTCTATTTTCACGTCAACCATCAGAGGGAGTTATGCTATTTACGATTTACGATTTATTCAGATATTAATTTCATTTGGCTATTTCACAAACAAAAAAATTATCTGTTTACAATTTACGATTTATATTTTTTTAGAGGTCATGCTATTCATGTCAGGGAGGAATGGTAGTTGATAAGTCCTTCCAGCGGATCTTGGAGAATGGTACCTGTCTTGAATCCAAGTTTTTCGGCAGTCTCGCGAAGTTCAGCCTGATAGAACCATGCGATAGATCCGACGAAGTTGACAGGCAGTTCCGGGCAGTTGTAGAGATTGACGTTTCTCATGAAGAACTGTGTAAAACAGTCGATGATGAAGTCATGAATTTCCGGGATGTCACGGTGCCTGGCGCAAAAAGGGGAAAGTGACGCAAGAAAGCGGTTGGGCATGGATTCTCGATAGACTTTCTGAATAATGGCCTGTGCAGACAGCTTAGTTTCTTGCTCAAATAGCATGCACGTCTCCTCGGAGAACTGCTTCTTGAGACAGTTTCCCACAAGCCTTTTTCCGATATAGGCGCCACTACCCTCGTCTCCAAGGATAAATCCAAGTGGCGACACGTTGTCGACGATATGCTCTCCATCGTAGTAGCAGGAGTTGGAGCCTGTGCCCAATATGGCAACGATGCCCGGCGAGTCGCCGCACAGTCCCTTCGCCGCCCCCATCATGTCGCTCTCCACGATGATACGCGCCTGATTATTGAACGTCTTTCGTATGGCTGTGGCCACGACCGGGGATTTCTCTCTGGTACACCCAGCTCCATAGAAAAAAACGGCATCCAATTCTGCAAGAGGGTCGGCCGAAACAGCCTGACCGTACTGTGCGATTTGTGGAAGGAGCTCGTTCGTCAGTATGGCACTGATTTCCGCTTCATCCAGTTGGAAAGGATTGATGCCCTGAGTGGAGATGAGTTTCACGTTCTGGTCATGGATGAGACACCATGCCGTCTTCGTGGATCCGCTGTCGGCGATGAGGAACATAATTGTTATTTACGATTTTATAATTTACGATTTATTTGATTATTGGGACATTTAGATATTTCACATAACGAACCTGATTGTTATATACTATTTTGAAATGTACAATAAAATTGGATTACGGAAAACAATATGGTTCTTGGAATAAACTTACTCTCCTGAGAACTGCTTGATGCGCTGTTCCTCAGCCAACTGGCAAATGAGGAGCGTGTCATTGTTTTCAGCTACGATGCAGTTGTGGAGTCCCTGCACCACCACTTTCTTCTCGCCCATGGTGTGGATGATGCAGTTGGTGGTCTCGTAAAGGTTGATGTTCGGTCCCACAGCCGCATTTCCGTTCTTGTCCTTGTCGAGGAGCTGGATGAGCGACCCCCATGTCCCGACGTCGCTCCATCCGAAATCGGCCGGATACACGAAAATCTCGTCGGCTTTTTCGAGTATGGCATAGTCAACGGATATGTTGGGGCAGTCTGGAAAACGCTGGTTGATAAGTTCCTGTTCCTTTTCTGTCCCGTAGTATGGCAGCATGGCCTCGAATATGTCGTTGATTTCGGGGGCATAGATGCGCAGTGCATTGACGATGGTGCTGACGCTCCAGATGAAGATGCCCGAGTTCCAGAAGAAGTCGTCGTGACGGATGTATTCTTTCGCTGTAGCGAGGTCGGGCTTCTCCTTAAAGCTGTCCACGCGGTAGACGTTCTTGTTCATGAGCGACGCCGATGAGAGGTCTGCTTGGATATAGCCATATCCCGTCTCGGGCCGTGTGGGTTTCATGCCGAGCGTTACGATTGCGTCGGACTGAGACGTGAATTTCATCGCTTGACGGATGACTTCCTGGAAATGGATCTGGTTGACAATAAAATGGTCGCTCGGCGTTACAACGATGTTGGCGTTTTTGTCGGCCGACTTGATTCTCCATGCCACATATGCGATACAAGGAGCAGTGTTGCGCCTGCATGGCTCCAGCAAAATGTTTTGTGCAGGCACATCGGGCAGCTGCTGCCTGACGGTCTGCTCATAGTTGGCACTGGTGACAACCCACACATTCTCCGGTGGTACAATACCGATGAATCGATCGTAAGTAAGTTGGATGAACGTCCTTCCGCATCCCATCACGTCGATAAACTGCTTCGGGTTCTCTGTGGTGCTCATGGGCCAGAATCGGCTTCCGATTCCGCCTGCCATGATGACTAAATGATTATGATTACGCGCCATACCTGTTAGGGTTTAAGTTGTTGAGAAAAGGAAAAGAAAAACGAAAATTATTAAAAATGCAAAGTTAGTAAAAAAAAACGAGATACGATTTACGAAATGGATTTTTTTTGAAAAGGGAGTAAAAATGGAATGAAAAAGGAGTTGAAAAGGGAGTTGAAGCGGAAGTAGAAAAGGGGACGATAGTGACTGTTCCCAGCATGTCGGAATGTGCAGGAATGTTCGTGCAGAATTCAGAAAAAGAAAAAACGTTCTCAGCCTGCCTGCCGGGAACGTTGATATGGCGAAAGCATAAGTTCTAAAATAACTATCAGAATCGGAAGTCCAGCTCTACGTCTACGAGGTTGTAGCTGTGCTTGTCGGGGAGGGTCTTGTCGTTGACGCGGGCATATTCGAGGTTAATCTGAAGATTCTTGGAGAAGACATAGTCAGCTCCGATTTCGTAATTGGTGCGAGCGCTGCCCCACTCTTTCCTGTCGCGGTAGACATCGTAGCGTGCCTTGACATGACATTTGTTCTTCACGACGGGCGCGATGCAGAGGGCATAGAATCCGTCGGCCTTGTCGCCTGCTGCCAGATTGGCCCCATATCCTTGGCTATGGATATATTCTGATCGGATGGTCCAGTCGTCGAAGCAATACTCGCCCGAGATGGCATATCGGTTTTTCCCCGTCCGCACACCCCGAGTAACGGTCTCTCCGTTGACCACGTTCTCACGGTTGATGACACTGCTTCCTGTCCACCCGAAAGCGCCAATACGCATACCTTTCACTGGCATCACCCATAGTCCTCCGATGAAGTCCTTGCGGTTGTCAGCATCCTTTCTGTTGATGCCCTCGCCGTTGAACACGCCTACTTGATAATGGAGAAGTTCACGCCCGCTGCTGTTCTTGAGAAAGTCGCCCTGAAACTGTAGTCCGATGTCACGTCCGTTGGACGGATGCTCTCCTGTACGGTCGGAATGTCCGGTCAGTTTGGTCACGTTCTGCGAATACGACATGAATCCTTGCGTGATGGGATGCATAGGGTTTTCAAATGAGAATGGCCTTTTGAACTGTCCTGCCTTCACCTTGAAGAAACTGTAGCGTTGCCACTCACCGAAGAGGTCGACAAGTCGTGGTGAGGAACCAAGCGAAGACGTGTTTCCATTGATTTGCATCTGTACTTTCCAATAGAAGTCCTGGAGAATCCGTCCCTCGAGCGAGAGTCGGGCAAGACGCAGGTTGAACGAGTTGTCGTGGGCTCCGGGCTTGTCGTGTGCCTGATACTGAAGCATGCCGTAGCCGCTGAGCTTGATGTCCTGCACCCACTGGGGGAGCTGTATCACAGTGGTCTTTTTCTCTTCCTGAGCACAGACGCAGAGGGCGAAAACAGACAGGGAGATAAGTGTAATGAGTTTTTTCATATAGTTTCAGCTGTTAATTTTTGCAAAAATACAAAAAATATTGATACGACAAAAAGCGAAAGAAGAAAAACTCAGGAAATAGGTGAAAAAGGGGGTCAAGGCACAGGTTAAAACCAATTACAAGGCCTCGAAATGAAAAAAAAATAAAAAAATGCTCGCATGCGAGCATTTTTCCAATTTATCCTTTAGCATTTAATATTAAGTTCCTTGATAATGGCTGCGATTTCGCTCATAGTCGTAATCTTAGCCGGCACAAGGGGCAGTCGTAGTTCGTTCTCAAGCAGCCCCATGTTGTTGAGCATAGCCTTGACTCCAGCAGGATTTCCGTCGACAAAGAGTAGCTTGAACAGTTCGGCAAATCGATGATGAATTTGGAGCGCTGTGTCGAACTCACCCCTTGCCGCAAGTCTTACCATTTTACCAAATTCTTTTGGCAGTGCATTACCGATAACGCTGATAACTCCTTTTGCACCGAGGGTCATAAGCGGGAAAGTGATGCCGTCATCTCCGGAAAGCACATCGAAGTCTTTCGGCTTGTTCTTGATGATATCATCGATCTGAGTGAAATTCCCGCTTGCCTCCTTGACAGCCACGATATTCTCACATTCACGCGCAAGTCGAAGTGTAGTCTGAGCCGTCATGTTGACTCCCACTCTTCCTGGCACATTATAAAGAACAACCGGCATGTTGGTGGAGTTGGCGATAGCTTTAAAATGCTGGTAAATGCCCTCTTGCGACGGTTTATTATAATAAGGGCACACACTCAGAATTCCATCGATTCCAGTAAAATCACCCGTTTTGATTTCTTCGATGACTGCGGCGGTATTGTTACCCCCACATCCCAAAAGGATTGGAATAGATCCATTGACCTTTTCGATGACAAGCGCCTTAATATTCTCCTTTTCCTTCTTCGTCAGACAAGGAGTCTCAGCAGTAGTGCCCAGCACGCAAAGGAAATCAACGCCATTAGCCAATTGATAATCGAGAATTCTTCTCAATGCCCGGTAATCGACCTCACCATTTGAATTGAAAGGTGTGACGAGGGCAACACCCAATCCTTTAAATTTATTATACATCTAAATCTATGAATTTACAAAAACTTTTGCAAAGTTACGAAAATAAATGAAGATAGCCACAATTTTCTTTCAAAAAAATGATGAATAAAATGAGTTTTGGGGATTTGAAGAACAGATAAAATGAAGAAGCAGCACATACATTATAATATATTATCAAACAAAGCATAAAAAGCAACATTCGAGCCTGAGATACGCAAAAAAGTTCATAAAAACAAAAAAAATTGCTTTTTTTCTTGTTTTTCAAAATTTTAGCAAAATTTATTTTCTTGTTTTATAGTTTTTTAGTAAATTTGCAGTCCGAAATAAGCGGAAAACGTGTAAACTCAGACTAAACACGCAATTAACGGTTTACTAATCAACCAATTGAAGATGTTTTAGGAGGCTATATCACCAAAAAATTGCAAGGATACGACATACACGACAAAAGACAAAAACATACACATAATTAATCATATAACATTTAAGAAAAATGACAAAAGCAGACATCGTAAATGAGATTGCTAAGGAAACTGGTCTAGACAAACTGACCATCCTTAACACAGTAGAGTCTTTTATGGAGACTGTAAAGAAATCATTGGCAAAGAATGAGGATGTGTTCCTCCGTGGCTTTGGAAGCTTCATTGTGAAGAAACGCGCACAGAAGACTGCACGCAACATCAGCAAGAACACCACTCTTATTATTCCTGAGCACAACATTCCTGCATTCAAGCCTTCAAAGACTTTCACCGAAATGTTAAAATAATCCAATCATAAATTTTAAAACAGTCGAATTATGCCAAACGGTAAGAAAAAGAAAAGACACAAGATTTCAACTCACAAACGCAAGAAGAGACTGAGAAAGAATCGTCATAAGAGCAAATAAAGATTCTTGACAGCAATTCTTAACATTGAGAATTCTTGTTCAGATGCGCAACAGTTCTGTGACAAAGCCATAAAACAAATGGTTATCACAGAACTGTTTTGCTTATAACTTAAACAAAAGTACCAACGCGGGGTTGTCCCGTCCATCAAGAAGCATGTGGCCTGATTTTCATATTTCAGGCTTACGTGTCGTAGTTCGGAACGATCACAGGGCATGCAATCCTGATGCATCGTGCGTCAGCCCTTAAAATTCCGAAGAAATGAACAGTGAACTAATCATTGACTCCCAACCGTCGGAAGTGACTTTGGCCTTACTTGAAGACCAGCGCCTTGTGGAATATCAATGCGAGAAAAGTGACTCCCGTTATTCAGTTGGCAACATTTATGCAGCAAAGGTGAAAAAAATAATGCCGGCCTTGAATGCATGTTTTGTGGAAGTAGGTCATGAGCGCGAAGCATTTCTTCATTACCAAGATTTAGGAATCAACTTCCTTTCCTTAAAGAAATACACGAAGCAGGTATTGAGCGACCGCAAGCGACTGTCGGGCATGGACAAATTGAAACGCCAGCCCGACCTGCCTAAGGTTGGTGAAATCCAGAGCGTGTTGGAAGTAGGCCAGGAGCTGCTGGTGCAGATCGTGAAAGAGCCGATATCGACAAAAGGTCCACGTCTGACCTGCGAAATCAGCTTTCCAGGCCGTTACTTGGTGCTGATACCTTTTTCGGACAAGGTGTCAGTGTCATCAAAAATCAAATCGGGCGAAGAGCGCGCCCGTCTGAAACAATTGATCCAGAGCATCAAGCCCAAGAATTTCGGCGTGATAGTCCGCACTGTGAGTGAAGGCCGTCGTGTAGCCGAATTAGACAAGGAGTTGTCGATATTGCTCAAAAGTTGGGAAGACTGTCTGAAAAAACTGCAGAAGAGCCAGACATATCCAATATTGTGTCATGAAGAGACAAGCCGCACGGTTTCCATTCTTCGCGACCTCTTCAACCCTTCCTACGAGAGCATACACGTGAACAACCCCGAAGTATACAAAGAAGTAAAAAAATACGTATCACTGATAGCTCCGGACCGTGAACACATCGTGAAACTCTACAAAGGGAGTGTGCCTATATTCGACAACTTCAACGTGACGAAGCAGATAAAGAGCGGCTTTGGCAAGACGGTAAGTTTCAAGAAGGGTGCCTACCTGATAATAGAGCATACGGAAGCCCTCCATGTCGTGGACGTGAACTCAGGCAACCGTAATCGCGGTGTAGACAATCAAGAGGCAAATGCCTTTGAGGTGAACATGGGCGCAGCCGCTGAGCTGGCCCGCCAGTTCCGCCTTCGTGACATGGGCGGCATAATCGTGGTGGACTTCATAGACATGGACAGTTCCGAACACCGTCAGAAGCTCTATGAACACATGACCGAATTGATGCGCAACGACCGTGCGAAGCACAATATCCTGCCGTTGTCGAAATTCGGATTGATGCAGATCACCCGTCAGCGTGTCCGTCCTGCCATGGACGTGAACGTTGAGGAAGTTTGCCCGACGTGCATGGGTAAAGGAACCATAAAGTCTTCGTACCTGTTCACCGACACATTAGAAGGCAAAATAGACTACTTGATGAACAATCTTGGTAACAAGAAGCTTCGTTTGTTTGTTCATCCGTACGTAGCAGCCTACATCAAATACGGCGTGGTGTCGACCTACCGTAAATGGCAAATGAAGTACGGATTTGGTTTGAAGGTGATTCCAAACCAGCAGATGGGCTTCCTCCAGTACAAGTTTACCGACAAAGAAGGTAACGAGATAAACATGACTGAGGAAGTGGAACTGCACTGATACAGACAGACCTGAGAGAACAAAACGCAATGGTGATGCCTGCAAAAGCCGGCATCACCATTTTTTTTGCAAAAAAGTTTGCATATTACGCTGATTTTTGTGAAATTTGCATAGGAAAAAGAGATTCTACAGGAAGTCGAAAGACAGCAAGCTCATGATTTGACACGACTTCCAAGGAACAAAGTGACAAGGATTTTATATTTTGGTGAATCAGAAGGAGGCTTGCATGCTATCAACAAAGAATCTTAGTAAAAAACCATAATACATTACATTATGAAGAAACTATCTGCATCACTGCTGCTTATGGCCTGTGTCATGTTTCTGCATGCCGCAGAAGTCGACATCACATTGAAATTCACCGGAAATTGGAACCCTGCCGAGAAAGTGACCCAAAACGGCGACGGCAGCATCACCTACGAGGCCGTAGCCTGGGGTGGAATGGCGGCTTGGTACGACAACGTAGACTGGTCGGCCTACGACAAGCTTGTGTTTGAATTCGCCGAGAAGACAACCGTGAACACCCAGATACTGATACAAATGAACCAAAACAAAGAAGAAGTCAAGAGCTGGGGAAATGTCGGTATCACTTCGTTGGAATGCGCGTTTGCCGGCAAAGACGTCAGCAGTGTGAAGCAGGTGGCTCTTCAAGCAAGCGACGCGACGAAGATACAGATAAAGCGGATTTATCTGGTACACGACAAAGAAGAAGAGGCAGCGGAGGCCGACGACCCCCGTTACACGTATGACATGGTGACAGAACGGGCCGAAGACTCCGAAGGCTATGAGACCGCCTTCTCTGCAGTGGCGAATATGCGTATCGGATGGAACTTAGGCAACACGATGGACACCCACAGCGGCAGTGTGGACAACATGTGGCTTGAGAAAGGCAACCGCAGCGTCACATCGTATGAGACAGGCTGGGGACAGCCGGTGACGACCCGAGAGCTCATTCACATGTTCAAGAAAGCCGGTTTCAACGCCATACGAGTACCTGTGACCTGGTATCCTCACTACGGCGCGGTGGTTCTGAATTCTGAGGGAATCTGGGACAAGAGCACATGGGCCGGCTTTGGCATCAACAAGCAGTGGATGGCGCGCGTGAAGGAGATTGTGGACTACGTGATAGACGAAGGGATGTACTGCATTCTGAACGTGCATCATGACACGGGAGCTGCCAGTACGACATGGCTGGTGGCCGACGTGAAGGAATATGAGAACTACAAGACCCGCTACGAGACACTATGGGAGAAGATCGCCACCGAATTCAAGGACTACGACGACCATCTGCTGTTTGAGGCTTACAACGAGATGCTCGACACCTACAACTCTTGGTGTTTCGCATCGTTTGCCGCCCCCAACAATTATAACGCCTCCGTGGCCAACTCTGCCTATAACGCCATCAACAAATATGCCCAAAGCTTCGTGGACGTGGTGCGCGGAACAGGCGGTAACAACGAACGGCGCAACTTGATTGTTTCCACCTACGGCGCTTGCTGCGGCGAAGGCAACTGGAACACCCATTTGGTAGACCCTCTGAAGAATATGAAGCTGCCGACAGACAACGTGAGCGAGCATATCATTTTCGAGGTACACAGCTATCCCGACATCAAGAATCTGAACTCTGTGAAATCATCTGTTGACGACATGATCAGCAAACTGCAGACCCACCTTGTGAGCAAAGGTGCCCCCGTGATATTCGGAGAATGGGGACCAAGCGGCATAGACAATGACGACTACACCAAATATCACGATAATCTTTTAGCGTTCGCACAGTATTTCGTAGAGAAAACCAAAGCTGCCGGCATGGGCACTTTCTACTGGATGGGACTGTCGAGCGAGGCTGACCGGTCTGTTCCACGCTGGACCCAAGGCGACCTGAAGGACGCCATCGTGAAAGGCTATTATGGCGCAGACGGCTATCAGCCTTTCCTGAAAGGCGACGTCAACATGGACGGAACTGTGGACATCAGCGACATCGTGGCCATCATCAACGAGATAGCCGGCACAGCGAGCTACCAACTGGCCGACGTGAACAGCGACAAAACCGTCGACATCAGCGACATTGTGGCAGTAATCAACGTCATCAGCTCCAGCAATTCATGAAAACCAGCATTAAAAGCAGAAGTCAGGTGAATCGGATTCAAGGGCGCTGAACTCTGTTCATCTGACCTTGACAAGATCACCTGGCTGAGGGATATACGCCTCAGTCTTGAAATTCATCTTGTAGAGTTTCTGGATTCTGACACCATAGAACTGAGAAATGGCATACATGGACTCTCCGAACGAGACCTTGTGCCATTTCTTTTTCATTTCACGCGGTCCCTTCTTCGCCTTTTTCTGAAGATAAACATACATGCCGTCCGGGATAGGCAGTTCTGGATAAGCCTCATTGTATTTCAACAATTTTTTGGTCTTGATTCCGAGTTCATCGGAAAGAGATGTCCATGAGTCGCCCGCTCTGGCAACGACACACCGGAGCCCGTTGTTCTGCACAACCGGTCTTCCAGGATATACCGTCACATCCTGCCACCCCTGAGATTTATTTTTTTTAGAATGGCGGTGTTTTCCTGCCACCTCGAGGTCGATGTCATGAAGGTCGTAGAGCTCGATGATGTCGATAAGACGTTGGGCATAAGCAGGATTCGTGGCATACCCACACTGTTTGAGCCCGTTCGCCCATCCTTTGTAGTCAAGGATGTCGAGATTGAAAAGCATGCTGTAGCGACGGGCTTTGAGAAACTGGGAATGGTCCTCATAGCTCTGCCTGGCATTGGCATACACGCGGAACTGATCGTCGGGACGGTCGTCGGCCTTGACGTAAACCTTACCGTTCCACCCCACCCCTTTCTTTATTCCGAAATGGTTATTGGCCCTTACAGCCAGCTCACTCTTTCCCGCCCCGCTCTCGAAGATTCCCTGCGCCAGGGTGATGCTGGCAGGAATGCCATGCTCCTTCATCTGCTGGACAGCGATTTCGCGGAAGTGGTTGATATACTCCAGATATTGCGCGTTGCGTCGTTGCTGAGCAGAAGCAGAAAGACCAAAAAGAAAAAAAAGAATAATCGCGAAGTTGGCAATTTTTCTACGTGCAGAGCCTGTAGCCATAGGACAATACGATATAAAAACGACATTCATGAAATTCATGTTGCTTACATACATGAAGTAATCACAAGCAGTAAGAAACCAAGAAGACTAAAGATATGAGCTGTCGAACGATATGGGCATGAGGTCGAGGGGAGATTCCACGATGTAGGTGCCGTCCGTTCCGTACAGCAGCACTTTGAAAGGCGCCTTCTGGCGATGGTACACCTCAATGAACACCTGACGGCATGCGCCACAAGGCGAAATAGGCATTTTGGTGAACTCTCCTGTCGTGTCGCGTGCTGCCACTGCCAGACAGAGAATTTTCTGGTCAGGAAATCGGCTGTTGGCATAGAACATGGTAGTCCGCTCGGCACAAAGTCCCGATGGGTAGGCACAGTTTTCCTGGTTCGACCCCGTCAGCGTCTTGCCATTCTCGAGCATGAGCGCCGCCCCTACAGAGAAGTTGGAATAAGGTGCATAGCTTCTGAAAGTAGCCTGTTTGGCTTTTTCGATGAGGTCGCGCTCAGCGTCATCCAGCTCATTGTCTTGCTTGAGCTGCAGATGGATTTTGATTTCGATGTCTTTCATATTTGGTAGTTGAGATTGGTTTTTAGTTTAAAGTTTAATGTTTAAATGCCGTGTATCAGGACATCGTTGACACTTTTGTATCAGGACATCGTTGACACTTTGTATCAGGACATCGTTGACACTTTGTATCAGGACATCGTTGACACTTTGTATCAGGACATCGTTGACACTTATGTGTTATTCTTGATGTTTGATTTATGGCATTCATGTTG
>CAMOTI010000067.1 GCA_946625675.1 uncultured Prevotellaceae bacterium | reverse complement strand
CCGCCTGTGAGCACGATTTTCGTGATGTCGTTTTTGTTCATGTAGCTGGTTGCATGTAATCGGACTGCAAAGTTACGAATATTAATTAACATTTGAAAATTAATTCAAATGATAATGCAGTTTTTTGATTATGAAAGCCTTGGCTTCAGCCTGTCTGGGGCGTTTCTGCCTGTCTAAGTCATCCTATCTCAGGCGTTGCTTGAAATCGGATAGTGCGGCCGACTTCTGCTCTTCTGTGACGTTTGGGAAATGTGTTTCCAGGATGTCTTTGAATGCTTGCTCAGCCTTTGCGCGCATCTGTGCCTTGCCGGCTCTCAGCCCTGCCGAGAGTTCGTTCTTGGGCAGCAGTGCACGGTTGAAGTTTCCGTCGCTCATGGGGGAGTTTTTTTTTATAGATGCTTTAGATGTTCTAGATATTCTAGATATTCTAGATTCTCTAGATATTCTAGATACTCTAGAAATAAACCTCAATTCTCGTGCAAGCGAGAGCAGAATGAAGCTCGCTTCAATTATGCCGAGCGCAGCCGAGAATCATGTCAATAAATTTCAAACCTCAAATCTCAAACCTCAAATTATATTATTCTTGTATGTAGACTCGCTGCACGCGTGTGGAGATGCCGGTGAGCACTTCGTATGGGATGGTGCCAAGCACGTCGCTGAGCACGGTGACAGGCAGGTCGTCGCCGAAGATGACGGCCTTGTCGCCTTCCTTGCAGTCGATGTCGGTCACGTCAATCATGCACACGTCCATGCAGATGTTGCCGAGGTAGGGTGCTTTCTTGCCGTTGACGAGACAGTAGCAGTTGCGGTTGCCCAGTTTCCGGTTTAGTCCGTCGGCATAGCCGATAGGTATGGCTGCCACGCGGCTGGGACGGTCGACGAAGGTCTTGCGGCTGTAGCCGATGGAGTCGCCTGCGGGCACGTCGCGGATCTGCAGTATCGTGGTTTTGAGCGTGCATACGTTGTGTATCACCTCGTTGTTGCGGGGGTTGATGCCGTAGAGACCCAGCCCGAGTCGCACCATGTCGAGATGGTACTGAGGGAAATGTTCGATGCCGGCGGAATTGCAGATATGCCGTATGATCTTATGCCCGTAGGCGTTTTGCAGCTTGGTGGACGCCTCGTCGTAGAGTGCGAACTGCTGGCGTGAGAAATCGTCGAATCCGTCGGCGTCGCTACCCACAAAATGGGAGAATACAGAGGCGGGCACAAGTGCGCTTTGCCGCGTAAGACGGTCGATGAGGCGCTCCATGTCGGTCTTTGCGTTGAAACCGAGGCGGTGCATGCCGGTGTCGATTTTGATGTGTATGGGGAAGTTGGTGATGCCTTCTTTCTCTGCGGCTCTGATGAGCGCCTCGAGGATGTCGAAATTGAACACCTCCGGCTCGAGCCTGTAGTCGAAGAGCATACGGAAAGAGGTCATCTCCGGGTTCATCACCATGATGTTGGCGGTGATGCCGGCATTGCGCAGCTCGGCGCCTTCGTCGGCCACGGCTACGGCCAGATAGTCCACTCCGTGGTCCTGCAGTGTCTTGGAGGCTTCCACCGACCCGATTCCGTAGGCCGATGCCTTCACCATGCACACCATCTTGGTCTCCGGCTTCTTGAATTTACGGTAGTAGTTGAGGTTGGCCACCATCGCGTTGAGGTTGATTTCCAGGATGGTCTGGTGGACTTTCTGCGTGAGCAGGTCGCTGAGCTTGTCGAACCGGAACTGGCGGGCGCCTTTCAGCAGGATGAACTCGTTTTTCAGCTCTTTGAACACGTCGCTGTTGATCAGGGCCTCGGTGGTGCGGAAGAAGTGCTTGTCGGGAAGCGGGAAATAGTCAGCACATTGACTGATTTGGTCGCCCACGCCGATGATTTTCTCGATGCCGCGGTTCATCGCCATCTGTGCCACCTGGCTGTAGAGCGACCGCGGCTCCTCTCCGCTTTGGAGGATGTCGCTGAGGATGAGTGTCCGCTTCTGCTCCTTGGTGTCGGGGCGGCGCGACATGAAGTCGAGGGCGATGTCGAGCGAGTGGATGTCGGAGTTGTAGGTGTCGTTGATGATGGTGCAGCCGTTGGTGCCGTCGCGCACTTCCAGGCGCATGGCCACGGGCTCGAGCCTGCCCATCCGCTGGCAAATTGTGTCGACGGGCATGCGCAGGCTGACGCATGTGGCGAAGCAGGTGACGGAGTTCTCGATGGCCGCGTCGTCGATGAAGGGTATGGTGTATTGTCCGATTTCGTTGTTGTAGGCGAATTTCACGGTGGCATGGTTGCCTTCTTTCATGATGTCACGGATGACAATGTCGGTGTCGTCGATGCCGGCTGCGTTGGCTGTGTTCCATGCCAGCCGCCTGATGCTCTCGGGCAGCGTTGACGCACATTGCGAGATGGTGCTGTTGCTCAGGTTGAGAACGGCGGTCTGGCAGCCGTTGAAGAGCTGCATCTTCTCCGTGCATTTGATTTGCATGGATAGGAAGTTCTCCTGGTGGGCCTGCCCGATGTTGGTGATGACGCCGATGGTGGGTTTCACGATTTTGTTGAGCCGGTCCATCTCGCCGCTCTTGGATATGCCAGCCTCGATGAGGGCGATGTCGGTGTGCTTGTCGATAAGCCAGAGGGACAGGGGAACGCCCACTTGTGAGTTGTAGCTTCTGGGCGACCGGCACACGTTGTAGTCGGGGCTGAGCAGCTGGTAGAGCCATTCCTTCACCGTGGTCTTGCCGTTCGATCCGGTGATGGCCACCACGGGGATGTCGAACCGGCTGCGGTGGTGGCCTGCGATTGTCTGCAGGGCGTTCAGCGTGTTGCCCACTTTCAGGAAGCAGGCGCCGCTCAGGCTGTCTGTTCCTTCTGTGGAGGTCACGACAAAGTTTCTGACTCCTCGCTGGTAGAGCTCTCCTATATATCTGTGTCCGTCGTTGCGTTGTGTCTTCAGGGCGAAGAAGAGAGTCTGCTCTGGAAAGCAGAGCGACCGGCTGTCGGTCAGCAGCCAGTTGATTTTCCGTGCGGCGGTGTCGTTGTTCTCGCCGCCACATACGATGGTTGCGCCAATGATGTTGGCTATTTCTCCAATAGTGTATTGCATTTTTCTATTTCTTTGTCCATCCGGATGTATGGATGGTTGTTTACTGTCGTTTGAATCTGCCTGAGTGTGTTTTCGATGAATGCCTTGTATGCGGGGCTGTCGGGATGGCTCGGGCGGTGGCTGAGTGCCTTGGCGATTTTTTCGCATTGGTCGATGAGGCCGAGTGTATCACGGCTGAAATGGGTCTGCGTGAACCGTTCCCATATATGGCCGATGGCAGTGGGGGAGGGGTGTAGCATATCGTCGGCATAGAAGCGGTAGTCGCGCAGTTCGTCCATCATGATTTCGTAAGAGGGAAAGTACGCAGTGGCGGGCATCGACGCGTCGTCCTTGCATTTCTGTATGATCTGGTCGGCTGCGAGCAGCAGTGTGCTTTTGCTCAGCTGGTTGATGTGAAATCCGTCGCGCATGTGGCGGATAGGGCTGACGGTGAGGATCACGCGCAGGCCGGGATTTGCTTGTCTCAGTTGTCTGAGCAGTGCCGTCCATCTGTCTGTGATTTCTTCTGTGCCCAGCCGTCTTCTGTCGAACAGGCTGTCTTTTTGTTTGTGGCAGTTGGCCACGAGCCGTCCGTCTGCTTTCAGCGTGTAGATGATGGCGGTTCCTAAGGTGACGATGAGTGTTCCGGC
Organism: uncultured Prevotellaceae bacterium; assembly: GCA_946625675.1. GTDB lineage: Bacteria > Bacteroidota > Bacteroidia > Bacteroidales > Bacteroidaceae > UBA3839. The sequence goes on along the minus strand of CAMOTI010000067.1, from coordinate 6,739 downwards.
GTGGCGGAGTGCCTCGGCTGCCTGTCTTCCGGCTTTGTTCATGTTCTGGCAGAGTTCCTCTGCCGTCTGCGCAGAGAAGTCTGTGTGGTGCATCCAGCTGTGCCATGTGCCTTCTCCGTCCTTGAACAGTTCTTCGGACTGTGGCGTGAACGGGTCTTCTTCGAGTGTCCTTTCGAGAATCCATGCAATGGACAGGGGATTGTAGAGCGTGCCGAACGGATTGACCAGCACATTGAACTTTGCTTCCTGCATGCATCGTCCGATATTGTCGGCAAAGCACGATCCGAGCAGCACCACTTCCTTTGTGTGGTCTATCTGGATGGGGCTCTTTGGTATGTCGACGGGCGTGACGAATTGCATGAAATTGAAATTTTCTGCAAAGTTACAACAAAAAAATGAAGATTGTGCATCGTTTTCGAATTATGATTGATGTTTTTGTTTTTGATGTTTGTCTCATTCGGGCGAAAACAGGGTCAGAAATGATGCTTTTCGCCCGAATGACGACATGTTTTGCGTTGAAAATTGCTTTTATTCGGGCGAAAATGGGGCCAAATATGATGGTTTTCGCCCGAATGAGCGATATAGGTCTGCCTTACATGTCATCCATAGAGAGTCCTGGTGGTGCATATGCGGCTGGAATCGGTGGTGGCAATAACGGCGCGGGTGGTTCCATCAATATCTACGGCGGCACCATCTCGGCTACAGCGGGACTGGACGCGGCTGGTATCGGTGGCGGCCAAAATGGCGACTGAATTCCTGCCGTGCCTATTTCCATCTGAAGGAGGCTGCTGGCGAAGGGGAAGCCGGAACGAAAGCGGTCATACGCGATTTCTTGATGAATTTCGATGGCGGGCATGCCACTGCCATTGACGCAGTCACGCCTGCTATCCAGCATTCCGGAAATGAGGTGTGGTACAGCATCGACGGACGGCGTGTCAACGGAATACCGATAACAAGAGGCGTATATGTGGTCAACGGAAAGAAAGTTGTGATTAAGTAAGGAAAAACATGTGGCCTGTCAGTCATGAACAGACTGGCAGGCCACCGTGTTTCATTATTGCACGGCACGTACTGGCAACCCGAATCCTCTGGCCTGATGGATTTGAACAAAGTCTGTGTTGGCATTGTCGGGATTCGGCCCGTCGGTGGGGTCATACCAATAATTATGATTCATTGCCGCTGCGTTGGGTTCAAGACAGAATCCCTGAAATGCAGTGACGGACGTTGCTGTCCAGTACTGCATTGGCTGATATTTGTCGTAATGGAATTCGGCCTCAGTTTTCGCTCCGCAGTAAGGCAGGAAAATGCGGTTGCCGTTGGAGGCTGTGACCTTGAGTCCCGGAGTTCCGTTAAGTAGGGTGCCTTCTTTGCTGATGCCTGTGCCGTTTAGCTTTTCGTAACGGCTCATGGTAGGCATGTGCCATGATCCGCCCCAAAGTTTTCGTGCAACGTCATATTCAGCCTTCAGCACACCGTCCTCATTCCACATGTCCCATTTGTATCCCCACCAGACGGTGCCTTGTCCATCAACATCCTCTGACCATATGCAAGCCGTCTCATTCTCTGGTGTGGCTCCGTAGAAGCTCAGTTCCTTCGTTCCTCCCCAGCAGTAATAGCCACCTGTCTCCCAGGGTGCTTTCGCTCCCACGTTGCAGCATGCCCATTTGCCGGCAGCACCCATGTCGATAGCATGCGGGTGGTTGTTGTCGGGGCAATAATGCTCTTTTGCAGCCTCGTCGGGCTCTATATCCTCCGGGTCGTCCTTGTCCAGCCCCCTCACCGGGCGTATCGGGTGCCCTAAGTATCTGTGGCTTGCGTTTGCCACATCCTGGCCGTCCTGCCACATCGTTGTCACCCATTCCCCGCTGTTGAAATAGATGCATTTGGCGCATGTGTTGTCATTTTTCTGGAGAGATGCCGACCAGTACCATCCGCTGTTCGAATCCGACTTGGACGGAAGGAAGATGCAATTACCGTTCGAGGACGTGATTTTCACTCCTTCAGTACCATTGACCGATATCCATTCCCTTTGCAATTCGCCAAGTCCTTTCATCTGCCGGAACGACGGCATCGACCATTCTCCTTGCCATTCTGATGCCGCCACATCGTATTCCGTTCCCGCTATGTTTCGAAGAAGATAATGGACCGTGGCCATGCTTCCGTCGGCATGTGCGTAATTGCTCCAATCGTAATACTCCTTTGTCGTCGTCTCTCCCCATGCATAAAGTCCTCCGATGTCCCAGGGGCCCTCGGCGCCGACATTGCAACATGACCATCTGCCTGCATTGCCCATGTCGATCACATGTGGATGATAGGAGTTGGGGCAGATTCCCGCAACTACAGCCGGGTCGTCGGGGTTGTTGGGCGGATAGATGCTGTCTCCAATGATGGCACGTATGGAATAACCGTCACAACGGTTAGGAATTGTAATCATGTTCGCCGTATTATTGCCAGTGCGCGAATGCCACATATATGCAGCATGATTTCCGTAGCAATTCTTATATGGCACGAGAGTCGATGTCCAGTAATGCAGGTTTCCTATGTCCCAATAGTTCTCGTCCGGTTTACGCCCTCCTCCAGGCAGGAAAATCTTTTTCCCGTTACTTCCAGTGACCTGCACACCCAGCACGCCGTTCAGCTCAGTCCACTGTGGAGTGCCGTTGGGTGAACAAATCTTACGTATCTGATCGTAAGAAGGCATACACCACCTGCCTCCCATCACCGCCTGTGCCGCGTCGAACGAGGTGCCGGCAATATCGTCTCCCAGGTCGAAACAGGAATTGTAACTCCCCCTGGATTGGCTGTAATTGCTCCAACTGTAGAATTCCTTCTCTTCGGTCTCTCCCCAGGCATAATATCCGCCAAACTCCCATGGGGCAGATGCACCTACGTTGCAGCAAGCCCATTCTCCCTTGTCTCCGAGATTGATGACGTGTGGGTGATGGATGTCGGGGCAGAACCCTTGTAGAACGGCCTCGTCCACCATTCCTGCAATGATGTTGATGACCATGACGATGTCTGAGATGTCGGTCTTCCCGTCATTGTTCACATCCGCCAGATTCTGCTCATCCGAGGCGGTTCCTGCTATCACGTTGATGATGGCGACTATATCGCTGATGTCCACTTGCCCATCGAGGTTCACGTCCCCTTTTTTCTTCTCGGGATTGTCGGAGGTGCTGAGCACTACCGTGTTGAATATACAATCTGGCTGGGTGTGGCAAATTGAGCTAACTTCCTCTTTGCCAAATATTGACGTCGCTTTCAGGCAGAGGAAAAAGAACAAAATAGAATATCTCATAATTCATTAGTATTGGTTGTTTCGGCAAAGATAATTAATAATCTGAAAACAGTAGTGCCTACTACGTAAAATAACAAGTCATTATGTAAAATATAAAACCTTAAAGCACAGATTTTTCTGTGAAATGTTTCTTAAATCCCTTTTTTTGTCTAAATTTGTACTATGTAACCGTTAAAAACAAGTTGCCTCGTCTGCATGAAGACAAGAAGATTGTCTGTCATGGTCTACATTCGATAAGATTCGTTCAGATTCGTGTTCGCAAAAAACTACGATATAAGTCGTTTGGATTCGATAAGATTGTGTCCGAAGAATATTCGATAAAATTGGTTCGATTCAAAAAGATTCGTGTTTGCAAACAATATAATATAGTAAAATGAGAATAATCAAAGTTGTTGTCAGTGAGGAACTACGTGCGGCCTGCCCGGACTTCCGGGGGTGCATGGTTCGTGCAAAGATTGAAAATTCTGCCTACAATGCAGAGCTGTGGCGGGAGATAGAGGCTGAGATCCAAAACCTCTGCGGGAAGTACGACACGGAGAGCATCAAGCACATCAGCGGCATAGCCGCCACACGCACGGCCTATAAGCGTTGCGGGAAAGATCCCACACGCTACCGCCCTTCGTGCGAGCAGCTGATGCGGCGCGTCATCCAGGGCAAGGGACTTTACCAGATCGACACGGTCGTCGACCTCGTCAATCTCGCCTCCATCCGTTATGCCTACAGCATCGGAGGCTTCGACCTCGACAAGGTGGAGGGGGAGGAGGTCACACTCGGCATCGGACGGGAAGGGGAACCTTATGAGGGCATCGGACGGGGTGTCCTGAACATCGCTGGCATGCCTGTCTACCGTGATGCGGCGGGCGGTATCGGCACTCCCACGAGTGACCACGAACGGACCAAACTCAGCCTTTCCACAGTGCATTTCCTCGCGTTCGTCAACGGATATGACGGCAATGAGCAGCACACCCATGCGTGCGGGCTCTTCATCGCCGAATTGCTGGGCAAATATGCCAATGCAAGCGATATAACCGTAGAGGACTACAAGTAGCACAACACCACACTCCATAAGAATCCCCGGCCTGCTGAACGCTATGTACGAGCTCAGCAGGCCGGGGAAAGTTTATAGCAACAGAACTGTTATTTTTTTGGCGCTTCCACGACGATGATTTTCTTGCCATCGGAAACTTTGTTAACGGCTGGACGGCGGTCGGCTGCCCCCTGACTCTGCATATAGGTGGAGGGATCGACCAGATGCTTCGTTGACACCTTCTCGGAGATGTATGACATGTATTTGCCGGTCACTCCCTTGCTCTTGTTGCCTTTTTTCACGATATGGCCCACTACGGTGTCTGTCCCTTTCTCCTTGAGCGTGATGAGGCGCTTGCCCTGCTCGTCGAGCAGCACCACTTTCCCATTGTCGGGAATGGACATGACCCATTCGGCCATCAGCAAGTTGCCGGGGCTCACCTTGCCTTTCTCGCAGGTGACGTTTCCTTTCACTGTATATACCTTGAACAACGTCTGTGCGTCGGCGCTGGACGCACACAGCATGGCCAGAAATGCTAAGATAATGGTTCTCATTGTTATTGCTATTTGAATATGGAGTTTTGGATAAATGAGTTTTTTGTTTTTGTGCTAATGGCGGCGATGAAGCCGGCATAGTAGAATCGTGCGATCACCACGAGAGCCAGCAGACTGAGAATCAGCGTGGAGTCAAGGTAGAGATGACAGTGCTTGAACACGAGGTAGCCAATCCAGTTGGCTATGGTCAGCCCAATGGCGAGGATGATGGTGGTGAGTAAGGACGACTTGTGGAGGAATGTGAGCAGCATGTTCTTCTTGTGGCTTGTCACGTAGTTGATGATGGCCTGGAAGAAAAGCTCAAACAAGATGCAGAGGATCACGGCAACTGTCCAGCTCAGCCATGCCGGAGCGTCGTGGATGTCCTTGCGCTGAAGGATGGTCTCGAGGCTGTATGCCTGGATTTCCACGCCCGACATCTTTCCGGTAGGGGCACGGTGGGTGTCCTTGTTCTCATGGGCTGCTCCCACGATGACGATATGTCCGGCGATGTCGTCCTCATGTTCGTCCAGCTCGTCGGGGCTGACGATGCGGAAGACGTAGTTGCCGTAGTCGATATAGGGGTTGCCCGACGGATCGGACACGCTGCTGTCGAAGACCTTGGCGATGGCATAAGGGAAGGACTCTGCCTGGGTGTCGTTCAGTTGTTGGGTGGTGGTGTAGTTGCGGATGGTGCTGCGCTCCATGTTGTCGGTCAGATTCACGTAGCCTTCCCTGACGGGGATGCTGTCGAGGAAGAACGAGCGGACGGAGTGGGTGAAGCGGCCGGTCTCAAGGTCGTAGTCTGTGAGTTTGTTGGCGAAGACGGTGTTGGACTGCATATTGCCCACGGTCTCCTTGAGGAGGTCGTTGCCCAGGGAGTCGTCTTTCACTCCTTCGAACATGATGTCCACACCAATGGCGGCAGGCTCCATGTCGTCGATGTTGGTAAGCAGTTCTGCCAAGTCCCCACGCCTGTACAACTCAGTCATGTCCACGATGGTGACAATGTCTGAGGTGTCGGGCTCAACGTTGTGTCGCATAATCTGGAAGTACATATCGGAGAACGACAGGTTGCTGTAGGCTCTCGATATGGGGTTGAGGAACGACACATTCACGGTGAGCACAGCCACGATGCCCATGAGGATGAAGGCGAGCGCGACGACAATGGCATGTTCGAGTGCTGCTGAGTGCTTCTTGCTCATTGTAAAGTCTTTGATAGCTACGTTTTTTCTGATTGCCCGTCAGATGATGGCAGAGTTGAAAAAACGTCAAGGATGTGCAGGGGAAATGCACTATCCTTGACGTTGTCCTTGTTGCACATTAATGGAATGGCACTCCGTCAATCTTACGGTTGGGGTCGCGGAACGGCACCTTGATCTTCATCTCGCAAGGCACGTAGGTTCCGTCCGTGGCAAGACATGGATCCCATTTCGGCATGCTGTTCACGATGCGCACAGCTTCCTTGTCCAGGCCTGGGCTGACGGACTGAGTCACGCGTGCGTCGCGGAGGCTGCCGTCGGGCATCACGGTGAAGGTCACTTCCACGTCGCCCTCTATCTTGGCTTTCAGCTCGCTCTCAGGGTAGCGTGTGTTGTTGGAGATGAACTTCTGCATCTCCACGCCGCCGCCGGGATATTGCGGGTTGCGCTCAATCTTGGTCGTGATGATGGTGGGGTTGCCGCTCTGGCCTACCTGGGCGGAGCTCACGTTGGTGTCGTGTAGCTCGGCCTGCTGGGGAGCCTCCACGTCCACGCGGATGATGTGGCGGGTCTCGTAAGGCTTGCCGTTGGCCTTGGCGGGAATCCATTTCTTCACCTGGCTCACCATGCGTACTGCCTCGGCGTCAAGCTCGGGGTAGGCGGAAGGAGATGAGATCTG
>CAMOTI010000066.1 GCA_946625675.1 uncultured Prevotellaceae bacterium | reverse complement strand
CCGTAGCTCGCTACGCTTCTGCGAGTTTGCGGGCAAATCTGCTCAAAAATAGTCTAAACACAGCCTAAAGCTAATTTTTAGAACCTGCCTGAAGCTTTTTCATTTCAGGCGGTACACGACAGGCATACAGAATCGGCTGCGGACATCTTTACCTTTGTTCTTGGCAGGAATCCATGGTTCGGTCATACGCACGACGCGGATTGCCTCATTCGAAAGACGATCATCAGGTGAATGAAGGACTTTAAAGTTAGTGAGGCGACCGTCCTTCTCCACCACGAAAGAGATAATAACGCGTCCTTGGACGCTGTCGGCTATAGCTGATTCAGGATAACGCATCTCTAAGGCGATATGCCGGTACAAGGCCTCAACATCCCCATGATAGGAAGCCATCACCTCCGGTGTGTCATATATTGTGGTGTCCTTTGGTATGCCTAACATACGTTCCACTGCATTGCGGACAATACCCGTAGGACTGACAATGGATGCGACAGCAAGTCCCGTCACCAAGGCTATTGCGGTGAACACAATCAAATGACGCATGTTGAAGAAGCGTCGACGCAGGTCTTTGCGTAATGCGTTCCGGACGTTGGAGATGTTTTTGCGGACGGTGCCCACGGTGAGGCCTCGTGCTTCAGCAATCTCATCTACAGTCAGACCCTCATCATAGAAAAGTACCCACACTTCCCGCTCGGCTTTGGGCAGACGTTGAAGTCGGGATTGCAACCACTCGGAGTTCTCGCGTTCCTCGATTTCTTCCTGTGGCGTGGCTTCGGTGACGACAGCACGCTCTTCTTTGGCCAGTTCCATAACAGTCCGTTGTCCGCGCCACATAGAGACACAGCAGTTGCGCGCGATACGCAGGATGTAGGCGTCAGTGAGCTCCACCCTGTCCCTGACATTCCATGCCCTCAGCCATGTTTCTTGCATAATCTCCTCAGCCTCGGTTTCGGAACCGAAGAACTCGCGTCCCATCTGCATGATGCGTGGGCGCAGACGCTTTTCTATCTGCTCAAATTTCATCTCTGTCATCCGACTTTCTTCCATAGATTCTGCTTTTTGGCTGTTCTGCCTTTTTAACGCAGAACGGCCAAAAAGTTTACCTATAAAAGATGTTAAAAGTCATAATTGTCACAACAGGGCTGCAGCTGCCTATGGTCTGCCTTCAAAAGACCATCATTGTCACTAAAATCTCTTTGCCTTTCAGGCGAAAATTCTCACGTTCGGCAAAGCAAACAAGTTTGCTCTGCACTCTCTTAATCAAATTTTTCATTGTTGATGCTTATAGGATTATTTCTTCTTCGGGTTCTTGTTCCAGTGATACACAAGATGTGCCATGACGTAGTGGGGTAGGGAACGGTACCATGTCTCGGTGCGGCCCTGGGCATTGACTGTGTATTGGGTGGAGGAAAGCTGGTGGAGGATGTCGAAGGCCTCGATGCTGGCGATGAGCTTGCCCTTGAAGAAGGGCTGGCTGATGGAGGCGTTTAGCACGAAGTCGTCGGTGTTGAGTTCTTCGCTGCCATAGCCTCGACGGCTGTACATGTTGCCGTCGGCTGAAAGCGTGATGTTCAGGCGAGGGATGGTGTAGCGGGCCGAGAGGCCATATTGGAAGTCTGTGACATTCAGTGTCTCGAAATCGTACATCTTTCCCTCGGAGTGTCGCCAGCGGATGTCACCCGTGGCGCGGATGCTCAGCGTACCTTTGTTATATTGTATGTAGGCGTTGTCGTGCAGGGTCAGGGTGTTGACGATGTTCTCCTCGCTCGCCGTCATGCCCGCGAGCATGGCGTGGTCTATGGCGTGGTGATAGCCGGCATCGGCATTGGTCTGCCACGACCAGTAGCGGTTTTTGTCGATGGCGCGGCTGATGCCGAACTTCGCATTCAGGCGGTAGGCTCCCTTCACGTTCATGGGCTGATATGTATAGATGCCGCTCGCTGGGTCATAGCTTGCCGACTGTGCCGTCTGCCTGTGGTAGATGTCGGCCGATGTGCCCACGTGCCATTGCTGCTGGTTGCGCCCTGCCTTGTTCGAATAGTCTATGCCGACGTTGGATGTGACGAAGCTCTTGAGGTTGGGATTGCCCAGCTTGACGACGAGCGGCTGGCTGTCGTCGCGATAGGTGATGCGGTCGGAGAGGCTGGCTGCGCTGCGCTTATGGCTGGCGTGTACTCTGAAATCCTGCTTGCCGTCTTCCGAAGCATGTCTGAAAGATGCCGAGGTGTTCATGAACAGCGTGTTCTGCCGTGCCAGTGTGTCCAGGCGTCCCCGCTGATAGTCGAGCGACTCGTGACGTATGGGTACGCTGATGCCCACGTTCCACCGCTGGTAGTTGATGGTGTACGGAGCATTTGGATTCAGCTTGTATTTCCCTTTGCCCGAGAAGGAGATGCCGACCGTGTTCTCGACCACGTTCGTCTGGCTGTCGTATGAGTTATTGAAATCAGTGATGGCGGTCAGGGCGTCTATCTGAGAAGGCAACAGCAGCGTGTCGGGATGGTAAAGATAGTCGTGTGCATCGATGCGCGTCAGGTAGATACTTTCGCCCACACCCATATCTACGCCCTTGAACAGTTGCATGCCGAAGTTCAAAGATGCGATCCCCCAAGTCGTGCGGTTACTGATGTCATTCACGTTGTGCCGGACGGTCTGCTGTGGGTTCACGTATTGCCGCGTGCTGTATCTCATAGCTGATTCCGTCTCGTTCTCAATGTGTTCTGCCTTGACGTAGAAGTCGGCATGCTTATGGTTCTTGCCCACGTTGAATGCGCCCTGCGCCTCAATGTTTCCACTCCATGCCTTTCCCTGGTTGAATCCACGGCTCAGTTGTGAGGCCGTCAGCGTGTCGTTCCACTGGTCGAACATGGAGCTGAACGCACCGTGATTCTTGGAATAATTGAAATTTGCTTCCGTATAGAGATAGAAAGGCTTGGTCAATGTGAAAGCATTCCGTGCATTCCACACTCTGTTGCCTGTGCGGTTGAAACTTTCGGTCAGTGACGTCGGTGTAAGCCCTTGCTGGAACTGTTCATATCTGCTTTTGGTCTCGCTGACATCTGTTGTCGAAGAGTAGGAGGCCGTCAGGTTGTTCTTTAATTTGTCTCCTTTGGAATGGTAGTCCAGTTCCGCCTGGACGCTTCTTGTGGTAAGCATGTTTTTAGGCATAGTGGCTGGTGTCCAGTTGCCTGACTGTCCGATATGCCGTGTCTCGTTCACATTGTTCAGGTTTCCGAGCAACGTGAAACGGTACCGGTCGGTGAACATCAGTCCGAAGGCACGGGCAAGCCATCGCTCATTTGAACCCGCTGCAGCTTCCACATTGGCAATATAACCGCGCTGATACTCCTCCTTCAGGTTCACATCCATGACATACAGCTTGGGCTCCACGTCATAGCCAAGCGCCTTGCTTTTGTCGGTCTGGCGGTCATACACCTTGATTTCTTTTACAACGTAGTAAGGCAGGTTCTCAAGCATCACCTTGCGGTTACCCTTGAAGAACGATCTTGACCCTAACATCAGCTCGTCTATCTTACGGCCGTTCACAAATATCTCTCCTGCGTCATTCATCGTCACCCCAGGCATCTGACGTATCAGATCGTCGAGCATCGAGCCTTGTGGCAACTTGAATGCTGTTGCGTCATAGACGATGGTGTCGCCCCGGTAGAACATTTTTATGCGCGTGGCTTTCACCACCACTTCTCCTAATTCCATTTCCATCTTTTTTCGCATCTGGATTGAGGGAACTTCCACTTCTGTCTGCCTTTTCCCGATGCTCACCAGTTTCCAAACATCGTTGTACCCTTTCAGCCTTGCATGAACCAGGAGTTCATTTGCATCCGTCGTCAGCTTCGCCGAGTATTTGGCAAACAGTGGTCTCAAGTCACTGTTGTAGGCCGTGAACATAGCTGCCGAATCAACAATCACAGTGCTGTCGGCCCTGCATATCGACACCTTGGCATGGGGCAATGGCATCTCCAGAAATCCGTCCTCCACGTTGCCGGATATTTCTATTTCTTTTTCACGCTTTCCCTGTGAATTGTCATTCCTGGCCTGAACATAAACGGTTTTCCCTTTTGTCTTTATTTTCAGTGGCAGGTCTTTACAAATCAACTTGACTGCCTCGGTCGTGGAGAGATTTTTTATTTCGGCCGATGTGTGAAAATCAGAGAGACCGTCAGAGAGAATGGCAATGGAATACTCCGTCTGGCTCTGTTCTATCGTTTGCAAGGCTTCAAGGATTGGAGTGTTCTTGAATTTGAGCGTTATCTGTGCATCGGTGGCTTGTGAGATAAGCAGTAGAAGTAATGTCAGAACATATTTCATAATGCACTCTCCTTTCCGCCTGAGGCTTCAACACAGATTGTGTCCTGATGAACTGTCACAATCATTCCGTCGAACATGTTCAGTTCGTCAGTAAATTCAGTAAGTGGCTCATCTGGATTCCAAGTGATGATGAACCTCATGCTTTTAGATGTTTCATTACGGAAAATAACAGTTTTGCCATAGTGGGCAGAAACAACAGACAGGATACTGTCCAGGCTGACATCATTAAACCGGACTGGAGGATTTATGCTGTCGTCCTTTCTGTCTCCCAACTTGTTTCCGTCAGTTCGCTTACTGTTTATTTCTAATCTCCAAGGCTTTTGTGGTTCTTGGGGATTGCGTCTTGGGGAATCTTTCATATTTTCCGCCTGTTCTGTATGAACCATAGGCTGGTGGTTACGTACCAGATGAATTGTGGCATAGGCGATACCAGAGAGAATCAGAATGCCAATCAGGATTGCGGCTGCTTTTCTGATTTGCTGATGAATAGTTGCGAAGTGACTCTTCGGATGGTCTGCAGAGAGCCTGCTTTCAAACTCCCTCCACGCCTTCTCCAAGTCCGGCTGTTGGTCAAGGGCATCCATCATCGCTTCCAACTCGTTCTCGGGGTAGGCTTCAGGATGTTCCTGCATGTCTTGAAAGCGGGAAATATCGGCTCTTTCCAGTTCAGTCAGTGAAGTCGTCGTGAGTGCTTTTCTGACCGCTTTAGTCTGTTGATTGTCGTCTTTCTGCATGGTCTTTACTTTTTGAAATGGTTTTTGATCTGGTTCAAGGCATGTGAAAGATGTTTCCATACAGCCACTCTGCTGATGCCCTCTTCTGCCGCAATTTCCTCATAGGAGCAGCCCTTGCTGAAACGGAGTTGAAAAATACGTCGCTCCTGCTCTGTCAGATGGCGTTCCACGAACTCGTCGATTTCCGAAAGACGTTCGTCCTCACTTTCGTCGTCCGAAGTCTGCAAGGGTGAGGCATTCTCTGTCATTCTCCGTTTTACCTCCTCATGTCGCAGCCGCTTCAGACACTGATTGCGCACACTTGTCATCAGATAGTGTTCTTCGGTTTGGGCCGACAGGGTGTTGTTTCCATGAAGCAAGTTGGCAAAGATGTCGCTTACCACATCTTTGCTTTCTTCCTCGTCAAAAAGAATGGAACGTGCCACCCTCATCATTTTGCCGTAGTTCTGCTTGAACAGCTGTTGAATATGTATCTTTTCCATCATGTCTTTTCTTTAATACCCTTTAACAGCTCAAAAAGCTAACTACAACTGACAAAAAAACTATCATGACCACAATGATGTATGAAATAAATAGTGAAAAGTGAATAGTGAAAAGTAAATAGTGTATTTACTTTTGTTGATAGGGGGCTTGGTTGTGGGTGTGGCCGTCCTCGCCCGCACAATCGGCCGGCGAAGCACGGCCAAGCAACAATATATGTTTCTCTTCCACACAAATTACCGTAGTGCCATTTTTTTAATGAGTTCTGATTGCAAATATACAACTAAAAAATTAGTTAATTCAGTATGTTGAAATAAATATTTAAATTATTAAGAAATATTAACCTAAAAACTTAGTTGTATGATTGCGCGGTGAAAAGTAAAAAGAGAAAAGTGAATAGTGAACAGTGTAGTTACTCTTTCCTTGGGACTGGTCTTGGCTGGGGTTGTGGACGTCTCGTCCGCACGTCAGACCGGCGAAGCACGGTCAAACAACGATATATGATTCTCTATCACACTAAATCAGCAACATGGCAATTTTAAGGTTTCTGTCCGTATGGCCAGATTTCAAACCTCAAATTTCAGGTGTCACCTTCACCACCTTCATCCGTGCAGAATCCGGACCGTAGTCGGCATAGACCGTCAAGTAGAATGTACCCTTTTCCTTGCTGGCCGATACGGCTTGAATCCAACGGTTGTATCGGTAGGTGTTAACAAGGTTGCCATTCCAGTCCAGCACAAGAATGTAAGTTGGATAGGTGTGGTAGGCGTGGCTGAAAAGCCTGCCGCAATAGGCAAGATAGATGTGCTCTTCATCGGCTGCTGAGCAGAGAAAGGCATGCAACTGGCTTCCTGCACCAACCACACGTCGTGTTCTTTCGAACAAGGCTTTCCGACTGTCAATATCCCTGTGGTGATTCTTGTGTGTTCTGGTTTGTTGGGGATTTGTATGTGTTTTTTGAAGACCTGCCGACGGCAGTTTTATGCTATGAACCAGTTGCAGGGAATCATTATAAAACTCTACAAGCGGCTGACGGTGGGACACGAAGCAGATGCGTCCGCATGACTTATTGTAATGGATGTCTGCTCCTGTGTTGACATCAGCCACTTGATATGTGACAGGGCTGTGTGGATTGAGGCATCTCCCGTTTTTAAAGTGAAACATCCGAGGCACGTCGTTGCGGATGCCTGCCTCATCGTTTGTATAGCATTGAGGATTTTCAACCAGCAAGCCGTCGTGGAACTGCGTGATGGCCACGCCGCGTTCCTCAACTCCCGAAGCAGACAGACGGGGCTTGTCGGTAGAGACCAGCGGCTTTCGAAGAGGTATGGTGCAATATTTTTTTGTGTAGTAGCAGTCGCTGACAAACAACTTGTCGCCCGCAATATGGACGCGGCAAGCCGTCATCTCGTCGGTTTCGGAGCCTCGCGGGATGTAGTCTGCAATCTTACGCATTCGGTTGTTAATGTCATAGAGTGATATCAGCGGGTCTCCATATTGCGGATTTCTGTTGTTTACGATTAGAATGCTGTCTTTATAGACCAGCGCGACATTTGCATCTGTAAAACTTTCGAACCTACGGTCAGTACTGTCAACCACCAACATGGTGACACTGTCCAAGTATGTTTGGCTGATGGCAGTGTTTCTGATCCCGTCGGTCGATGCCTTATTGTCGTCGGCACATGAGATTGCCGCGAATAAAAACAATGCAGCAATAATTTTTAGTGAGGCAAAAATAAACTTTAGCATCTGTGCCGACAGGATATCGGCACAGACGCTAAAGTTGGGTGTATGTATGGCTTTCATCATAAGCAACCGAAATGAAACTTATATTTGTAGGAGCATTCCAAAATCAGAATTAATAGAACACCCCTATAGTCATACGTGAGTTCTGCCGTTCAAATATTAATTTTTAGGCCATTCTTCTTTTCCGTCCACCAGGATCTTCTTCACCTTCTTTCCATTAATCGTGATGCTGCCATCCAGCTGTTTTTCCATTCCTGGCAATTTGTCCACCAGACCGTCAATTTTCTCTTCCTCTAATGTGAGGCAGATTATGCCTTGTTTGTCTTTGTAGTTGTATTCCGCAGAACCATTTGCAGTTTTTATGATTTGGAATGTCTTGATAGGTAGTGACTTATAATTCTTTACTTCCTCCTCCGTTGCAGGCCGGCCGTTTATGAACACATATTCATAAGTATATTCAAAGTCTCCGTCGGCAGGTTTGCCCTCATGAGTGAGACCCGTGATTCTTCCATATTGGTCTTTGACTGGATGGATGGCAAAAGGAGGGTCTTCCTGTATATTCACCATTTCCTTCATGGAGTCGATATTGCCCAGACTTGCGAATGAGTTGAGCGTAAGAGCTGTCACAGGGATGACCAGCAATGCCTTGAGCATGAGCCATCGGCTTGATTTCTTTCGGTACATCATAGTTATTCTTTTTTTGAGTGAGCCGTGATTGAGGTTGTTGGCGAAAGGCTGCAGTCGATTCCCCACTACCTTGTTCACGAGAAATAGTTGATATGATTTTGCGTCGATGCCTTGTTGTAGCACAGCCTGGTCTGCCTCATACTCATGGACTGTCTTGAGGTCGCGGCCGATCTGCCATACCAGTGGATTGAACCACTGAATGAATTTCAGCAGCTGGAGCAATATGAGGTCGTATGAGTGCCCCAGATGGATATGCTCCCTTTCATGTGGAAGGATGTAGTGACGTTCTGTCTCGTAGTCTTTCACACTCATCACGATGTGTCTGAAAATGCTGAATGGGGATATGTCGTAATCGAACAGAATGATTGTGTTGCCCTGTTCGTCTTTACGACTCATGCCTCTGCGCATCAGCCCTACAAATCTGATGACTTGGATGAGGGTGACTGCCACCATCGTGGCCAAGCCTGCCATGTAAATCCACTTGACGGCTTGCACCCACGTGGTCAGAGACTGCTGCTCCTGCAGCTTTCCCTCCGACAAATGGACATCGTTGTCTTCCATCAGAATCTCCATCTGTCTCATTCCTTCATTTATTACTGTGGGATGGTCGGTGGTCACATGCAGCATGGGAACCACAAATGCGGAGAGCATGACTCCCAACAGCATAATCCGGTTGAATCGATGGAATGTGTTGTTTCTGAGCAATACCCACACGCAACAGTAGAGCAGTGTCAGTGTAATTGTTGACTTGATGATGAACAACATCATAAATTTTCAGTTTAGAAGTTATTTAGCTTGATTTATAATACTTGATCTATTTTCTTGTCCGATTGACATGCCTGTAATGCCAATCTATCGTCTTGTCTTCTTGTCTTCTTGTCTTCTTCTCTTTTCAGTTACTTACGAATTGGTCTTTTCCTATTTCTTTTTGATCAGTTCCATGATCTCTTTCAGGTCCTCCTCCGATACATCCTCGGTCTGTGCAAAGAATGAGAACATTGACTTCAGAGAGCCTCCAAAGAACGTGTTCTTCACTTCTTTCATAAAAGAACGGGTGTATTCCTCCTTCTTTACGACTGCGCAGAAGAGTTGTGATTTGCCTCTTTTCTCAGATGTGACAAATCCTTTGTCCTTTAATATCTTAAGGAATGTGAGCAATGTGGTCAGAGCTGGTTTGGGATCGGGGAATTTGCTCATGATTTCAGATGAGTAGCCTTTGCTTTCCGGTAGCGACCAGAGTATGTTCATGACTTGCGTCTCAGCTTTGGTCAGTTGTTTCTTGTCCTTCATATTCTAAAAATTTAGAGTTCTGTGATGCAAAGTTACTCTAATTTTTTAGAATAACAAAATATTTGTTCTAATTTTTTAGAATGTTGACAACTTGTAACAATCTTGCCAACGTTTCAACTATTTCCAAAACTATTCATCGTGTAAGTTTTTTGTTTGTTACGCGCATCCAGTCGAAGCCCATCCACACTGGGGTTGTGGACGTCCTCGTCCGCACAATAGGCCGGCGAAGCACGGCACTTCTTGAAAGTGAATAATGAACAGTGAAAAGTGTATTTACTTTTGTTGATGGTAGGTCTTGCCTGGGATTGTGGACGTCCTCGTCCGCACAATTGGCCGTTGAAGCATCGCCCCTGGTAATCTTACAGCTTGAATGTGGTGCGGAGCATGACGGTGCGTCCGCAAAGACCATAGTCGTAGCTGTAGGTGTTGATGCCGTCGAAGAGGGTGTAGGCGTAGCTGCGTTGGTTGAGCAGGTTGGTG
>CAMOTI010000065.1 GCA_946625675.1 uncultured Prevotellaceae bacterium | reverse complement strand
CCGTACTTCTTTTGCGTATTTTCATGTTCTTTCGAACTTCTACCGATCTGCACCTTCTGGTTGCTGGTGATTAAATCTTATTAAATATGAGGTGAATGGAACAATAAATAATGGAATAATTTGAAAGTTCCACATATTAATGGTAACTTTGCACTGGAGGTAGAACCTAAATATGCCGGAGGTGTACCACGAAAGTGGAGCTTCCGGTTCTCCTTTTAGAAGAAGCATATCTCATGCAGTCCTTTCGTGCATGAAATGCCAATATATATGAGCTGGTATAAACTTTAAAATTCTACGATAATGAAGAAAAACGACGAGCTTGGCAAGGTAAGAGTCGAGGATGTGATTTATATTCAAATTGATGTTCCCTCAACAGGGACAATTTTTCAATCTGGCTCTATAATCCATAACACGAAGAATTATGGCATCATGGGACTGAGCTATTGTCCCGGCAATGTCTGTGTGGTTTCAGACCACAGGATCAAGACCAAGTCGATGGTGTGGAAACTGATGTTGCATGAGTTCTGCCATGCCTTCTATGGAGCGAAGCATTGCCCGAACGACGATCCGAAGTGCTTCATGAAGGACGCCAAAGGGAAAGGAAATGTTGAGGTTCAAAACTGGTTGTGCGACTCCTGCAAACGATAAAAAACAGAAACCGCCGTACGGTCCGTACGGCGGTTTCTGTTTATATGGATGTTAGTCTGTTCTCAGCATTCTACTTTACGAGCAGCTTCTTTCCGTCTACGATGTAGAGTCCGCCCTTCACGACGTTGCCTACCTTGCGGCCAGACAGGTCGTACACCATTCCGTTGCGCAGCGCGTTGCTGATGCTGAGGGTCTCCCCTGCGTTGATGCCGCGGATGCTGGTTGCTGTCTCAGGGATTTCCTCGAGGAATCCGATGAGGCTGATGACTGCCGGTGTGGCAGGGTCAGCCAGCGTCAGTCCGAAGCAGGTGCTCCACTGGCTGCTGTTCGTGAAGTAAGCGTCCTCAGTGTCGGAAGCGAGTGAGATAGGCTCGCCGCTGCCGCCGTTGGTCTTCATGGTCTCGAGCGGCCATGCATAGAGGAGCTCGTCGCCGTCGGTGTAGATTTCCGGAGTGAGTGTGCCAATCCATGTGTTGTTCATCCACCACAGCTGTGAACCCTCAGGAGTAGTACCCTTTGCGCGGATGACGAAGTATTTGTTCTCGGCTGCCACGGTGTAGGTCTCCGTGCCCTTGAACTGCAGGTTCACGTTCTGTGCGCCGTCCTTGTCCACAGTGATGGTGTTTGCCTCAGCGTCGGCGGTGACGTTGGCCTCGGAGATGCGGCCAGGGTCGCCTGCCTGCCATTCGGTTGCGATGAATTCGTAAGGCTTCTCTTCCACAGGCTCGCTAATCTCGTCAGTGAATCCGATGTAGCTGATGACAGCCGGCGTGTTCTCGTCTGCCAGTGTCAGTCCGAAGGTTGTGCTCCAGTCGCTTGCCTTCTCGAATACGGTGTCTTCACTTCCGAGTGTTCCGGCGATGCTGACCTGCTTGAGGTCCCATGCCAGACCAATCATTCCGTCTTCTTCGTAGACTACGGTCGGTGCGATCTGCGTGCCGTTGTTCTTGTTGTTCAGCCACCAGAGGTAAGAGGCACCGTCTTCCTGTGAGATGCCAGTCGCCAGGATGATGAAGTAGCGGTTGTCTGCTGACACGTTGTACTTCTTTCCGTCGAACACAAGCGCGATGTTGTTCTGCCCGCTCTTGCTTACGGTGATGGTGTTCTCTTCTGTGTCAACTGCCACATCGTTAGGGGAGATACGTCCAGGGTCGCCTGCCACCCATTCGGTTGCGTCGAAGTCGTAGTCAGGCAGTGCCACCTCAGCCTCTCCGGCCTCACCGAATCCACCCATGCTGTTGGCTGCGCGGACTGTGATGATGTCGCCGGCCTCAGGTGCTATGCGGCGTGGTGCTCTGGCCTTTGCGCCAGTGCCTTCTTCGCTTGCATTCATGTCGTATTCAGTGCCTTCCTCCACGATGGCCTGGAACTCGTCGTTCACGAAGACTGCGTATGCGATGGCGCCTTCCACTTCTGTCCAGCTTACGATGCCGTCAGCGTAGGTCACCTCGGGTGCTGCCATCTGAACTGTGAGTGAGGCAGGATCCCAGTCTGTGAACATCTTGTCGTAGGCATAGCCGGCTGCCTCGTCGGCTGTGAGGATGGTCTGGAAGTTGCCGCCATGAGATGCGATGATGTTGGACTCAGGAGTGATGTCGTTGCCCTCAGCGTCCTTTGTTCCATATTCTCCAAAGAGCTTAGGATCCTTGCTGTTCATTCCCTTCTCTGTCCAGCGGCTGCTGATGAGTGTCTTTGCTGCATTCTCATCGAGGGTCGTGTTGAGGTAGATGGCCATAGGCTCGTTCTGCCATGTGCGTCCGAAGTTCCAGTCTCCGGCACCGTTGGCGAGGTCAACCACCTTGCATCCGTCGAACACATATCCAAAAGATGACGTTGTGGTCGGAGCGGTGATGGTTCGTCCGCCCGTTCCGTTGGCATTTCGAGGCTCCAGTGAGAGCGTGCAGTCCTGGAAGCGTACGTCGCCGTCACCGCAGATGAAGTCCACGGTTCCGTGCAGGTCGCTGGTCTCCCAGTAGCTCTGCTTCACGCCCTGGCTGTAGTAAGTGTCCTGATAGGAAAGCATAGTCACGTTCTTGAAGATGGAGCGGTCGCCCTTGTCCTGGAAGCATACACCGCGTCCGGCGCTGCCAGAGGAGTAGTAGTCGAGCTCGTTCTTCAGTGTGAGATCCTGCATGTAGAGGTTCTTGCTGGAGTTGAGCAGTGTGGCTGTGGTTCCGATGCCTTCGTCAGCCACTTCCTTGATGTTCTTGATGATTACGCCGTCGGTGCTCTGACCGATGATGGAGATGTTGTTGCCTGCGATCGGTGTCAGTGCGGTGTAGCCGAAGTCGTATGTTCCGTTAGGCAGGAAGATGTACTTTCTGCTGGCATCAGCCGCGCTGTTCTGTCCTGCAAGGTAGTCGAGCACGTCGACGAGGCTGCTTGCGTCGTTTGCCTTCACCACGTACCAGTCGCCCTGGTTCTCGAAGTTCACCTCGGTGGTGTTGACAATCTTCAAGTTGTGGAGATAGACAGCTCCGCCAGCTACGATTTCCATGTAGATGGTGCCGGCCTCTCCCTCATAATTGTAAGAGGCGATCTCGCCGTCGCTCTCGGTCACGCCTGCGACGCTTCCGAGCTCGTTGCCTGCTGCGTCGGTGAACTTGAGTGTGGTGTTGGCGTTGGAGTATCTACAGAGCCCCATGGTGATGGTGGCCTTAGGTCCGACGAGGAGCGCGATCTTGTCGCCGTTCTTGAATACCCATCCGTGGGTGGTGTCGTGCCATACGCCGCTGCCCTCAGGGGTGAATGCCTCGTGGTCTTCCTGGTAGAAGTACGGGCTGGTGAGGTCGAACGTGTACTTCTTGTAAGTGCTGGACTCCTCAATCTCGGTAGCCACGGCATAGAGCTTGGTGTCCTCTGTGATGATGTCGTCGGTGGTGTACTTCTGGCCGCCGCTCTTCTGGTAGAACCATCCGCGCACCTTCATGCCTTCCTCAGCGATGGCGGTGGTGTAGTCCACTGCGAACTCGCCGATGGCAGCGTCCTTCTCCACGCTCTGTGTGCCCATCTCCGTGTCGTCGGTGTTGATGTATGTGAGTGTGAAGTCAGGCTTCTGGGTGAAGGTTACGATGTAGTTGACAACCATGTCGTCGATAGCCACAGGGATGGTGGCGGTGCAGCTGGTCTCGTCGCCGGAGTAGCTGATTTCGCCCACCTCGCCAGAGAGTGCCTCAGCGGTCAGAGGGTTGTCAGCACTGATCATGGTCACGGTCTTCGAGAGTTCCACGGTTCCGGTGTACTGGTCGCCGTCAGCCTCGAACACGTCGTCTGCATTGTAGGTCTCGCCGTTGGCGGTGAAGGAGTCGAGCATCGGCATTTCTTTCTCCTGTCCGTCGAGGGTTCCGTTGATGGTGATGTCGCAGAAGTCCATGTCCTTGTTGGCTGCGAGCTTTCCGTATACGTATACGCGTACGCCGCAAGCTCCTTCTGCCACGGTGGCGTCAGCCACTTCGTAAGTCAGGGTGCTGTAAGCCGGGTCTGCGTTGTTGCGCTGAGGCGCCACGCCGGTTGCCAGCGTCACTTCTGTTCCGTCGGGGTTCACCCATACGATGTCGAGTGTTCCGTTGTTCGTTCCGTATTTCGCCACTTTCAGTGCGATGTCTGACGGAGTGAACGTGATGCCGAACTTAGGCTGGATGAGGAACTCGATATAGTCGCCCTCGCCACGGTCGTTGGTGGTGTCGGCCTTCGGCTGGATTTTTGTCCAGTCTATTTCGGAGAAGGTGCGCTTGCCGGTGATGCTCATGTTGCTGCCCAGCTGCACCTTGCTGTTGAGGAAGTAGTCAGCCTGGTCGCCGAACTCTGCCTTCTGACCCTCGGTTCCTTCATGGAAGGGGAAGGTGGCAGTAGTTGCCAGGTCATTCAGCACTTCAGCCTCCTTCGGCTCGTTCAGCGTGACAGAGATGCTGTAGAAATAGTTGTTGTTGTTTGTGGAGACGATGCTCACGTAGCCCTGCTTCACCTCTTTTGCACTCGGGCTGTAGGTGGTTTCGGGGTTGTCGTTGGTGTTGGTGATTTCCGCGCCGCCGCCGATGGTGTAGTAGGAATATCCCGGATAACCTTTCACGGTGATCACATCGTCTGTGGTGTTCACAGGAATCTGGAACTCAGCTCCCTGGCGCACCTGGATGTTGTTTCCGTTGTTGCGGAAAGCTGCTCCGTTGGCCAGTACGGTCATCTTGATGCCGTCCTGTGCCACGTCGTCCACCTCAGCTGCTTCTGTGCTGGCGGAGAGTGCGACCGTGTTGGTCATCACAGTCTCGTCAGCAAAATCCCATGTCGCGGTGATAGGGTAGGAGATTTTCTGAGTCTCCTCATATTTCACGAGATAGGCTTTGGTCACTGTGATGGTTGTTGGCGCACTGGTTTGCAGTGCCACCTGTTCCACCGCGCTGCGGTCGTTCTCGCCGAACTCGCAGGTGAGCGATGTGATGCCCGCATCGCCAGTGGCGTTGATGCTGGTTCCGCCCACAAGAATCTGGGTGTTGCAGGTGGTAGGCTCAGCGAATTCCATAATGAGTGCGTCCCATGCACTCCAGTCCACGCTGCCGTACCATCGGCTCATACCGCCCCATTCCACGGATGTGTACTCTTTGCTGCCGTCGTCGTTGGTCTTCACCGACTCAGATTCGTTCCAGGTGCCGGTGAAGCCGGGCAGGATATCCTCTGTGTCACCCGGCTGTGGTCCTGAATCTGGCTCAACGCCCTCGCTTTCCACGTAGTAGACCTTGGTGATGACGAGGGTAGTGGCCGCGCTGGTCTGCAGGGCAATCTGCTCTACGTTGGTGACGTCCTTGCCGACGAACGAACATTCGAGCGATGTGATTCCCACTTCGCCCCAAGCACTGATGTCGCCAATCTTAATCTGGGTGTTCACTGTCGTCGGTTCTGCGAACTCGAAGACAATCTTCTCATACGCGGACAGGTCGCTGCCGCCATACCATGTGGCGATGCCGCCCCATTCCGCTGACGAATACGTGATGCTTCCGTCATCGTTTGCCGTGATGGTCTCGGCTTCGCTGTTCCAGCAATATCCAGTGGCAAAGCGGGACGTGATGTCCACTTCTGCCGCGAAGGAACAGACAGCCAATAGCATCAGACTGAAAAAAGTCAATAGCTTCTTCATAGGCTTAAAAAAATTAGTTAGTAAATTGAGTTATTATTTAGTTTAGAGTTTAGTGTTTAGAGTTGAGAGCAAAGTTAGTTAGAAAGTGGATTTCGATTTCTTGAAGTTTCGATTCTCGATTTTTCGAATCCTCGAAGTTTCGATTATTCGAATTCTCGAATTTTCGAATTCTCGATATTTCGCTTTTTCAATTTCTCGAATTTTCGAATCCTCGATGTTTCGAATTCTCAGGTTCTCTAAATCCAGTTACAAAATTCGTGAATTTTTTTAAATTTTGCAAAAAATCAGTCCGAAATTTTATTTTAAAAACTGATACTTTTTTAACCAAAACGCACACTGATTTGATTTAATGCATACATTCTGCATAAATATGTGACAAACTGTATTTTTTATACGCTTTTTATGTATTTCGTCTTACGCTTTTCTTCTTAAAATATTTGCTTTTGTTTATCTTTTTTTCTAATTTTGCCATGTTTTTCAGTCAATCTACCTAACAATTATAAACCAACTACTAAAATTTTAGCTTATGAAAAAAATGTTTACTTTCATCGCACTGATGCTTTGTGCGTTTACTTCCTATGCTCAGGATGAGGAGCAGAAAACCGTGAACATCACAGCCAATTTCACTTATTGCTGGAATTCGGCAGCTGAGTCTGTTGCTTCAAGTGAGGATGGAAGCCTCACCTACAGTTCTGCAGCATGGGGCGGACTGGCCGCTTGGGTGCAGGGAACCGATTATGGTGACCTTTCAATTTACTCAAAAATCGTGTTTGAATTTTCGGAGCCTACTACAGTCAACACGCAGATTCTGGTGCAGCTGGCAGATGAATCCAATGTCTCTGCCTGGGGAAATGTCGGCATCACGGAGCTGGCATGTGAGTTTGGAGAAAACGACATGAGCGCCGTGAACCAGATTGCGTTGCAGACAAGCGATGCAGTTACGCTGAATGTCAAGCGAGTATATCTTGTGGTGAGGTCAGGCGATGAGCCAGGACCTGTCGACCCAACCGTTGACCAGACCAAAGACCTCATGCCGGATTTCAAAGGTGTATGGAACGAGGCTGAGACCGTCACCGACAAAGAGGACGGCACCAAGGAATACGTTGCCGCTGAATGGGGAGGTATGAATGCCTGGTATGGCACTGCTGACTGGAGTGAGTGGGATGCACTGGTGGTAGAGTTTGCAGAGGCCACTCCTTGTGCCACCAAACTTGCGATTCTTCCTGGCGAGCTGGCTGCCAACGCTGAGGCCGGAGTCACTTCCATCAAGCTCGAGTTCGGCGACACCGACGTCTCTGCCGTCGAGCAGGCTGCCCTCCAGACTGCAGATGCTTGCACCCTCAACATCACGAAAATCTACCTCATCAAATACGGGAAGCCTGCAGAAACTCTTTCCTTCGATGCAGAGCGTTCTTTGCTGAGGTTCTATGCATCCGCAGGCGAGAATGAGGAAATGGTTCAGACAGACTACGCCGTCACTTTCGCAGAGATGTCTTTGGAACCTACTAAGATTGAGAACCCTGTCGATGCACTTGTCTTCCGTGACTTCACGACTATCGTGACCGGTGGTGAAGCTGCGTTAGTGGAGCTTCAGGGGTGGTGTTATCCAGCTGACCGGGAGAAGACCGATGACGACATGATGCGGTTCCCGCTCACGCAGAATTCTGACGGCACATGGATATACGACTTCACCAACATGGATGTCATACCCATGCTCCAAAGCGATTCGCATCATGAGTGGGTGCTCGAGTTCTGTGTTAACGGAAACGATGACAATGGAAATACGTTCACCCTCAACAACGGCGGTGAAAACTACAAAATACTCTTCTCCGACAACCTGGCCTCTTCTGTCAAGAAAGGCGATGTGAATGAGGACGGGAAAGTGGACATCAGCGACATCGTGGCGGTCATCAACCAGATTGCAGGAACGAATAAATTTCCCAATGCCGATGTGAACGAGGACGACAAGGTGGACATCAGCGACATCGTCGCCATCATCAACATCATTGCAGGGATGTAAGCCTCCAAGGTCCGCAAATTCGTCATCGTGGATAGTTGCTTGACACTCCATGATGACAAAGAAAGCAAAAACAAATAAAGTGGGCAGCCCGAAAATGCAGGGGCTGCCCACTTTGTGTTTTTGTTGTTGCAGGATGTGTAAACTCCTTTGTCATTCTGCTTTCTTCTTTCATTCTTCCATCCCGCCTGCTGCCGGCAAATGCCGGTTGCGGTATTCCAACGGTGTCATACCCGTCAGATGCTTGAAGTACTTGCAGAAGAACGACGTGTTAGGAAAGTCCATATCCTCGGAGATTTCACGGATTTGCTTGTCGGAATGCCTCAGCTCAACCTTGATTTTGGAGACCACCGTCTCGTCTATCCATTCCTTTGCCGTCTTTCTGCTCGCTTTCTTGATGAGGGTGCTCATGTAGCGGGGGGTCATGTAAAGCTGGGAGGCGTAGAAGTCGATCGTGCGGCGGCGGGGGGTGTTCAGGCTTAGCAGACGGATGAAGTCAGCGAATATACGCTGCTCGTGGGTCTTGGGGATGACGTCCGGTTCTGCTCTGCCTGCATGCACGCTGTCGATATACCACAGAAAGGCGCTGATTAGGCTGAGACTCACGTGAACGCTGGGATTCGGGGACTTCACATTGCGGTAAAGCAGCTGGTGAAGGTGGTTGAGATAGTCCATCTCTTCTTCTGTCAGATGGAGATGGAATTCGCGAAGACGACCGTCGAATGAAGGCGGTATGTGGTTGCCCATCGATAGGGAGAACAGCTCGTCGGAGACGGAGAAGGCGAAGCCCTGAATGTCTGCAGATGCGCCTTCCAGCTGAAAAAGACCGTTGCTCCCCATGAACACGAGGTCATAAGCCTCGTAAACACGGCTCAACAGGTTGATGCTGGGACGTGTCCAGCCTTTCTGGATGACGAGGATACGCATCTCGGGCAGAATGGTGGGCTCTTGGTTCAGCTGGGCCCTCAGCAGTAGTGACGGATCCAGAAAACGGGCGATGGCCAGATTCCGGGATATATAGTTGTTCATCCAGACCTCATCGTTGTTCCTGGCGATATCAGCCAGCTGGGAGAGGGTTATGCTTTTTATGTCTGCCATGTTCGTCGGATATGTAATTTGAACGCAAAGGTAACGAATTTATCTTTATTAAGGGTATTTTTGTTTGCTTTTTGTACAAAAAGAACATTTTTTTATAGTTTCAGATAATAGAAAACACGCTATATATGTGTAATTTTGCAAATGTAAGGAAACCGCAACAATAACCATTCTCAAATGAACAGAATCTTATTATCATTGCTTTTGCTGCTGACGGTGTCTGCGGGAAGGAGCCAGAGCCTGCAGGAGTGCATACGCATGGCGGAGAAGAATTATCCGCTCATCAGGCAATACGAACTCATCAGGCAGACCACGGAGTTCACCGTCAGCAACATCCAGAAGGGATGGCTCCCTCAAGTCAGTGCTACGGCCCAGGGCACCTATCAGAGCGACGTGACGGCATGGCCACAGGAGATGCGGAACACCCTGGCGGCCACCGGACTGAACCTCCGAGGGCTGAAAAAGGACCAGTACAGGGTTGGGGTCGACATCGTTCAGACCGTGTTTGACGGTGGTAGCATGAAGGCTCAGAGAAATGTGGCAGAGCTGGAAGGGGAGCAGGAACTGGCAAGGACTGACGTCACCCTTTTTGCTGTCCGCCAAAGGGTCATCGACATGTACTATTCCCTCCTGCTGCTCCAGACACAGGCGCAGATGCAAGAGAACCTCATCGGCTATCTAAGGGCCAATGAGGCGAAGCTCGAGTCCATGCACCGAAACGGAACAGCAGCACTGAGCGATTACCATACGGTGCGCGCTGAGCGGCTGGGGGCTGAGCAGAGTCTGACTGACCTGCACATGAAGGCATCCTCTTGCGCTAGGATGCTGGCACTCTTCTGCGGTGCGGACTCGGTGAAGCCGGTCATGGACGAGCCTGGTTTGAACGGGAATGAAAGCGGAAGACCGGAACTGAGGTATATTGACAGCCAAGTGAGGCTGGCGAAGGCCAGGGACAAATTGCTGGACACCGCCCTGATGCCGAAAGTCAGCGTCTTCGCAACCGGTTTCTACGGATATCCGGGATATAACATGTTCGACGACATGATGCACCACAAATGGAGCCTCAACGGTATGGTTGGACTGAAGATGACATGGAACATCGGAGCTCTCTATACACTGAAGGCTGACAGGGCGAAACTGCGAAGACAAGTGAACATGGCTGAGACCAACCGTGACGTCTTTCTGTTCAACAACCGATTGGACCAAATGCGGCAGCAGGATAATATGCGGCGGTATGAGAGCATCAGGGCGGCAGACGATGAGATTATCAGTCTGCGAACGGAGGTACGGAAAGCGTCCGAGTCCAGGCTCAACCATGGCATCGTCGACGTGAGCGAGCTGGTGAAGGACTTGAAGAACGAACATAATGCCATCCTCCAAAAGTCTGTACATGAGATTGAGTTCCTCAAGGAACAGGCTGAGTTGAACTACGCCACCAACGGCATGCAGCCGTAGCTGCTCACTTTTTTACTCATCCTTTTACTCCCAATTCTACTCCCAATTCTACTTCAAATTCTACTTCCAATTCTACTTCCAATTCTACTCCATATGAAAAAACATTATTTGATTCTTTTGGTGGCTCTTCTCTCGATGGCATCATGCTCGGAGAAGGAGCAAGCACATGACGCCACCGGAACTTTTGAGACTGAGGAGGTGACCATCTCCGCAAAGGCTGCCGGCGAACTTTTGCATCTCGACATCATGGAAGGTGATGCCGTGAAAGAAGGCGATGTGGTCGGGCATATCGAGTCCACCATGCTGCAGCTGCAGAAAAACCAACTGTCCACCCAACTCTCCCAATTCGAGGCAGATGAAAAGGACCTGCTGGCCGGTCATGCTCAGCTGGACGCCAACATCGGACAGCTCGATGCCTCCCAGGGCCAGCTCGATGCCAATATCCGACAGATTGAGGTCGAGAAGCGGAAGGTGGACTATACGGAGTCCGCCACGGCCAGCACTAAGCTCGATCTTGAGAAGCAACTGGGCGTCATCCGTCAGCAGATTGCTAACCAGCAGCGTGAGTTGCAGCGGTTTACGGAACTCTACAATGACGGTGCTGTGGCCAGGAAGCAGGTGGACGACATCCAATACAGCATCAGTGTGCTCCAGAAGCAACTCGTGGCCACGGAGGACCAGCTGAGGAGCGTGAACAACAGCATTGACCGACAGGTGGAGGCCATGCGGCTGGACAAGGCCGGAGCTGACACCCGGATTGACGGGGTGGTGGCTCAGAAAAGGGGAGTCGACGCCCAGAAGGCCGGAGTGGATGCCCAGAAAGCCGGGGTGGAGGCAAAGAAAGAGGCATTGCAGGCTCAAAAAAGAAATATTGCCGTTCAGCAGGAACAACTGGACCAGCAAATCGAGAATACGGTCGTCACTTGTCCGTTGGCCGGAACTGTCATTGAAAAATATGTGCAGCCCGGGGAATACATGTCTGTGGGGAAACCCATGTTCAAACTGGCGGACACTCAGCATATGATTATGCGGGCATACATCACCTCCTCGCAATTGGAACGGGTCAAGGTGGGGCAGAAGGTGGCTGTGATGACCGATTATGGCAACGACCAGGGGAAGACCTATGAAGGAAAGGTCACGTGGATTGCCTCCAATGCGGAATTCACCCCCAAGACCATCCTGACTGAGGATGAAAGGGCCGACCTCGTATATGCCGTGAAGATTGCCGTGAAGAACGATGGCGGGATCAAAATCGGTATGTATGGAAAAGTGAAGTTTTAGGGGGCATGCCGCTGTTTCTCCTTTAATGTTAAAATCATGGATTTATGGCAATCACGGCAGCTATCACGGTAAGGAACATATCCAAGACCTATGGTGCGGTCAAGGCGCTTGACAACGTGTCGTTCCAGGTGGAAAAAGGGGAACTGTTCGGACTTATCGGCCCGGACGGGGCGGGAAAGACATCCCTGTTCCGCATTTTGTGCACACTCCTGCTGCCGGACAACGGACAGGCGCAGGTGGAGGAGTTCGACACGGTCAGTCAGATGTCGCAGATAAGGAAAATCGTGGGGTACATGCCAGGACGCTTCTCCCTCTATCAGGACTTGACGGTGGAGGAGAACCTCACCTTCTTCGCCACCCTCTTCGGAACGACTGTCAAAGACGGATATGAATCTATCAAGGCCATCTACTCTCAGATAGAACGCTTCAAGGACCGGAAGGCGGGAGCGCTCTCAGGAGGAATGAAGCAGAAGCTCGCACTGTCGTGCGCACTGGTTCATCAGCCGCAAGTGCTCTTCCTTGATGAGCCTACTACCGGGGTGGACCCGGTCAGCAGAAAGGAGTTCTGGCAGATGCTGCGTCTGCTCAAGCAAAGGGGCATCACCATCCTCGTCTCTACTCCTTACCTGGATGAGGTGAGGCAATGCGACCGGGTGGCTTTCCTCGACAAGGGAAGGCTCATGGACGTGGGAACACCTGAGGACATTCTGGAACGCTTCGCGAATGTCTTCAACCCACCACCGGTGGAGAGGGAGGACGGGAACACCACTAACGAAGAACATGTGATTGAGGTCAGACATCTGGTGAAGGCTTTCGGACACTTCCATGCTGTCGACGACATCTCTTTCTTCGTGAAAAAAGGAGAAATATTCGGATTTCTTGGTGCCAACGGTGCAGGAAAGACCACGGCCATGCATATGCTCACCGGTCTGAACCAGCCTACCGGCGGAGAGGGATATGTGGCGGGGTTCGACATCAGGACGCAACATGAGCAAATCAAGCGCCATATAGGCTATATGAGCCAGAAATTCTCTCTCTACGACGACCTGACCGTGGCGGAGAACATACGCCTCTTTGCCGGCATCTACGGCATGGACAGCAAGGAAATCAGCAGGAAGACGGATGAGCTCCTCGCAAAACTCAACTTCTCTGAACATAAGGACAGCATCGTGGCCTCACTCCCGCTCGGATGGAAGCAGAAGCTGGCTTTCAGCGTCAGCATCTTCCATCATCCGGAGGTCGTCTTCCTGGATGAGCCAACCGGAGGCGTTGACCCTGCCACACGGCGGCAGTTCTGGGAATTAATCTACGATGCGGCACAGCAGGGGATCACCGTGTTCGTCACCACTCACTATATGGACGAGGCGGAATACTGCGACAGAATATCCATCATGGTGGACGGGAAAATCAAGGCCATCGGCTCTCCTGACGAACTGAAGCGAAATTACGGACAGCCCGATATCGACCACGTGTTCACTTTGCTCGCAAGGCAGGCCACACGCGGGGACAACTGAACGTAACACTCATTATGAATCATTTTCTACATGAATAAATTCAATAGTTTTGTTATCAAGGAGAGCAGGCATATCTTCCGCGACCGAAGGCTGATGCTCATCCTCTTCGGAATGCCGGTGGTGATGATGCTGCTTTTCGGCTTTGCCATCACTACCGACGTGAAGAACGTCAGGGTGGCGGTGGTGACGGCTTCATCCGACCATCTCACCGGCCGGATGGTGGAACGCCTGGCAGTCAGTGAATATTTCAATATCGTGGCAACTGTGCCTACCCCGGGTGAGGCGGAGCAGCTCATTTGCGACCAGCAGGTGGACATGGCAGTGGTGTTCGGACCCGACTTCGCCTCGAATGGAAGCGGAATACAGCTGATTGTCGATGCATCCGACCCGAACATGGCACAGCAGTGGTCGAACTATGCCACAAATGTGCTGATGGGAGCACAACAGGGTGGGGTGAGCGTGAAGATGCTTTATAATCCGCAGATGAAGTCCGCCTACAATTTCGTGCCGGCTATCATGGGCATGCTCCTCATGCTCATTTGTGCGATGATGACATCCATTTCCATCGTGAAGGAAAAAGAGAAGGGAACGATGGAGGTGCTGCTCGTCTCTCCTGTCAAGCCCATCATGATCATCGTGGCGAAGGTGGTGCCGTATCTAATGGTGGCTTTCGGCATTCTTGCCGTCATATTGCTCATGTCACGGTTCGTTCTCGGCATTCCCATCCAGGGAGGACTGACCTGGATTATCCTCATCTCCGTGATATATATACTGCTGGCCCTTTCACTGGGAATGCTCATCTCCAATGTGGCCAAAACTCAGTTCGTGGCGCTCATCATGTCGGTCATGATGCTGCTCATGCCCATCGTCATGCTATCGGGAATGCTGTTCCCCGTGGAGAGTATGCCGCTACCGCTACAGTGGATTTCGGCAGTCGTTCCTACCCGATATTACATCGACGCCATGCGTAAGTTGATGATCATGGGGGTCGGAATCGGTGAGGTGATGAGGGAGACCGCCATCCTTTCCGGAATGACGCTCCTGCTACTGCTGCTTTCTTTGACAAAATTCAAGAACCGACTGGAATAAATATCTGTTGCCCATGATTTTCAAGTACCTTTTGCAGAAAGAATTCATCCAAATCAGGCGTAATGCCTTTCTGCCAAAACTCATCGTTGTCTTCCCGATAATGATTATGTGTGTGATGCCGTGGGTGATGAATATGGAGGTGAAGAACATCAAGGTGGAAGTGGTGGACAATGACCGTTCGCCGCTCTCACGACAGCTGCTCCACCGCATTGAGGCTTCAGGCTATTTCGACTTTCAGGGGCAGCCGTCTACTTACAGTCAGGCTCTGAAGGACATCGAGATGAACCGGACGGACATCATCATTGAGATTCCACGGGGATTCAGTGTTGACCAAAGGAATGGCCTACAGCCTCAGATTCTTATTGCGGCAAATGCCACAAACGGAACGAAAGGGTCGATGGGGGTGGCTTATGCATCGCAAATCTTTGCCTCACAGGGGCAAGGGAAGCTGCAGGCCTCCATGCCGGTCTCTACACTTTTCCTTTTTAATAAGAACTTGAACTACAAGGTGTTCATGATTCCGGCTCTGATGGCTATTGTCATCATGCTCATGTGCGGTTTCCTGCCTACACTGAATATCGTCGGTGAGAAGGAGGCGGGAACGATTGAGCAAATCAACGTCACGCCTGTATCGAAGATGGACTTCATCATGGCGAAACTCATCCCTTACTGGCTCATCGCTTTGTTCATCATCACCGTCTGCATGCTCATTTCTTGGGCGTTGTACGGAATCACCTGTCAGGGAAACATCGCGCTCGTCTATCTGCTGTCCATGCTGCTGGCCCTCTTTTTCAGCTCGTTCGGACTCATTATCTCCAACTACTCCGACTCTCTCCAGCAGGCGGTCATGGTGATGTGGTTCTTCGTGGTTATTCTTATGCTGATGAGCGGACTCTTCACGCCGGCACGGTCCATGCCTGCATGGGCATTCGCCACCACTTACGTGAATCCCATGCATTATTTCATCGACGCCATTCGCACGGTGTTTGTGCGTGGAGGGGGATTCTCAAGCATCGCACACCAACTTGGCGCTTTGGCCGTGATTGCTTCAATCATGGCTGTCTGGGCTGTCCTGAGCTACAGGAAAAACCGATAGAAGAAAATGTGTAGCAGTGACGATTTTGAACTGCTGACTTATGACCTGAAAAGTCTGAATCTCACAAAACACCTGCTGGAATCAGTTTTTGGGAGAAGTCCCATCCTGCAAAATGGACTATAGGCCGAGATATTGCTCATCTTTCAGGATGGAAAGAGAAGAAAGGAATCCCCGAAACAAGGTCTGCTTATGCCGGGGATTATTGGCAGTTTGTATTGTCGTAACCATGGGTTTAACAGAGAATGTCTGTTTCCTGCAGTTCCTATTCCCCTGCTATGATGTTGATGATGGCCACGATGTCGGAGATGTCTGTTTTTGTGTCGTCGTTCACGTCCGACGTGGCCTTGTAAGTGGTGTCGCCGGCGATGGTGTTGATGACCGCCACGATGTCGCTGATGTCAATTTTTCCATCGCGGTTGACATCCCCTTTCAGACCGCTCGACTGGATGAGCACGCTTGTGGCGATGTTGCCGCCGCTCTTGATGTGTTCTCCGTCGATGATTCCGCCCGTAGGCTTGACGATGGTGCATCCGGTGAGGCTGATGCCGCCATACCAGTAGCCGATGGCGCCGTAGCCGCCGGTGGCCTGCACCGTGGCGTGGTCGATGTCCAGACGGTTTTGGTGAACGTTGGTGCCGCCCTGGATTCCGTAGTTCTTGCCCGTGGCTTTCACTGTGATGCCGTCGATGTGCAGGGTTACGGGGTAGGCCTTGCCGTCGTCATAGGCAATGCCGTTGAGACCACCGTTCACGGTCAGCGATCCGCTACCGGTCAATGTGGCTCCACGCATCAACTTGATGCCGTGGTAGTTGTTGCTGTTCACGTGGCAGTCGCCCTCAATCTCCACAATCAGGTTGTCGATGCCGAAGGTCATGCCCTGTGCGGCAGCGTTTCCCACGTCGATGGTGGCGTTCTTCAGACGCAGGGTTCGTACGCCGTCGAAGGTGATTTCCATACCGTCTTCCAGATAGCGCTGCATGCTGGCGTCGCTCTTCTCCGCCACCAGCTCGGCCAGCTTGCCCATGTTCTGTGTGGTCACCTGTATGCCGGCCACATAAAGGCTGAAGGCCTCACCGCCTACGGTCAGCTTGCATGTGCCGGACTTGCTGCCTACTGTGGCGGTAATCGTGGCGGTGGAGCCTACTGTGGCGCCTGGCTGAACCGTGACCACTCCTTGCGACGAGACGGTGGCCACGCTCGGGTTGCCGCTCGACCACACTACCGTGCCTTCGGCGTCCGACGGGAAGAGCAGGGCACTCAGCGTGTATTGCTCGCCAGGACCGGCAGTGAACGCTTCAGGGGAGATGACCACGTCCTCCACTGCAGACTCGACCACTTTCACGGAGAAATGGCCTGCGCCGATATGGTCGTTGAAGACATTATAGAAATAGGTGCCCACGTCGGCGTTGGTGGCGTCTATCGTGACGGTCTTGTCCGTGGTGTTGAACGAGACAAGTGGAGCTGTGCCCGGGCTGCTGCTGTCCGAAAGGGTAGTGGTAAGGTTTTTGAGGGTTCCTTTCTTCGGATAGATGGTCAACTCCATGCCTTCAAGCACTTCTCCTCTGCCCACGATTGCCGTGCTGTTCAGGCTCAGGCTGTTGATGAGCACATTGCCGTTGACGTCGGCCACAAAGAGTCGGGCAGTGTGGTATGCCACGTCGTTGTAGCCTCTCGTGTATTGCGCACCAATCTGCACGTTGTTGGACTGGCGCGTCAACTTCACATACACGTTCTTGTAGTACTGGTCTTCCTTGATTTCCTCTGTGCATTTGAAGTCGGAGTAGATTTTGCCATATTGGCCATAGCCGGTTCCTCCGATGCTGACGTTGTTCATCAGCCACATGCTGCCGCGGATGCCGTTGAAGTTGGTGGCGTTTTCAGGTATCGGCACTGCCCGCACACGCAGGCGGTCGGATGCTGTCGACACGGATGTGTAGTAATAGCCGCTCTCCTCCTCAAGGCTGGTCTCCGTAGTGGGCGATGAGAAACCGTTCACTTTTGTCACCACCAGCTGAAAGTCCCGGGTGTAGGTGGTCTCGCCATAGTATATGGATGCCCATCGGATGTCGGTGCCTGCGAACATCCATCCGTTGCCTTTCACGCGCGTGTAGACATAGTTTATGGCGTTTTTTGTGCCGTTCAGGTACAGGTAGCCACTGGAGCTGGGGGTCTGGCTCTTCGCCCAGTCGCTCTCGGTCAGGGAGGACAGCTCTCGTTGGCTGCTGAGGATGATATATTCCTGTGATGTCTTGGCGTTGGCCACGACCACTTGGTCATTGGTGAGCAGCAGCTGTGGACTCACCACGTCGATATAGCAGCTGGACTTCGTCACTCTGCGTGCTGTGCTGTAGAGCGTGCCGACATACCCGTCGGCGGTCACTTTCACGCGGATATAGGAGTCGTAGTCTCTGTCCTGCACCACGTATGGCGTCTCCATCGAGATGTCAGTCCATCCGTTCTCCCCGTCCTTGCTCTGCTGCCAGACGACCGTCAGCTTCACGCTGCTTTGTGAGAGACCGAAAACGTCGCCGCCCAGCCGGTAGCGGAGGTAACTGCCGGGAACAGGAGAGGCTGTGTCGATGCTCACGGTTCCGTTCAGGGGCTTGGTGCCTATCACCACGTTCTGCACCCACTGGCCCGCACCGTTGACTATCGTGTTTTTGGTGGCTGTGCCGTCGCTCGGCGCCAGAATCTGATAGGGGTCACGGATGATGATGTTCTGCGTCCAGAAGGCCCAGAACCCGCTCACTTTCATGTCGCCAGCCACGATGATCTGCTTGCCGGAGTAAATGCCGTATTTGGCACCGTGGGCTTCCAGACTGCCACCCAGCACCTCTATATTTCCGTCCTTCGCCTCAACGGCCGTGCCGTTCGTCTCGCATTCGGCATAGACTTTTCCGCTGCGTATGATCAGGTTGTTTTTTGCCATGAGGCTGTTGGCGCCATCATAGGTGGAGACAGCTTCCACGTCACCGTCGATTTCCATGTCTCCTGCAGATGCCGTGAGAGCCGGGCCGCATGCCTTGGCAGCAACCGAACCGCCACGGACATAGACCTGCCTGGCCCATATAGCCCATCCTGCCGCCTTTGCGTTGACCTTTCCGGAGGAAGTGAACGTTCCGTTGCTTACGTCTATGGCTTGCTTGGCTCCCCAGGCGTCGACGACGGCACCGGATCCGATGGTCACGTTTCCTTCTTTCGAGACGATGGCGTTGTAGTTCGTGCCGCAGGAGGATATGACGTAGCCGCTGCGTATCTCGATGCTGCCGTGGCGGCTGTAGATGCCGTCGTGCTTCACGTCGATAGACACATCGCAGTTTTCAATCAGGATGTCCTGGTCGATGTTCAGACCGTCCTTCTTGGCTGAGATCACGAGGTCGGCACTGCAGTGCAGCGAGTTGACGCTGATGCCGTGACCGCCTGAGCTGATAATCAGCCGCTTGCTGCCCTGAATGGTCAGCGGATAGTCGCCGCTGATGTTTTTGATTACCTTGTCGGCGTCAACGGTAATGGTTGTGGCGCTGGTCAGCCTCACCTCGGCGTTGTCGGCAAGGGTGCTTACGCTGACCGTTTCCGACACGTCGACCGTGGCGGCAAGGGCAGGTGTGAATCGCAGTGCTGCGAGCAGCAGGACCACGATGGGTGCATAAATTAGTCTTGAGTATTTCATACGGATGTCATTTAGGGTTTGTAGGTTTGTTTTTGTTCTCTTTGCTTTGCAAAGGTAATTCTTTTTCGTCATTATTTCAAATATTTATGGAATATTTTTCTTGTTCCGAATTTTCTTCTTATCTTCGCAAAAGAAATACTAAAAAACTATAGTGATGAAAATACTACTTATCGGGGGAACGGGCACCATCAGCAGTGCCATCACCCGCCAGCTGGCCGAGCAAGGACATGAATTGTGGCTCATCAACCGTGGCAACCGACGCGATGAAGTGCCGGAAAGCGCAATATAGATTTTCCAGATTCTCTAGATTCTCTAGTTTTTCTAGAATATCTAGAATATCTAGAATATCTAGATTCTCTAGACACTCAAGCCCCACTAAAATCACTCTCAACTCTCAAACAATAACAATGAAAGACTTCAACTACTATGCACCCACAGAAGTGGTGTTCGGAGAGAATTCAGAGGAGCAGGTGGCTACGCTCACCAGCCGGTATGGCGGCTCCAAAGTGTTGGTTCATTATGGCGGTCAGAGCGCTGTGCGTTCTGGTCTGCTCGACAAGGTGTGCGGCCTCTATGAGGCGGCTGGCATTCCGTTCGTGAAGCTGGGTGGGGTAGTGCCCAACCCGCGTCTGTCGAAAGTGCGTGAGGGCATCGAGCTCTGCAAGCAGGAAAAGGTGGACTTTATCCTGGCTGTGGGCGGCGGCAGCGTGATTGACTCAGCCAAGGCCATCGCCTACGGAGTCTGCTACGACGGCGACGTGTGGGATTTCTATCTCGGCAAGGACAAGGCCAGGCAGATGCTGCCCGTGGCGTGCGTGCTCACCATCCCAGCGGCAGGCAGTGAGATGAGCGAGGCCAGCGTCATCACCAACGAGGACGGCGACGTGAAGCTCGGCTATTCCAACAACCTGGCCCGTCCTAAGTTCGCCATCATGAACCCTCGCCGCACGTTCACCCTCCCGCCTTATCAGACTGCGGCCGGAGTGACAGACATGATGATGCACACGATGGAGCGCTACTTCACGCACGACGACGATATGGACCTGACCACCGACCTGGCTGAGGCCGTGCTGCGCAGGATGAAGTCGGCCGTGTTCGAAGTACTGAAGAATCCGGAGGACTACCGCCACCGCGCTCAGATCATGTGGGGCGGGAGCGTGGCGCATAACGGCCTGACCGGATGCGGCGTCTCAGAGGACTGGGCCACCCACCAGCTGGAACATGAGCTCAGCGGTATGTTCGATGTCACTCACGGGGCAGGACTGGCAGCTATATGGCCCAGCTGGGCACGCTATGTGATGCATGAGAACCTTAGCCGTTTTGTCCGTTTCGCAGTTAACGTGATGGACGTGCCCAACGACTTCTCTGATCCTGAGGGTACTGCCATGCACGGCATCGAGGCCATGGAGCGTTTCTATCACGCCATCGGCATGCCTGTCAATATCCATGAGCTCATCGGACGTGAGATCACAGACGACGAAATCCGTGAGATGACGCGAAAATGCAGCCGCAACTACAAAGCCACATGCGGGCAGTTCCGCGTACTCTCAGCCGACGACATGGAAGCCATCTACAAAATGGCAAAATAGTCCTCATTCCAGTAAATTACTAAATCGTAAATTTCAGTCTTCGGAATTTTATGCGGCTCATCCCATTCGTGAATGGTCTGTTGCGTATGCAAATTACATCCTGTTGCGTATGCAAATTACATAATGATAAAATAGTAAAATAAATCGTAAATCGTAAATTCGTAAATCGTAAATATCAATCATGAACGTTCTCTTAATCAACGGAAGTCCGCGCGACAATGGCAACACCGCCCTCGCGCTGGCAGAGGTGGCCAAGGTGCTGAACGAGGAGGACATCTCCACCAAGACCATCAACATCGGTAAGAAGGCCGTGCAGGGGTGCATAGCCTGTGGCATGTGCGGCAGGATTGGACACTGCACATTCAAGGACGACCTCTATTACAGCATCTGGCGCAGCATCAAGGACGGTATCGACGGACTTGTCGTCGGATCGCCCGTCTACTACGGAGGCCCTAACGGATCGCTCTGTGCCTTGCTCGACCGTGTGTTCTATTCCCTGGCACCAGAGCTGAAGTTCAAGCCGGGTGCAAGCGTGGTGGTGTGCCGCCGTGGTGGTGCTTCTGCCGCATTCGACCGTCTGAACAAATATTTCACGATTAACCAAATGCCGCTCGTCAGTTCGCAGTACTGGAACATGGTGTACGGACAGACTCCTGGGCAGGCGGAACTTGACGAGGAAGGCATGCAGACTATGCGCACTCTCGGACGCAACATGGCGTGGATGATCCGCAAGCTCAACCCCTCTGCAGGCGACCTCCCAAAGCAGGAACAGCCTTTGTGGACTAACTTCATACGGTAAAAATCCTATTTCTTCCCAAGGAATAGGCCCTTGTGAAATTATGTAACAGGTTTCTCGAAAATACAGTAAAATCAATGGTTTGATACAATTTTACAAACCGTTGTTACACTGTTGAAACCTTTTTTCAGCAGAAGAGTCTAAATTTGCAGTCGAAAATCATCAACAACTAACTGACTATTTCGACTATGAAGCGAATTTTGACTCTTTTGCTTGTTTTAGTGGCGTGGGCCGGTGAACGTGCCCTCACAGTCACTGACACCATCTTCGACCGTGCAGCCCATGAGAAAGACTTTGCGTTTGGCGCCGACATCGGCTTTGTGTCCCAAATGGAAAGTTGGGGTACGAAATGGCTGGACAAGAACGGACGTCAGAAGGACATCCTGCAGATTCTGAAAGAGCAGGGCATCAACAACATCCGGCTGCGTGTGTGGACCACCAGCGGCTTCTGCGGGAAGAACGACGTAGTGAACATGTGCAAGCGTGCGAAGGCAAAAGGGATGGGCGTGATGATTGACTTCCATTATAGCGACACTTGGGCAGACCCAGGCAGCCAGACCATACCGTCGGCATGGACAAACATGCTTTGCTTCATCTATAACAACAATGCGCTTCGCTCGTCGGTACTGACTCTGGATGCCGACACCTTGGAAAGGAAGTATTTCTATGCAAGAAACAACGCGTCGTCCACCACGAATGTGGATATCGTGCAGACTGGCCCTCGGCGTGTATGCCTCTCTGCCGTCACC
>CAMOTI010000064.1 GCA_946625675.1 uncultured Prevotellaceae bacterium | reverse complement strand
CCTTCTGTGCCACGCTCGATGAGCGACTGGGGATAGCGGAAATTCTTCTTCACATATTCTTTCCATGCTTCCTCACCGGCAGGGAACACGAACTCCTCATCCACTCCGTTGAGCTGGTTGAATTGGTCGGGGTTACGGAAGTGAACCTGGATAATCACTTGGCGGTCGTTCTTCTGAGGCACCCATTCCTTCACGAGCTTCACCACGCGCACGGCTTCCTTGTCCAAATCAGGGTATTTCGACTTGCTGGTCACCTTGATGTCGCTGGCCTTGCCCTTCTTGTCGATGACGGCGGTCACATACACCACTCCGTAGATGTCTGCTGCCGACTTCGGATGAACGATGTTCTGCTCGAAGAACTCCTGTAATGCCTCAGGACCTCCAGGATAATAGAAGTCCTTGTCCTGTGCGTTTGCTGCGATGGCAAATAATGCCACGAGCATGAATGAAATGAACTTTTTCATAACTTTTTTTGTTTGTAAATCTATGTTATTTTGTTATAATATGCCGATTGATGGCTCTATAATTTTGCAAATTTACTAAAAAAATATAACTTTGCAACGAATTTCGCATTTTTTGAAATAAAATCACAAATAATAACACTTTTTTATACAATGGACAACAAACAAAACGCACAACAACTGCAAATTGAGATTAAGCCCGATGTTGCTCAGGGCGTGTATTCAAACCTGGTGGCTATCACCCACTCTTCCTCTGAGTTTATCCTCGATTTCGTGTCGATGATGCCGGGAATGCCGAAGGCGGAGGTGAAATCGCGTGTGGTTATGGCACCTGAGCATGCCAAACGGCTGCTTGCCGCCCTCAGCGACAACATCAGAAAATATGAGAGCCAGTTCGGCGAAATCAAACTCCGACAGGCTCAGCCTCGTCCGGGCAGCACCATCGCCCCGTTCAACATCAACAACCAGGGAGAGGCTTAAGGTTTGAGGTTTGAACTTTGATATTTGAGGTTTAGAGTTACTTCTGCCTCGGAAATATGTGAGACATCCCAGTCAATCTTTTTTTTGATTGGCCGGGATGTCTTTTTTATAGGTTTCCTGGATTTTCTGGTTATTCTAGGTCCTCTGGATTTTCTAGATAACCTATGCCTGTTTCAGGTAGTTGAACATTCGGTTGAGGCCTTCGTTGAGGGTGGCCGTGGTGCAGGCGAGATTTACGCGGAGAAAGCCCTGGCCTGCGGCGCCGTATATGCTGCCGGGGCTGAAGAACACTTTCGCATGGCGTACGAGGCGCTCCTGCAGCTGGTCGGACGTGATTCCCATCTCCTGGCAGAGCGGGCGGCAGTCCACCCATCCGAGGTAGGTGCCCTCAATGGGCATCACCTTCATCAGGCCTTCCCCTTCTTCTTCTACGCGACGCTGAAGGCAAAGGAAGTTCTTCTCCACATACTGGTTGAGCTGGTCTATCCAGTCGCCGCACTCGTTATAGGCCGCGATGGTGGCGACAATCCCGAACGGGTTGACGTCACATACCTCGTTGATGTTGATCGTGCGGTCGATACGGCGGCGCATCTCTGCGTCCTCACATACGATGTTGGCAATCTGCAGACCGGCGATATTGAAGGACTTGGAGGCGGAGACGCAGGTGATGGACCGCGTGCTGTCGCCAACGGTGGCATAAGGGATGTATGTGTGGCCGGGACGCACCAGCTCGTTGTGAATCTCGTCGGAGATGACGGTCACGTGGTGACGGCCGCAGATGTCGGAGATGCGCCGAAGCTCTTCTGCGCTCCATACGCGTCCGCCCGGGTTGTGGGGATTGCAGAGGATGAAGGCGGTCACTTTGCTGTCGGAGCAGCGCCGCTCGAAGTCCTCCCAGTCGACGTGGTACATCCCGTCGTCGCCGATGACGAGCGGGGATTCCTCGGCCGAACAGCCGCTGTTGCGTATGCTGGAGAAGAAGCAGTTGTAGACTGGGGTGCACACCAGCACTTTCTCCCCTGGCAGGGTCAGGGCCTGCAGGCAGCAGGAGATGGCTGGCACCACTCCGATGGTGTACTCAATCCATTCGCGGCGGATGGCCCATCCGTGACGGCTGGCAAACCAGTTGATGACGGCGTCGTAATATTCGTCGGGGACGATGCTGTAGCCATACACATGATGGCTGACTCGTCTCTCCAATGCCTCCACAATGGGGACGGCCACTTCGAAATCCATGTCGGCCACCCAAAGGGGCAACACGCCTTCTGGCATCTCGTCCCATTTCACGCTGTTCGTCCCGAGCCGGCACACGGGCTTGTCGAAATCGTAAGTTTTCATGATAAGTTAGTTATTAGTTTTTTGAAGTCTTTTCCGGATGTTCCGGGTTTTTCCGGGCTTTCTGGATTCTCCGGTTTTTCCGGATGTTCCGGGTTTTCCGGAAATTCCGGGCTTTCCGGGAACTGTTCTCTTATTTCTTCCTGGTCTCGATGACGCAGTCGGCTGGCTGACGGATGTTGTCGTCGATGGTGATGCTGCCGATGCTGTCGGCGACAATGTGGCCGGAGGTGGGGTTCTTGATGTTGGTCACGTGGCCGCGGATGTCGGCATTGAGCGTGCTGTATTCGAACATTCGGTCGCAGTCCTCGCCGAACGTACAGTTTTCCAGGATAAGGCCGTCAGCATAGCAGAGCACCTGCTCGCCGGTGATGTGGCAGTTCACCAGACGCAGGTTTTTCGAGTGCCAGCCCAGGTACTCGCCGTGGAGTTCGGAGTCGTAGATCGTTGCGTTCTCCACCTCCCAGAAGGCGTCTTTCGTGTCGATGAAGGAGTTGCGGATTTCTACGTTCTTCACATATTGGAACACGTATTTGGAGTCGCTCCGCAGGCCGTCTATCTTGATGTTCTCGCAGAACATGAAAGGATAGGTTCCGTCGTGAATCTCCAGGTTCTTGATGTCCAAGTTCTTGCATTTCCAGAAGGTCTCGTCGGCGTCGTTGATGCGCACATTCTGAATTTTGATATTCTCCATCTCGCGGAACATCTTGGGACCGTCGATGATGGTGTCCTCCATCTCCAGGTTGTCGGAATACCATAGTGCCGAACGGGCACCCACCTTGAAATGGCAGTTCTTAATCTTGAAGCCATGGACATGCCAGAACGGATACTTGCCTTCCAGCAGGCAGTTCTCCGCCTCTATGTTGCTGCATTCCTTTATGGCTGACTCGCCTTCGCCGATGGTCACGTGCTCCAGGCGCAGGTTGTGCGACTCGAACAACGGACGCTCTCCTTCAAAATGTTGATTCTTGATAAGTTGCATATATTAGTTTAGAGTTTATTGACATGATTTTCGGCTGCGCTCAACATAGCCTAAGCGAGCTTGGCTCTGTATTCACTTGCACGAAAATTAGAGTTTAGAGCGAAGTTGCTCTGGACCTTAAATTTTGGCTGCTTTGAGCCATCTGCCACTCTTGAGCCTGAGGAGGAAGAGAATCCCTCGGATGCACAACTCGATACACATGGCAAGCCATACGCCGTTGAGTCCCATGGCGGGTGCAAGCAGGATGGACAAGGTGATGCGGAACACCCATATCGATCCGAGGTTCATGCTGCTGGGGATGAGGGTGTCGCCGGCTCCGACGAACACGCCGTAGCAGACAATCGAGGCGGCGAACAGCGGCTCGGCGAATGCTTCGATGCGCAGGGCTTCCACGCTCAGGTTCACAATCTCCTGTACGGGGGTCATGATGCCCATCATCAGCGGGGCTCCAACATACATCAGCGCACCCATCACGGTCATCACAAGGATGCCCAGCGTGACGGTGATGTAGGCGAAACGGCGGGCCAGGTCGGCTCGCTTGGCTCCTACGCTCTGGCCCACCAGCGTGGTGGCGGCATCGCCGATTCCGTAGCCGGGCATATAGCACAGGCTCTCGGCGTTCACGCCGAAGGCGTTGGCTGCGATGGCGTACATGCCCAGTGGTGCCACAATCATCGTGGTGCATATCTGCGCCCCGCACATGATCACTCTCTCGCAGGCAATGGGCATGCCCAGCCTGAAGGCTTTCTTCAGCACGCGACCTGTGGGACGGAACATCCTGAGGGTGGACGCCTCCTGCTTCAGACGGCCGAACAGGCTCATCGAGCGGGAGCGGAAACAGAGGAAATAGAAGAGCAGGGCGCAGACGATGACCTCGGCCACGGCCGTGCCCATCGCGGCGCCTACTACGCCCATGCCGGCTCCATACACGTGGATGCGCATGCCCAGCACCTCGTAGTCGGCTGACGGGAAGATGAACAGAAAGTTGAAGACGACGTCCAGCACGCACAACAGCATATTGAGCATGCTCGGCAACTTCACGTTGCCGCTGCACCTGAGCATCGCGCTCATCAGAAAGGTCAATTCGAACACGGGGATGGTCAGGCCGAATACAAGAAAATAGCTGGAGGATCCGGCTTTCAAAGGTTCGTCACCTCCCAGCCATGTGGGGAGCTGGCCGCTGATAGCCACGGCTATGATGCTCAAAGCCAGACTCAGACCGATGGTCGTGGTGAACGCCTGGCGGAGGATGCTCCTGGCCTCGGAGGGTTTGCTGGCACCTATGCGGTGGGCCACCTGAACGCTGAAGCCAGTGGCCATGCTGGAGCACAAACCCCAGAAAAGCCACGTCGTAGTGGCCACAAGACCGATGCTCGCGGCGCCTTCAGCACCGAGACGTCCCACCATCGACGCGTCGATATACTCCATCAGAATGTGGGATATCTGGGCCAGCATGGCAGGAATAGCCAGACGCACGGTAAGATTCAACTGCTCATACCGTGTCATCGACGTGCCTCCTGTGCGAACCTTTTCAAGGAGTAAGTCTGTCTTGCTGAGTCGACGCGCTGATTCCATGTTTATGCAAAAAGTATGCAAAGTTACAAATTTTCAATGAGAATAGCACTAAGAAAGTGCAAAAAAACAATCATTGCTTTCATGCGTAAAATCCTGAATATTGCGTATTTGCAAAAATAGCAAAACTGGGAAACCTTTTTGCTATACTCCAAGCTGGTGGTTGCTGTGGTTTGTCTCTTTTCGTACAGACAAAGAATTCCCCGCAAACAATGACCTTTGTTTGCGGGGAATTATATGTTCGGCTTTCTTCTGCTGCGCAAGGGGCTGTGCCGTCAGCGTATCATTCCGAAGAAGAAGAGCAGGGCTGCGGCATGTTGCTGGCTGACTCCCTTCGCATAGCCGATGGTGGAGTGGCTGGAGTTCTGGATGGTTCCGTCAGAGCGGATGTAACCGATGGTGGAGTGAGAGGAGTTCTGCACTGTCCCGTCGCTGCGGATGTAGCCGATGGTGGAGTGGCTGGAGTTCTGGATGGTTCCGTCGTTTCGGATGTATCCCATCGTGGAGTGGGAGGAGTTCTGCACGGTTCCGTCATTTCGGATGTAGCCCATCGTGGAGTGGCTGGAATTGTACACTGTCCCGTCCTTCACGTAGCCGATGGTGGAGTGGGAGCTGTTCTGCACTGTCTGGGCCTGCACCGCCGTCGTGCACAGCAGCATGACGAGCATCAGGGCGATTTTTGCAAATATTTTCATCGTTTGTCTGTTTTTAGGGGTTGATAATGTGTGAGGCTCTCTCTTGTCTTTTTTGTGCAAATTTAGCATGATTCCACAATCGTGGCAAGGGAATTTCGCTATTTCTTGATGGGGATTTCTGCGTATGTGGAGGACGAATCCCTATTTCGCGTCCAGGAGACCTTCCAGGTACCTGAGCGTGTTGGTGATGCCCGACATGTCGCGCGGACCGTCCATATAGCCGTGTGAGCTGAGGCTCTTTCCGCTGTCGAACAAGGCGCTGAAACGCCAGTTGCTGCCGTCGGTCACGCCGGGATTAATATATTCTTCCTTGTAGTTCTGGGCTTTCCCGGCCTTCAGGAATTCCGTGATTTTCTCGCCCACTTCAGCTCCGAAGGTCTTTTTCTTCACTATAGGCTCCTTGCCCATAAACTTGCCGC
The DNA here is from genome assembly GCA_946625675.1 of uncultured Prevotellaceae bacterium. Taxonomy (GTDB): domain Bacteria; phylum Bacteroidota; class Bacteroidia; order Bacteroidales; family Bacteroidaceae; genus UBA3839. The sequence continues at coordinate 2,225 of CAMOTI010000064.1, read as the reverse complement.
TGTCGTCGGTGAAGTCCACTTCGTAGCCGCCGTCTGCAGTGGCTTTCACATTCCATTCTGGTCCGCCTGGGCGCATACTTCCTTTATTGCTGTAGTAGAAGGATTTGAGCTTTCCTGTCGGGAATGGCTGGTCGACGGTGGTGAACTCAAATATTTCGTCGAAAAATCCTGTGACGGCATGCACGATGCCGAAGTTGTCAGGACTGACACGCTCCGCGTTGAGCAGGAACACGGCTGATTCGTGCTTCGTGCCCAGGTGCCATTCCAGTCCTTTCTGTCCTTTCTTCGATGTGTAGTCCTGGTAGTAGTCCTCGTGCGGGTAGATGTGCTCGAGCATGAATTCCAGTTTCTCGAGTTCAAGGGGGGAGATGGACTTGTAGTTTCGCTCTCCGTTTTTCAAATATTCGATTTCGACGAAATTATGAACCTGCTTCATCTCAATTTCGGTCGTCTCCTCATCGTTCTCGAGAACGGTGAAACGCAGTTCCTTCAGTTTGCCGGGTTTCTCGTCGCCCTGGTAGGCTTTCTCTTTTCCGTGGCTCACGCCTTTCATCTTCTTCTTCTGGGCATAGCATGGGATAATCGCAATGATGAATGCGACGATACAAGTGATGATGATTTTTTTGTCCATAGGTTTGTATTCTTTTGAGGTTGATAATGTGATTTTCTCGGGTTTGTTGACAAATTTGCTGTCCACGATGCAAATATACGTAAAATAAATGAATTAGTTGTGTTTTTTTTGATTTTTTTTACTGATAGGGTAGATGAGGTTAGTTTAAAGTTGAATGTTTAAAGACCCATGCGGATGGACTGGGGTGTGAAAATGGCTGGACGGTGGGGGATTGGTTAGACGCCATGTATGCTTGAAAAGTTACAAGACGCCCCGCGGGGCGTCTCTACGTCGTACAGTATTCCAGTTATGGGCTTTGGGGTGGGGTAGAAACAAAAATGCCAACCGGTTGGGGTTGGCATTTTTGAGTTGTCGGTATGTGAGGGTTATTGTCCTTCGATGATTACGCAGCGGTTCCAGTCGTTGTTGTCAGGATAAGGCTGGATGGTGTCGCCGAGTCCTTCTACCATCGTGATCTGGCTTGCTGGTACTCCGGCGTCTTTCAGTGCCTGGGCCACTGTGTCGGCACGCTTCTGCGAAAGCATGAGGTTACGTGCGGCGTTTCCTGTGCCCTTGTCAGCATAACCAGTAACGGTGATCTTGCCCTTCGGGTATTTCTTTGCCCAGTCGGCAATCTTCTTGATCTTGGCCTCGGGGCTGTTGGAGTTGTCAAGCTCTGTCTTCGACTCGAAGTAGTAGATGGTCTCCTTCACGGGCTCCGGCTTCACTTCCACTGGCTTCGGAGGTGCTACAGGCGTAGGAGGGGTGACAGGAGTTGGAGGAGGAGTTACAACTGGTTCTGGTTTCTTCTCAGGTTCTGGCTCCTTCACGGGTTCCGGTTCCTTCACTGGCTCCACCTTCTTCACAATCATCGGGTCTGGCTTGCGAGGCGCCTTGAAACCGAACTTGTAGGTGACACCCAGCTGAGCGGTCATCATCCAGTCGTCGCGGTTGCTGTACTTGGAGTTGAAGCGGTCGGACAGTGAGTTCATGTCCACTTCCAGACCAACGCTCCAGTTCTTTGCCACGTTGAAGTCCAGCATAAGGCCTACGCGGAGGTTGTGGCTGAACAGGTGCTCGCGGCTCTTGCCTTTGCCCCATGCATTTGAGGTGCTCTCAGCTGGGAGAGGTCCGTTGGCAAGGATCTTGTCAAGGTCGTCGTTGCCCCATGCGTAGTTCAGGCCGATACCGCCCACGAGGATGACGTCGACGAAATGACGGTTGGTCTTTGAGAAGATGTTACTCAGATTGAGCAAGAGGTCGAGGTCATAGTTCGTGTAGTTGAACTTGTAGGTCTTGTCAATCGACTTGAATCCGCCCTTCGACTCCCATGCGTTCACGTGGAGACGTGCGCCCACTCCTGTGCCGAAGAAACGTCCGAATCCGAGGCTTACGGTCGGAGAAAGCAGGTCGGAGAATGATTTGTTTGTGAATGTGGTTCCAAGTCCGCCCTGAGCCTGTACGAACCAATAGGGAGCTGGACGATAGCCAAGCTGCAAGGCTTCCTGATAGTCTGCCTCAGTGGTCTGGGCCGACATTGTCATTGTGCCGCAAAATGCCACGGCCGACAACAATAAGGATTTTAATAGTCGCATAGTAATTAGTTGTATTTTTT
>CAMOTI010000063.1 GCA_946625675.1 uncultured Prevotellaceae bacterium | reverse complement strand
CATAGCTCGCTATGCGCCCTCAAATGCTAACAAAAATCCACTCGCATAAAATCAAAAATCAATCCGACATAATTTATAGAACACCCCTTATATGAAAAGAATCATAACAATTATCTTAGCAGTATTGACTATGGCAACAATGAACAGTCAGACGCTGACTGAGCGTCAAAAGGGATTGGCAGCATGTGCGTGCCTGATGGCACAGGGCGACCTAGGCAGGCTGGACCCTGCTGTGCGTAAGGCTCTCGACAACGGAGTGACCATCAACGAACTGAAAGAGGCATTCTCACAACTCTATGCCTACACGGGCTTCCCCCGCTCGCTGAACGCATTGGGCGTGCTCAGCAAAGTGACAGAGCACAAACAGGCCAACTGGCAGGAAGGAAAACCCTGGACACGTCCTGCTCTTTGGGACGACGCTGAAAAGGCGCTGAAGCAGGGCACCGAGGTGCAGACCAAGCTCTCCGGCAAGCCGTTTGACTACACGTTCTGCCCTCAGGACGACTACTACCTGAAGGCCCACCTCTTCGGCGACATCTTCGCCGGAGACCAGCTCACTGCCGCCGACCGCGAGATCGTGACCGTGGCAGCACTGAGCGGACTGGACGGCGTGGATCCCCAACTGGCCGCCCACAAGCAAGGTGCAGTCAACATGGGCAACTCACAGCAGACTGTGGACGAGCTCTGCGAATGGCTCTGCAAAGAAGGCTACACGCTGCGGCCGACATGGCCCAAAGGGGAGCCGAACTCAGCCTATGCACAGTACTTCACCGGCAACAGCTACCTGGCACCGATGGACGGGGTGGCCAACGTGACCTTCGAGCCACGATGCCGCAACAACTGGCATATCCACCACAAGGCCGTGCAGGTGCTCATCTGCGTGAGCGGACGAGGATGGTATCAAGAGTGGGGAAAGGAAGCGGTGGAGATGACGCCGGGCACCGTCATCGCAATACCCGCAGAGGTCAAGCACTGGCATGGCGCAGCCAAAGACTCCTGGTTCCAGCACCTCACCTATCACAAGGACGCACAGGAGGGAGCCTCGAACGAATGGTTGGAGCCCGTGACCGACGAAATCTACAACAAACTGAAATAACAATAAAAGCTATGCAAGGAAACTTCTCATATCACAATCCCACCAAGCTGTATTTTGGTGAAGAGTCCCTGAACTACCTCAAGGACGAGTTGAAGAACTACGGTCCCGTCGTACTGCTGAACTACGGCAGCGGCAGCGTGAAGCGAAACGGCATCTACGACCATGTGTTGGCCATCCTCAAGGAGGCAGGCAAGACCATCGTGGAGAATCCAGGCGTGATGAGCAACCCCACGCTGGAGAAACTGCACGAGGGCGTGAAGCTTGCACGCGAGAACGAGATCGACCTGATTCTCTCTCTCGGCGGCGGCAGCGTTTGCGACTATTCAAAGGGTGTGGCAGCAGCGACTGCATACGACGGCGACTACTGGGACCAGTTCTGGCTGAAGCAGCAGGACCCCGACAAGGACCAGAAAATCCTGCCCGTGGGCTGCATCCTGACGATGGCAGGAACGGGGTCGGAAATGAACGGAGGTTCGGTCATCACCGACACGGAGCATATGCTCAAGGTGGGCCATGTCTTCGACGACCGTCTGATGCCCAAGTTCTCCATCCTGAATCCGAAGTTCACGATGACCGTGCCAGAGAACCAAATGAAGGCAGGCATCTACGACATCATGAACCATATCATGGAGCAGTATTTCAGCGACACGGACGACAACACAAGCGACTACCTCTCTGAGGGTCTGATGCGCGGACTGATCGTGGCATCGCGCAAGGCGGTGAAGAACCCGCAGGACTATGAGGCACGCTCCAACATCATGTGGACCGCAACCTGGGCACTCAACACGCTCATCGGACTGGGAAAGCGACAGGACTGGATGGTACACATGATCGGACATTCCGTAGGCGCATGGACACACGCACCTCACGGCTACGCACTGGCTTCTGTGTCGATGGCATATTATCGCAGGGCCATGAAACCAGGTCTGCAGAAGTTTGTCCGCTTCGCCAGGAACGTATGGGACATCCAGGGAGAAGGCATGACCGACGAGCAGATTGCCCAGGCAGGACTTGAGGCACTGAAAAGCTGGATGGTGGAGATTGGACTTCCCCTGACCATCAGCGAACTCGGAGCCACCGACGACATGATTCCGGGCATCACCGCCGGAACCATCTGCTATCCTGCCGGATATCTCGACCTAAAGCCCGAAGACATCACGGAGATACTGAAGGAGAGCATGTAGAAGACAGAGAATTTGAAATTTGAAGTTTGAGGTTTGAAATTTAGCCATCCGGACAGAGACTTTGAAATTTGAGGTTTGAGGTTTGAAATTTTTCCAACCCGAAAGAAACGAGAAGACAAGACGATAGTCTGTCATGGATGGCGTTCAAGCGTACCAAAAAAAGGCTGCCCCAACAGAGAGCAGCCTTTTTTCGTATTGTTTGTCTGATCAGTTCTTGATGAACACCTTCACGGCTTTTCCGTCGGCACTCCGCTCGATGCAGAGTCCGTGGGGATGGCTGAGACGGCGTCCCTGTAGGTCGTAGTAGGTCTTGGGACCGTTGGCGGTTGGAGCCGTCACCTCGTCTATGGCGGTGTATTCACGGTCAATCATGAAGACGAAGGTGCTCAGGCTGTTGGCAGGGAAGGTAGTTGTGACCTCCTTCACGGGCTGTTCCACCGGGATGTCCTCTGTCTGACAAAGGTTCGCCTTCTCGTTGCCGGTGGACAACAGGCGCATGGCACTCTTCACATACTCCGGGAACTTCACCTTCAGTTTATGTTCGGTGGCGGTGGAGTTGATGGCAATCACGATGAGGGAGTCTCCCTTGATATAGGCAGATGTCTCAAGCGGCGAGTCTGTCTCGGTTTTGAATGAGGCTCTCGTGTTAATGCGTGTGGAGCCGGTGACGTACTTGGAGAAGTGCGACATGACGTAAGCACGCGGCAAGAGGGTGTTCTTCGTGTTGCCCGGATTATATTTGGCCTCACCCGTACCGATAAATGCCCAATGGGCACGCATATACCAGTAGATGTAGCCGGTACAACCTGCCAGCATACATTCGTTCAACTCGCGGGCGAACACCAGTTGCTCCGACCAGTAAGGCAGGTGGTCAATGTTGTCGGTCACGGAGTGCTCGGTCATCCATACTTCCTTGCCGTACTTGGCGGCCAGCTCGGCTGCGGCCTTCATATTGCCAAGTGGCGGATGTCCATAGAGGTGTCCCGCGATGATGTCGATTTGCTCACGTGCCACCGGGTCGTTCAGCAGCATGTTGGAGTACTGTGGGTCGAAGCCGAGCGGTTCCGCGCTGATGAGCCGTACGCCATTGTATTTCGAACGGTCAAGGTCCTTGGCATAGTTCTTCACCAGGTTCAGTTGCTGTTGAGGCGTGTAGAGGCATCCGGAGTAGTCAACCCACCAGTCTGGCTCGTTCTGCACGGATACGGCATCCACATTGACACCGTTGCTCTTCATGTAAGCCAAAAACGTGTTGAACCAAGGGAAGAACTTGCTGTAGCAGTCCTCTCGCAAGGCGCCACGCTGCTTCCCCTGGGCATCGGAATTGCCGCCCTGAGCCGTTCCGTTGGTCTTATAGTCGCCTGGAGGCGACCAGGGAGTGCCGAAAACGATTCCGCCACGCTGCTTCACAATCTTGGCCGACGGCAGCGAGCCGTGCCAGTCGTAGGGAGTGTCCCATCCGATGTCGGAATAGGAGATGTCGCCCTTGAAGTTCGGCGAGATTTCCATCCGCATGATGTTCAGTCCGATCTTCGACGTCGGACCGTAAAGAAGCCGGACCGGCTGCGTGTCGTTGCCGTATGGACACATCGCACCGTCGCAGCAGGCAGCTCCGAAACCAGTGACGGTCTGGTATCGGGTGCTCATCAGCTGGACGATGTGCGTTGTGGCATGAACCGACGCGGCAGCCAGCATCGCTAGCAGGATAGTTGAGATTTTTTTCATAGGCGTAAGAGTTTTATAGTTTTTTTCACTGATATTTGTCGCTGGGCTTATCCTTTCAATGATTTTTACGTTGCAAATGTAAGCAAAAATAACTGAACAACTATATTCTTTTCGTTTCAAAAGTTTTATTCTTCATCTTTCTTTAAATAATTAATTATTTATGATTCATTTTCTAAAACAAATGTTTCAAATACGACAGGGCAATCACGGAAAAACAGCCCGAAAAGCCCATCCTTTTGAAAGAATATTTGGGGATGGGACTTTACTTTTGAACAAAACGCAAGTCTAACAAAATAATCGACTATTTTCGTGAGGGGGACTGGTCTGCCACACTTTCAGGGCTCCACCCCCTCAATAAAAACATACCTTTTAATAACTAAATTATTCTATTATGAGACGAATGTTGATGATAATGGCCGCAATGACGGCCATGACTGCCAGTGGGCAGGTAGTTGAGGATTTCAAACCCGCCACCACGAATCAGGAGGGCAAGGAATATCCGATGGTGAACTCACAGCGGATGGTGAGAGCACAGATTTCCGCTCCGCAAGCCACCAGCGTGAAACTTGACATCGGGGGCGTGAAATACGACATGGTGAAGAACGCCGAAGGAGTGTGGACCGGGGAGTCAGCGCCACAGGATGAGGGCTTCCACTACTATCAGCTCAACATCGACGGAGCATCCGTTCCCGACCCGGGCAGCAAATACTACTATGGCGCAAGCAGATGGGGAAGCGGTATCGACGTGCCTGCCAAGGACGAGGAGTTCTATACCGTGAGGAACGTGCCACAGGGCTCCGTCAACGAAGTGTATTATTATTCATCTGTGACAGAAAAGATGCGCCACTGCTATGTCTACCTGCCGGCCGCCTACCGCGAGAACCCCGACAGGAAATTCCCGGTGCTTTACCTCCAGCACGGCATGGGAGAGAACGAGACGGGATGGTCAGCACAGGGAAAAACGGGAATCATCATGGACAACCTGATTGCAGACGGCAAAGCGGTGCCGTTCATCATCGTGATGGACAACGGACTGAATGCCATACCCGCACACCCCGACACCACGCAGGCACAACCACCGTTCGGATTTCCGGGTATGAGGCCACGTCCCGAAGGCCAGGACGGCCAAGGCCAAAGGCCGCAGATGGGGCAGAACCGCAGACCCGACGGACAGCAGGGACCAAGACGACAGGGAGGACCACGACGCGGAAGAGGAGGATTCAACGGATTCCAGGAAGTCCTGCTGAAAGACATCATCCCCATGGTTGAGAAGAACTACCGGGTGATTGCAGACCCTCAGCACCGGGCGCTCGCCGGACTATCCATGGGAGGCATGCAGACCCACATGATCACCCTCATGAACCCTACCCTGTTCGCATACGTAGGCATGTTCAGCGGAGGTACCTTCAGAACGGAGGAACTGCAGGAAGCCGCCGAATTCAAGCAGACCAACAAAGTGCTGTTCATGAGTTGCGGAGGAAAGGAGAACATGGGTGTGGACCAGGCGGCTGAGTCGCTGAAGGAACTGGGCATCAATGCAGTCTCTTACGTCTCTCCGGAGACAGCACACGAATGGCAAACCTGGAGACGGAGTCTCTACCAGTTCGCCCAGCTGATATTCAAATAAGGACAAAAGGAAAACCGCGAAACAAAGGCATCCTTCTTGTTTTTATTAACCTTCCATATAAACACATTATCGCCATTAATAAAAAGATGCCATAACCAATTGGTTATGGCATCTTTTTATTCAATAATCTTTCTCCTGCTACCCTTCCAGCTGGCTGGCCAGGCCGTCGGCGGCGATGAGCAGCTGCACAAGCGGACATTCCTCGCGTGCCTTGTTGAAATTTCCCTTGATGTCGGCCGACTGGAACGGGAGGTCCCATGCCTGCATGTGCCACCGGATGGCCAGAGCCTCGTCGTTGGTCAGCTTCAGACCGGCCTGCAACAGCAGAATCACCGACTTCTCGCCGTGTCCGAATGGGAACTCTCCATGGTCTACCTCGTAAGAGGGAACATCCTCCCACTCGCCTTTATCATTCTTCTGCTTGCGCGTCGTTGGCTTGTAGATGTCAGCCTTGCACACATCGTGCAACAACGACGCAAGCAAAATACTGTCGACAGGAAGTCGCTCCTCCAGATCCGGTTTACGCTTGAGCACTACTTCACGCAAGTCGAGCGCCATATTGCAGACGTTCAACGAGTGCTCCAATAATCCTCCCTCATGGTTAAGATGAAATCTCGAACTTGCCGGAGCCGTGAAGAAACCAATCTTCTCCAGCATCTTCACTGTGCGGATGATGCCGTCACGCTCCGTGGACATCAGCAGCGTCAAGAAACGCTCTTTCTTTCCTTTCATACCTTTCATATTGGCAATTGTGTTTTAAGGTTACTACTATGCAAAGTTAAACATTTTCCCTGTACATTGCAATTTTTTTTGTAGAAAATCAAGTGGAAATAATGAAAAAAATGAAGCGAGAGTGTCGGTAAACACCCTCGCTTCAATTTTTGAGTCGTCGTACAGGCAGTTATACACCGAGCGACTTGGTGATTTCATCCACGTAGGCCTCGGCCTTCTTGCATGCAGCCTTGTAGTCGGCAGCGCTCTTCAGCTCACCCGGCGCCTCAACGTAGAACTTGATCTTGGGCTCAGTGCCTGAAGGGCGAACGCTCACCTTGCTGCCGTTCTCAGTGAAGTACTGCAGCACGTTGCTCGTGTCGGGCATCTCCAGCTTGCACACATTGCCGTCGGCATCGCGGGCCTCCAGGGTCTTATAGTCCTTAGAAAGCACCACCTTCGACCCGGCCAGCTCCTTCGGAGGATTCTGACGGAAGTTCTCCATCATCGCCTTGATCTCGTCAGCGCCGCTCTTGCCCGGCTTCACCACGTTGATGGCCTTGTTGTAGGTGAATCCATACTCCAGGTAGATGTCCATCAGCAGGTCGTAGAGCGTCTTGCCGTTGTCCTTTGCCCATGCGGCAATCTCGCAGATGAGGCAGATGGATGCTGGGCTGTCCTTGTCGCGCACCTTGTCGAACGGCAGGAAGCCGAAGCTCTCCTCGCCACCGCCGATATACTTCTTCACACCCTCGTTCTCGCGGATGAGAGCGGCAATCCATTTGAAGCCGGTGTAGCAGTCCATCATCTCCACTCCGTTCTTGTCGGCGATTCGCTTGATGATCTCGGTGGTCACGATGGTCTTAACCAGGAACTCGTTGCCCTTGAGCTGACCCAGCTTCTTCTTGTTGGCGATGATATACCATGCGAACATCATGCAGGTCTGGTTGCCGTTCAGGATTTCCCACTCGCCGTCGCTGTTGCGGCATACGATGGCCAGACGGTCGGCATCGGGGTCGCTGGCAATCACGAGGTCGGCATTCAGCTTCGTACCCAGTTTCATTCCCAGCGTCATGGCCTCAGAGTTCTCCGGGTTCGGACTTACCACCGTAGGGAAATTACCGTCGATCACCATCTGCTCCGGCACCACATGGATGTTCTGGAATCCCCATGAGCGGAGAGCCTCCGGAATGATGACACGGCCAGTGCCATGCAACGGTGTGTACACGATGTTGAGGTCTTTCTGGCGCAGGATCACATCCTGGTCCACCATCGCCTCCTTCACTGCCTGTAGGTAGTCCCAGTCCATCTCACCACCGATGATTTGGATGAGGTCGGGGTTGCCTTCCCACTTCACATCCTCCATCTTCACGGCGTTCACCTCGTTGATGATACCCACATCGTGGGGCGCAAGCACCTGTGCACCATCATCCCAATAAGCCTTGTAGCCGTTATATTCCTTCGGGTTGTGAGAAGCAGTCACGTTCACACCGGCCTGTGCACCCAGCTGGCGGATGGCAAACGAAATCTCAGGAGTAGGACGCAGGCTCTCGAAGAGATAAGCCTTGATGCCGTTGGCAGAGAAGATGTTGGCTACGGTCTCTGCAAACTCGCGTCCGTGGTTTCGGCAGTCGTGTCCAACCACCACGCTCAGGTCCTTACGTCCCGGGAATGCCTTGTTGATGTAGTTGGCGAAGCCCTGAGTGGCAGCGCCCACGATATAGATGTTCATTCGGTTCGTGCCCACGCCCATGATGCCGCGCAGGCCGCCAGTGCCGAATTCCAGCGTCTGATAGAAGCTGTCAATCAGCTGAGACTTGTCCTCACTGTCGAGCATGGCCTGTGCCTCAGCACGAGTGGCCTCATCGAACACGGGGTCGGTGGCCCATTTTTTTGCCACTTCCTCACATTTTTTCAAAAGCTCTTCTTGCATAATGAATTCATTTTATGGTTAATAAAAAATTAGTTTCTGTTCTGATTTTTATGTCGAAATACTGAAATCTCATTCAACTTTCAACTTTAAACTGAAAAAAGATCATCTCATACGGTAGCGGTCGCCTTCTTCCTTGACGATCTTGCGCCAGTAGTCCTCGGGATAGCCCGGGCGTTTCACGCCGGCTCCCAGCCCATAGGGGCTGCGCTTGAACTCGCCGTTCTCCTCCGGTTTGACCACCATGTCGTTATGCTTCACAACAATATACTTAAAGAGAGCGTACCACTGAGACATCATCTTATCGGCCTGCTTCAGCGAATAATCCGTAAGCAGGGACTTGGCTTTCTGAGGGTCCTCATCATAAAGTGACTTGGCCTGGCTCTCAATCGACGCCTGATTGTCGTAGAACCCAAATTCCAGTTCATTTCGTACTCTCTCCAGGTCGGGGAACATCTTGTCGTAGAAGGGATAAACAATGTTTGCCACCATATTGCACATCCAAAAAGCTGATCCGAAGGAGAAGGTAATCTCATCCTGCTTATCGGCGATACGCTGATAACAAAGAGGAATCTCGTTCACACCGCAGTATACAGGGGTGTAAGCAGCCATATTCGGGTCATCGTTAGTCCACCATGCAATGCCTCCTATTGCATCAGGAAGCCAATTACGCATCTGTGCCACAATGGAGAAGCCAGTCTGAACTGTGGATATCGGACGCTCGTTGAAATACTCCACGCTGTCCACCTTCGCAGAAAGTGGAGAGGGCCGGTAAGGCATGTGGAACGGTCCGGCGCCCAGTCCGTTGCGGATGTCGAGCGGCGTGTCCTCGTAGTGGTCTCGCATATCCTGCATGAGAGTGCGTAGTGACAATTTTGTCTTAGGCTTGTAGTATAGTGGCATCTCGCCTTTCAAATCCTCTCCGTTGATGTAAGGGAGAAAGCGGTCCATGCCGTCCACATGGTGGTTAAAGAAACTCCACACACGGGCGTCACAATAACGAATACCACTGAAATCAAGTGGGTTATAAGCATCACGGAATGAGAAATCCTCGTCTTTTCCATCGAAGAAACCCTTTTTTCGGGCCACCTTCACCACATCCTTAGCATAAAGAACATTCTCTTTGTCCTTCATATTGAATTTCGTGATGCGGCTCTGATTGGCATGGGCACAGATACAGTCGTCAGGAATGCGGATGGCCACCCACACCGCACCTTTGTTGCCTGGGCCCTTTCCTACCATCTCGAGTATCCAAGCCTCGTTTTTGTCTGCAATGGAGAAACTCTCGCCCTCACTGTTATAGCCATACTCGGCAACGAGTGACGTCATGATGTCGATGGCATTTCGAGCACTGGTTGCACGCTCCAACGTGACGTAAATAAGCGAGCCATAGTCCATGATGCCCTCAGGATCCACCATCTCCTCTCGGCCTCCGAAAGTCGTCTCAGTGATGGTCACCTGATTCTCGTTGATCTGCCCCACAACGTTGTAGGTACGCTCTGCCTGACGAATCTGACCATGATACTGATTGGTGTCCCAGTCATAGATGTCACGCATCTCATCCTTGGCGTGTGTACCCCCCACATGGCGGTACATATTGCCGTACATGCCGTAAGAGTCAGCATTGTAGGTAACCATCACGCTGCCGTCTGAGGAGGCATCCTTTCCAACTATGAAATTCGTACAGGCAGCAGCTTTCTCACTGATTGCCATCAAGGCAACCAAACATATTGTATAAAAGATTCTTTTCATTATTAAAATTTTCAGATAATCATTCCTGGATATACCGGTTTAAAACAACAACCGTTATTATTTAATGACCAGCTTGTCGGAGTCGGCTGCCTTGAAGCTCATGTCGAGTCCTTTTACCGAATGGGTGAGCGCACCGACAGAGATGAAGTCCACGCCTTGCTCTGCATAGTCGCGGATGGTGTCGAAGGTGATGCCTCCTGACGACTCTGTCTCGTAGCGTCCGGCGATGAGTTCCACCGCCTTCTTCGTCTCGGCTGGAGTGAAGTTGTCAAGCATGATACGGTCTACGCCGCCGAAGTCGAGCACACGCTGCAGCTCAGCGAAGTCGCGCACCTCTATCTCGATTTTCAGGTCTTTGCCTTTTTCTTTCAGGTACTCATGGCAGCGTGAGATGGCGTTTTCGATGCCTCCTGCGAAGTCGATGTGGTTGTCCTTGAGCAGGATCATGTCGAAGAGGCCGATACGGTGGTTTGTGCCGCCACCAATCTTCACAGCCAGCTTCTCCAGCATACGCATGCCCGGAGTGGTCTTGCG
>CAMOTI010000062.1 GCA_946625675.1 uncultured Prevotellaceae bacterium | reverse complement strand
AAAAACAGGAGGTTATTTTTTTTGTTAACCCTCTGATTTCCAATTTTGTAGCGAGAAAGGGACTTGAACCCTTGACCTTCGGATTATGAATCCGACGCTCTAACCAGCTGAGCTATCTCGCCATCCTTTTGCACTCGCAGTGACGGACCGTTTTCCGTTTGCGAGTGCAAAGGTACGCTTTTTTTCTTAACCTGCAAAACTTTTTCAGGTTTTTTTACTATTTAACTGCATTTACATGCTCAAATTTCGAGAAATCGCGCCCTAACTTCACGTTTTCAGGCTTGACAGCGTTGTTTCCGGAAGTAGCAACTCCGCCCTCGCGGCTCTTGGACAGGTTCCACTCTGCCCACGTCATGTAGTGGTAGTATTCGTGGTTGTTCTCCATGATGGCGTCGTCGTGATCCCACCAGTACCAGTTGTCTGTAAAGTCCCTCAGCTTGTTCAGGCGGCAGAAATACTCGTTGTTGATGCTGAACTCCAATACTGTGCGGCTCTTACGGAAGCTGTAGTCATAAATCGCTACGTCCAGCTCGTGGTTGTAAGGGTAGGTGAGGTATAGCACGTGGTCGCGGATTCGCCACTCAAAATATAGGTTCTGATAACGGTAAGGGCAGTCACTGGTGAAGTAGTCTACTTCCTCACCATAGCCGTGGGTGGCGTACTCATAGTCGGGGTAGAACACGATCCATGTGTTGTGCGCGTCGTAGCGGTAGCCGGCATAGTCGATGAACATACCCATGTTGCCTTCCCATTCGCCCGACAGGTCAGTGGCGTCCTCTGTGTCCTCGTCACATGACACCATCATCATGCCGCCAGCCAAAATTAGGCATAAGGCTACGAGGCTGCTGTAAAACTTTTTCATAATTAATTGGTTTTGAGTTTGAAAAATTTTGGTCCTGAAAATCACACGAAAATCCTGCCGAGGCAGAATTTCCGCTTGCAAAGTTATCGGTTTGTTTCCATATAAGCAAGAAAAAACGCAAAAAAGATGACTCTTCCTTGCGTTTTTTATTATATTTTGACGATTGCGCTCTGCTTAAATCGTAAATTGAGATTAATTGGTCGCTGTTGATTGTGTAGCCTGCCTGTTTACATCGTTGCCTCCCGGCCGCATGGCAAATAGCTGAAATTTAAAAATAGCCAAATAAATCGAAAAACTTTGGAGCAGCGAGTGCAAAGTTATGCTTGCTTAAACTTTGCCGAGTCGTGACAAAGTTCATGTAATAAATCGTAAATCGTAAATCGTCAATACCTTCAGTCTTCCTTGTGTTTCTTGAATGCGAGTGTCACAATCTCGAAGCCCATGTTGCGCAGGCTGTGCTTGGCCTCTTTCTTCACCAACTCCACGGCCGTCATGTCGTCGAGCGACAGGTGAGCACTCACTTCCAGCTCGTCGGCACTGTTCTTCCAAATGTTCAGGTGGCGGCAGTTTATCACGTGGTCGTTCTGCTTCAGGACGTTAAGCACTTTGGCCGTGTCGATATGCTCGGGAAACACGAGGAAACCTCTCTTCACGTAGACGTAAAGCAGCTTCACGGTGAAGCACAGGATAACCAGGGCTGCTATGAGGGTGGCTGCAGGGTCTGCCCATGTGCAGGCGGGACTCACTATCAGGATGATGCCGGCAACAACGACGACCACTGACACAAACGTGTCGGCCATCATGTTCACCGCGGCACTCTTCATGCCGGTGGAGTGACGGGAGTTCTTACGCAGTATCCAGGCTGTGATGCCGTTCACCACGATGCCGACACCTGCGGTGACAGCCATCGCCAGACCGGCGCTGCAGTGTGAGAATCCGTCGCGCAGTTTCGCCCAGGCCAGCAGGCTGACGAAGCCTACTGCCACAAGCAGGATGGCTGAGTTGATGAGCAGCGACAGGGCGCTGTACTTCTTGTAGGTGGTAGACTCAAGTTGGTAGCTCGGCGTGGACTTCAGGCGAAGCGAGAAGTAGGCCAGAGCCAAAACCAACACGTCGCCCAGGTTGTAGCCTGCGTCAGTGATCAGGGAGAGTGAGTTCTCCTTCATTCCTATCAGAGCCTCAGCGATGAGGTACACGGCATTGATGCCGATGCACACTTTCAGGGCTTTCAGAGCCTTCGACGTGCTCACGTGGCTGTGGGTATGTGTATGCTTGCTCCCCGAATGATGATGCGAACTGCCTTTGTGGTGTTCGTGGCGGTGTTCTTTGTTTTCCTCCATTGTCGGTGTTTTGTTGTGTTAATTATTTTTTCTCTTGTTGTTGTTTCTCTGTTCTCACTGCAAAGTTAAGCATTATTTTTGAATTATTTACGTATTAGTTGAAAAAAACTGCACTTTCTGCCTGTTTTTGCCGTGAAAAGGGCTGGCGCAGACTGCTTCTTCTTCGTAATAGCTGTCCCCATGGACCATGCGTCGTTTGAAATTGTTTATTTTTTTATAAATATGTTACAATTGTAAAACCGGAGATAGCAACCACTTTTCCCCACCAAGTTTTTGTACTTTCTGCTACTTGAAAATCAGTATGTTAGATTTTTTAAAATTGGAAAATAAAAATTTTTTTCAAAAATATTCCAAAAAAGTGGGTGGAAGTGGTTTTTTTTATTATCTTTGCAAAAAGTTTGGTTTATGCCGACCGACGGAACAATAAATTAAGATAAATTAGTTATGAGATTTTTTGGTGATTTTTCTGCGAAGGTGGACGCCAAGGGTAGGGTCATTCTACCGGCAGCCTTCAGGAAGGTGCTCGAGGCGGAGGGAGAGCGTACGCTCTACATGCGCATCGACTTCTACCAGGATTGTCTCATCATTTATCCCGAGTCGGTGTGGAACCGCGATCTTGACGAGCTGGAGTCCAAGCTCAACAAATGGAACCGAAAGCACCAGGACATTCTGCGCAAATATGTCGCTGGAGTGGAGAAGTTTGAGCTCGACGGAAACGGACGCTTCCTCATCAACAAACGTAAGATGGAAAAGGCTGGCATCAAGCAGGACATCATCTTTCAGGCCGTCACCGACAAAATCGAGGTCTGGGGAATGGAGAACTACCAGGCTCACTTCGCCGACGATTTCGACGAAGGTGAGGAGCTACAAGCTGCTATGGCCGGACTTGAACTTTAAGACGGTGCGCGGGCAAGGAGGCGTGCCGATAGGAAATATATGTGGAAATTGGATGAACCTTAAACTGAATTGAGTATGGCTGAAAACTATCATATACCCGTTTTGCTGAATCAGAGCGTCGACGCGCTCAACGTCTGCAACGGCGGCGTATACGTGGATGCCACGTTCGGAGGGGGAGGACATTCAAAGGAGATTCTCAGAAGAATCAAGGGGAACGGAATGCTATACGGGTTCGACCAGGACCTGGAGGCCTACGAGAACTTCATTCATGAGAGAGACATATACGGCGACATCGAAAACTCGTTCCAGTTTGTCAGGAGTAATTTCAGATTCATGGGCAACTTCCTGAAATTCTATGGAGTGGAGAAAGTCGACGGCATTCTGGCCGACCTCGGTGTCTCATCACGACATTTCGACAGCGACACGAGGGGATTCTCATTCCGATTCGATGCGCCGCTCGACATGAGGATGAACCAGAAAGCAGAAGTCACCGCGGCCGACGTGCTCAACGCATACGACGAGAAAAGGCTGGCAGACATCTTTTTCCTCTATGGAGAGATGAAGAACAGCCGAAAAGTGGCGGAGGCCATCGTCAGAAAACGGAAGAACAGCAAGCTGCTCACAGTGGGTGACCTCGTCTCCACCCTCGAACCCTTCTGCAAGCAGCAGAGGGCGAAGAAGGACATGGCAAAGGCGTTCCAGGCGCTCAGGATTGAGGTCAACCAGGAGATGCAGGCGCTCAAGGAAATGCTCAACGGGGCAGAACGGCTGCTCAAGCCTGAAGGCAGGCTCGTGGTCATCACATATCACTCGCTGGAGGACAGGATGGTGAAAAACCTGATGCGCACTGGCAACTGCGAGGGGGACGAGCAGAAAGACTTCTATGGCAATGTCGTTTCGCCATTCGTGCTGGTCAACAGGAAGGTGGTCACACCCGACGACGACGAGATGCAACGCAACCCTCGCTCCCGAAGCGCTAAACTCAGAGTGGCGGAGCGGAAATGAGAACAACAACCCAAAATTTGAACTGCTTATATATATAATATAATAATGAGTGACAAGAGCAAAAACGACGGATTTGTGGAAATCAGCGACGAGGAGCAGACCATCGTCGAGAATGCAGACGAACAGCGGAAGGACGAGCAACGGAAGGAAAGCATTGAGGCTATCAAGCGATTCGCTGACGACGAGGGTGGAGAAGACGATGAGAAACTGTCGTTCAGGAAGGTCATGGGGGGAGACATCCTCATGTCAAAGTTCTTCCTCAACCAGGTCATATTTATCATCTTCTGCGTGATTCTCCTGCTACTCTACACGGGCAACAGATACAGCAGCCTCCAGGACATCATCAAGATCGACAGCCTCAACGTGGAGTACGAGCGGAAAAACAGCAAGGTGCTTTCCCAGGCCAGCAAGCTGCTCAATAAGCAGAGGCAGACGTCGGTGGAGCAGAGGCTCATCGCCGCGGGCGACACCACCATGCTCAGCAACAACCTGCCACCTTTCGCCCTACCGAAGCAGCAAGACAAATAGAACCCAGTCATTGAAATCAAGATAAATAAACAGGCCGAAACGCACAAACTGATAATCCGGAGGAACGGACGAAGCATTCGGAAGAAAGAGAACAACAGCAACCGACAAGATTAAAAAGAACCAAGACTATGATGAAGTTTGACAAGAAATACATAACCGGAAAATTCCCATATATCGTGGGGATCATCATCATCGTGTGCATTGCAGTCATCTATCAGATGGTAAAGGTCATGACCGTCGACAAGGAAGAGTGGATGGAGTACAAGAAGCAACATGTCGACGGAAGCATCGACGTGGCGGAGCCAATCAGGGGGAACATCCTGTCGGTGGACGGAGGATACCTCTCAACCTCTATACCTAAGCTCATGATTGCCTGCGACCTTTATCCCAACATGCCTGTGCTCAGGAAGAAGGACAAGCTGAAGAATCCGGAAAAGTATCTCAAGGACTCACTCGAGAGGTTGGACTACATCGCAAAGAGGAGAGAGGAGTTTCAGCCGCATATCGACTCCATCAGCAGGGCTGTTGCTCGCCTCTGCCCGGAATGTGTGAATGCCGACTCCGTGAAGAACAACCTCGTCAGGAGCCTTCTCAGAAACTCACGCCATTGCAATCTCTTCAGAGGACATCTCTTCGACTATCAGGAATACCAGAAACTTAAGGAAATTCCGATTTTCGACAAACCGGGAAAATATGCCAGCGGACTCAAACTCAAAGTCGTGAACTACAGAGAAAAACCGTTTGGAAATCTTGCCAGCCGAACACTCGGCGATCTCGTGCGAACCGACGTGGGCGACATGGAAAAGGCGAAGGACGTGGCTAAGGCGGGCATCGAGCTTAAGTACGACTCGCTGCTCAGGGGAAAGCCGGGGCTCAAGGCCAAGAAAATTTTGAGGTCCAAGTCCAATGTTGTAGACATCATGCTCGAACCACAGGTCGACGGATACGACGTGCTCACCACCATCGACGTCACCATGCAGGACATCTGCGAAAAGGCACTCAGGGAAAAACTCCAGGAGGTGGAGGCTGAGTTTGGCGTCTGCATTCTCATGGACGTGCCGACGGGCGACATCAAGGCCATAGTCAACCTCAACCGTACGCCGGAAGGAACATATATCGACAACCTCAACAACGCGGTGGGTGCGATGATGGAGCCGGGATCCACGTTCAAGACGGCGTCTATCATGGTGGCCCTCGACGACGGTGAAATCACCATGAACGACATGGTGGACACAGGAGGGGGAGAGGTCGAAATGTACGGACGAAAGATGCGCGACAGCGGAGGCGGACATGGACGTATCGACGTCAAGTCGGCGGTCAAGTACTCGTCCAACATCGGGGTCAGCCGACTCATCGACAGTCACTATAAGAACGACCCGCAGCGCTTTGTCAACGGACTCAGACGGATCGGAATCGGAAGCCCTATCGGATTCGAAATTCCGGGAACAGCCAATCCGCTCATCCTCGGACCAGAGGAGAACAAGAAATATTGGTCGAAGGTGTCGCTGCCGTGGATGGCCATCGGCTACAACTCGCAGCTCCCGCCTATCTCCATCTGCACTTTCTATAACGCCATCGCCAATAACGGAAGGATGGTGAGGCCGAGGGTGGTCAGAGGACTGGCAAAGAACGGCGAGATGGTGGAGGAATTTCCTGTCGGAGTCATCAATGAGCATATCTGTAAGGACACCACCGTACACGCCATTCAGGAAATTCTCAAGGAGGTGGTCAACGGACAGGGCGGCACGGGAAAGCGGGCACGCAGCAAGTATTTCTATATCTCAGGAAAGACCGGAACGGCACAGGTGGCCGACGAGAAAGGAGGATACCACTCTGCGAACCCCAGACATTACGTCTCTTTCTGCGGATACTATCCGTCGGACAACCCTCAATACACCTGCCTCGTGTCTATCAAGACGGCACACAACCCCGTGTCGGGAGGAGCAACGGCGGGACCTGTGTTCCTCAAAATCGCTGAGCAGGTCTACTCCAAGCATGTCACCACCAACATCAGGCTGGCATGCGACACCACAAACTCAGTCATACCTCTCGTGAAGAACGGCAATATGGCGGCGGCGAAGTATGTGCTCAGCGCTCTCGGACTTACGCCCAGAATCGAGTCCGACGGAAACTCCATGTGGGGAAAGGCGTCGGTCAACAACAACACGCTTGTCATCCAGAACGACGACGAAAACTGGTCGCAGGTGCCAGACCTCACGGGGATGGGGGCTCGCGACGCCCTCTATGCGCTCGAGCTGAGAGGAATGAAAGCCACCATACGCGGATGTGGAAAGGTGGTGGAGCAGAGCATCAAGCCGGGGACGGATGTCCGGCGGGGCGCGACGGTCAAAATCAAACTCGGATAAAAAATTAAAATAATAATAAAATAAATCGTAAATCGTCAATCCATAAATCGTAAATAGCAATAATGAAACTCAGCGACATCATAAAGAACGTGGAAGTGAGGGAGATCGTCGGAGACACCGACATCGACATCCTCGCATTGCAGCTCGACTCCCGCAAGGTGGAGCAAGGCACTCTCTTCTTCGCGGTTAAGGGGACAGCCGCCGACGGGCATAACTACATACCCAAGGCTGTGGAGGCGGGGGCTAAGGCCATCGTATGCCAGACGATTCCTGAGATACCAGCCGACGGGGTCACCTTCGTCATGGTCGAAAACACGGAGCAGATTGTTGGACAGATGGCCACCAACTTCTTCAGCGACCCCACGTCGCGACTCACGCTTGTGGGCGTAACCGGAACGAACGGAAAGACAACCATCGCCACCGTGCTCTACAATATGTTCCGCGCCCTCGGATACAAATGTGGACTTCTCTCCACTGTGTGCAACTACATCGACGGAGTGGCCATACCGACGGAGCACACCACGCCTGACCCTATCACGCTCAACCAGCTGCTCAACGAGATGGTGGAGGCGGGATGCTCATTCGCTTTCATGGAGGTCAGTTCCCATGCAGTGGCGCAAAACCGAATCGGAGGACTGCGCTTCAAGGGGGGCATATTCACCAACCTCACACGCGACCACCTCGACTACCACAAGACGTTCGAGAACTACCGCGACGCGAAGAAGGCATTCTTCGACCGTCTGCCGGCCGACGCCTTCGCCGTCACCAACAAGGACGACAAGAACGGAATGGTCATGGTGCAGAACACGAAGGCTACGGTCAAGACTTACTCTGTCGGGAGGATGGCTGACTTCATGGCAAAAATCATCGAATGTCACTTCGAAGGTATGTACCTCGACATCAACGGACAAGAGGTGGGCGTACAGTTTATCGGAAAGTTCAATGTCAGCAACCTCCTTGCTGTATATGCAGCGGCGGTCATGCTTGGACAGGACCCTCAGGAGGTACTCGTGGCCATGAGCAAGATGAAGCCGGTCAACGGACGGTTCGAGGCCATTACGGCGCCTGAGGGATATACGGCCATCGTGGACTATGCACACACGCCCGACGCGCTGGAGAACGTGCTCAACGCCATCCACGGAGTGCTCGAAGGCAAGGGTAGGGTCATCACCGTGTGCGGAGCAGGTGGCAACCGCGATAAGGGCAAGCGGCCTATCATGGCGCGTGAGGCGGTAAGACAGAGCGACAAGGTCATCATCACCAGCGACAACCCTCGATTCGAGGAGCCGCAGGACATCATCAACGACATGCTCGCCGGGCTTGACCAGGACCAGATGCGCAAGGTCATATCCATCGTCGACAGGCGTGAGGCTATTAAGACGGCATGCACCATCGCGCAGAAGGGCGACGTCATTCTCATCGCGGGTAAGGGACATGAGGACTATCAGGACGTGAAAGGCGTGAAACACCATTTCGACGACAAGGAAGAAGTCCGCAAATGCTTCTGAAGCCCAAGGCCAGTATGTTAGGAATAATGATAAAATTCTAAAATAAATCGTAAATTGTAAATCGTAAACAAATAGCAGGTTTTGCTTCTTATTACAGTAGCCTCCCGGCCGCATGGAAAATAGCCAAAATATAAAAATAGTCAAATAAATAGTAAATAGTAAATTGTTAAATCGTAAATTACATATATGTTCTATCATCTCTCACATTATTTCAAGGAGTGGGGACTGCCCGGGTCGGGACTCTTCACCTACGTCTCCTTCCGTTCGCTCCTGGCACTGATGGTGTCATTGGTGTTGTCTTTCTGGCTTAGCAAGAAATTCATCACATACATGAAGCGCAAACGTCATATCGAGAAGGCAAGAGACGAGGAAATTGATCCCTACGGAGTCAAGAAGAAGGGGGTTCCTTCTATGGGTGGTGTGGTCATCATCGCCTCTATGCTGGTGCCCGTGCTCCTGCTGGGAAAACTATCGAATGTCTACATTATACTACTGCTCGTCACACTCATCTGGTTCGGACTTCTTGGGTTCTATGACGACTGGAAGAAGCTCAAGGGCAATAAGGACGGACTCAAGCCTAAGTATAAGCTTCTGGGACAATTCACACTGGGGACACTCGTCGGAGTCGTCCTCTACCTCAGCCCGCAGGCTGTACTGCATGAAACGGTCACAAAGGAGACCGTCGGAGAGAAAGTTGTATACAAAACTGACCAGCCTGTCAAGTCCACCATTACCACTGTCCCGTTCATGAAGAACAACAACCTCGACTACCTCAACGCCTTCTCATGGATTGCCAACGGAAAGACGGCAAGGGCATGTGGATGGCTGCTATTCATTCTTGTCACCACCTTCGTCATCACCGCAGTCAGCAACGGTGCCAACCTCAACGACGGTATGGACGGCATGTGTGCGGGAAACTCGGCCATCATCGGGACGGCGCTCGGCATCCTGGCGTATGTCTCCGGACATATTCAGTTTGCCAACTACTTCAACGTCATGTTTATTCCGGGGTCGGAGGAAATCGTCGTCTTCCTCTGCGCGTTTGTAGGAGCGCTCATCGGATTCCTCTGGTTCAACGCCTTCCCCGCCAAGGTGTTCATGGGCGACACGGGATCACTGGCCATCGGTGGCGTCATTGCCGTCACAGCGGTCATCATTCATAAGGAGCTGCTGCTCCCCATCCTTTGCGGAATTTTCCTGGTGGAGAGCGTGTCGGTCATCCTGCAGCTGGCGTATGCGAGGAAAGGCAACAAGGTCGGTAAGAAACTCAGGGTGTTCAAACGCACACCGATTCACGACCACTTCCGCGTTCGCCAGAGCGAACTCCTCCCGGATGCGAAGTACATCATCAAGCGACCGGGTACGGCGCTCCATGAGAACATGATCACCATCCGATTCTGGATCATCACTATCCTCTTGGCGGCCATCACCATCATCACGCTGAAAATCAGATAGAAAATACAAGAAAAAGAAAAATAACATTCATTCATTCAATTCAATAACATTCATTCAGCCTTCCTGACTGGCGGAAGCGGGCATCAAAGCCCGCTCCAC
Organism: uncultured Prevotellaceae bacterium; assembly: GCA_946625675.1. Classification (GTDB taxonomy): domain Bacteria; phylum Bacteroidota; class Bacteroidia; order Bacteroidales; family Bacteroidaceae; genus UBA3839. The sequence goes on along the minus strand of CAMOTI010000062.1, from coordinate 7,443 downwards.
CGCCGGCAGGTTTTGGAAAAATGAAAAAATATTGATTTTGGAAAAATGAAAAAATATTAAAATAAATCGTAAATCGTAAATTTAAAAATCGTAAATAACAATGTCTTCTCGAATCGTAATATTAGGTGCAGCGGAGAGCGGGGCGGGAGCCGCCGTTCTGGCTAAGAAACAGGGTTTTGATGTCTTTGTCTCCGACTTGTCGGAAATCAAGGACAAATACAAGCGTCAACTCGACAAATATGGAATCGAGTGGGAGGAAAAACAGCATACCGAGGAGAAAATCCTCAATGCCGACGAAGTGATCAAAAGCCCGGGTATTCCTGAGACTGCACCTATGATCAGGAAGATACGCGAGAAGCAGATACACATCATCTCGGAGATTGAGTTCGCAGGACGCTACACCGACGCGAAGATGATATGCATCACCGGTTCGAACGGAAAGACCACGACCACATCCCTCATTTACTACATCCTCAAGGAGGCGGGCTACAATGTGGGACTGGCTGGAAACATCGGTAACAGCCTCGCGCTGCAGGTGGCGGAGTGCGACTACGACTACTATGTCATCGAGCTGTCAAGCTTCCAGCTCGACAACATGTACGACTTCAAGGCCGACATTGCCATTCTCATGAACATCACGCCTGACCACCTCGACCGCTACGACTTCAAGATGCAGAACTATGTCGACTCCAAGATGCGCATCACGCAGAACCTCACTGAGAACGATGCCTTCGTCTTCTGGAACGACGACCCCATCATCAAGCGAGAGCTCGAGAAATACGACATCAAGGCGCAGCTCTTCCCCTTCTCCGAATTCCATGAGGGCGACGTCATCGCCTACGCTGAGGAGCAGGAGTATGTCATCGAGAAGCCCACGCCTTTCAATATGGAGCTGGAGGAACTGGCTCTTCGTGGCAAGCACAACCTCTACAACTCGCTCGCGGCTGGTATCACGGCCAACATCGCCGGAGTCAGCAATGAGTTCATCCGTAAGGGACTCAGCAGTTTTGCCGGTGTGGAGCATCGTCTCGAGAAGGCGGGGAAGGTCAGAGGGGTGGAGTTCGTCAACGACTCTAAGGCCACCAACGTCAACGCCTGCTGGTATGCTCTCGAGAGCATGCGTAAACCTACAGTGCTCATTCTCGGTGGCGTGGACAAGGGTAACGACTACTCTGAACTCTACGAGCTGGTCAAGGAGAAATGTGTGGGATTGGTTTTCCTCGGCGTCGACAACAAAAAGCTGCATGAGGCTTTCGACCAATTCGGACTGCCCACGGCTGACGTCACATCCATGAAGGACTGTGTCGACCGCTGCTTCGCCATGGCCAAGGACGGAGACTGCGTGCTGCTCAGCCCTTGCTGTGCAAGCTTCGACCTCTTCAAGAACATGGAGGACCGGGGCGAGCAGTTCAAGCAATGCGTGAGAGACTTATAAACTCAAATAAAGATACTTATACTGATTAGAGTTATGGGAAAGAAATTTACAGATTTTTTTAAGCTGAACATCATCAAGGGAGACCTCGGGCTTTGGATGATCTACTTCTTCCTCTGCATGATATCCATCGTCACGATGTACAGCGCGTCGAGCAGGCTCTCTTTCGACACTGGCAGACACTGGGTGCCGCTCATGTCGCATGTGGGCTACCTCCTCATCGGATTCTGCATCACCGTCCTGGTCAGCAAGATTCCGTGCAAGTACTTCAAGCTGGTGCCTATCGTGGGCATTCCGGTTGTCGTCGTACTGCTCATCTACGCGCTCTTCCTCAAGAGCGACCTCAACGAGTCGCACAGCGCGCACCGCTGGATCTCACTGTTCGGAGTCAACTTCCAGCCATCGGAGCTGGCGAAGACCATGCTCATTCTCGCCACTGCTGTCATTCTCTCCAAGTTGCAGAAGGAAGAGAAGGTGCAGACGAAGAAGGGCGTGAAGAACGTGGTCATGGCCACCAAGGGGGGATATTCTAAGGCGTTCACCATGATCATGTGGCTCGCAGTGATTATATGCGGACTCATCGTGCCGGAGAATTTCTCCACGGCCATGATGCTCGCATTGGTCATCTTCATTATGATGATCATCGGAAACGTGCCTCGAAAACTTCTCTACAGGCTTGTGGGCGTGATGGCGGTGCTCGGCGCTTTGTTCGTCACCGTGCTTATGGTCACTCCCGACGAGACCCTGGGTAAATACAAGCGTGCGCTCACTTGGAAAAACCGCATACAGACTGCAGTCGGCATCATCGACGAGGATGTGGACAGCCAGGAGTACAAGGACAAGACCTGGCAGGAGGACATGTCGAAGGTGGCTATCGCCTCTTCAGGCATCACTGGCGTCGGGGTCGGAAACTCCGTCTCACGCGACTTCCTCCCGCACGCTGAGTCCGACTTCATCTACTCCATCATCATCGAGGAGATGGGGGTGGCTGGAGCGGTGTTCGTACTGCTGCTTTTCGTCATGCTGATTATCCGTGTGGGCAGGGTGGCGCAGAAGTGCGACAGGTTCTTCCCGGCTTTCCTCGTCATCGGGCTCGGACTCATGATGGTCATTCAGGCACTCGTCAACATGTCTGTGGCCGTGGGACTTATGCCCGTGACCGGACAGACCCTTCCGCTCATCAGCCATGGAGGAACGTCCATCATGATTATGAGTGCCAACTTCGGCATGATTCTCAGCATCAGCAGATATGCCTCCAAAGCAAACGGAGAGAAGAAGGCGGTCACCAAAGAACTCAAACGGCCGGTCGTCATCGAGACGGGCGACGTCTACAGCTCAGTGGGCATGGTGTGACAGACCAGCAGGGAGGTCAAGGCGGATTTGTGACGTAAAATGTTCTTCTTGATAAGGTTTTCTCAGTCTTTTTTCGTAACTTTGCATGTTATATCAGTCCGCTCAAGCCTGATGTGTCGTATGGAAGTCATAAACGCCATAAATTCAGGATGATATATCGGAATTATGAGGGATGGACTTAAAAAAGAACGGAATCATGAAAGGAAAAAATTTGAAAGTCATCGTCAGCGGTGGAGGTACAGGAGGACACATCTTCCCCGCCATTTCCATCGCTAACGCCATCAAGGAGCTCTATCCCGACACGGAGATTCTCTTCGTGGGGGCTGAAGGCAGGATGGAGATGCAGCGTGTGCCGGATGCCGGATACAAAATCATAGGACTCCCGATTCAGGGATTCAATCGCAAGAACCCATTCAAGAATATCGCTGTGCTTTTCAAGATATGGAAAAGCCAGCGGATGGCAAAGAAAATCATCACCGACTTCCAGCCCGACGTGGCCGTGGGTGTCGGGGGATATGCCAGCGGACCTCTGCTCAATCAGGCAGCCAAGATGGGGGTGCCTACGCTCATTCAGGAACAGAACTCCTATGCAGGAGTCACCAACAAGCTGCTCGCTAAGAAGGCAAAGCGTATTTGCGTGGCTTACGAAGGAATGGAGCGGTTTTTTCCAAAGGAGAAAATCCTGATGACGGGAAATCCTGTCAGACAAAGCCTCACACAGGTACAGCTCACGAAAGAGGAGGCGAAAAAGGCGCTTGGGCTACAGCCTGGAAAGAAGACCATACTCGTCATCGGAGGCAGCCTCGGGGCAAGAACGGTCAACGAGAGCATTCTCCAGCATCTGCAGGATATTAGGAACGCCTCCGACGTGCAAATTCTTTGGCAGCACGGCAAGTTCTATGCCGAGGAAATTAAGGCTGCGCTCGACAAGGCCGACAAGTTGGACAATCTCACTGCCACCGCCTTCATCAAGGACATGGACAAGGCGTATGCGGCTGCAGACCTCGTCATATCAAGGGCAGGAGCCAGCTCCATCTCTGAAATTTGCCTGCTCGAGAAGCCCAGCATTCTCGTCCCGTCGCCCAATGTGGCAGAGGATCACCAAACGAAGAACGCCATGGCGCTGTCCGACAAAGGGGCAGCCATTCTCGTCAGAGATGCCGACGCACGCGAAAAACTTGTGGAGGTGGCGCTCACCACGGTGAAGGACGAGGCAAAACTCCAGTCGATTGCGGCAAATGCCGGAAAGATGGCGTTCCGCGACTCTGCCAAAGTTATCGCCCAGGAGGTGTGGAAAATTGCCAATGAATAAGGATAGTTGATTGAGACTCAAATAGCCCTTCTCGGCCGTATGGCAAATAGCCAAAATAATAAAATAGTTAAATAAATAGGAAAACTTTGGAGTAGCGAATACAGAGCCAAGCTTGCTTGAGCTATGTTGAGTCGTGACAAAGTTCATGTAATAAATCGTAAATAGTAAATCGTCAAGATTATACTTGCCTCCCAGCCGCATGGCAAATAGCCAAAATAATAAAATAGTTAAATAAATAGGAAAACTTTGGAGCAGCGAATACAGAGCCAAGCTTGCTTGAGCTATGTTGAGTTGTGACAAAGTTCATGTAATAAATCGTAAATAGTAAATCGTCAAGATTATACTTGCCTCCCAGCCGCATGGCAAATAGCCAAAATGATAAAATAGTTAAATAAATAGAAAAACTTTGGAGCAGCGAGTGCAAAGTTAAGCTTGCTTAAACTTTGCCGAGTCGTGACAAAGTTCATGTAATAAATCGTAAATTGTAAATCGTAAATATTTTTGATGGTAAAATCAGTATATTTTGTTGGAGCCGGCGGAATCGGCATGAGCGCACTCATCAGGTATTTCCTGCATAAGGGATGCAATGTGGGTGGATACGACAAGACGCCCACTCCGCTTACCCAGACTCTCGTCAGTGAGGGAGCCGATATTCATTATGAGGACAACCTCCAGCTCGTTGCCCCATGCTTCAAGGATAAAGAGTCCACACTCGTGGTCTATACCCCGGCAGTTCCTGCCGACCACTCCGAACTCTCGTTTTTCAGAGACAACGGATTCGACGTGCAGAAAAGGGCACAGGTGCTCGGAATGCTCACCAACCAGATGAAGGGGCTCTGCGTGGCTGGTACCCATGGTAAAACCACCACCTCCACCATGCTTGCCCATATCATGCATCAGTCCAGCCCGGACTGCAACGCCTTCCTGGGCGGCATATCCAAGAACTACGGCACGAACTACATCCTGTCAGAAAAGAGCGACTTCGTGGTGATTGAGGCCGACGAGTTCGACCGCTCTTTCCATTGGCTGCGTCCATTCATGACGGTCATCACGGCAACAGACCCCGACCACCTCGACATCTATGGCACCAAGGAGGCATATCTCGAGAGCTTCCGCCATTATTCGTCGCTCATCAGGGAGGACGGCGTGCTCCTTATCCACACCGACCTTGAGATGAAGCCGGACGTTAAGCCGGGGGTCAGGGTATATGAATATGCCCGCGACAAGGGGGACTTCCATGCCGAGAACATACGGATTGGAAACGGAGAAATCTTCTTCGACTTCGTCTCCCCAATCGAAACCATCAAGGACATTCAGCTGGGAGTGCCGGTCAGCATCAACATCGACAACGGAATCGCAGCCATGGCCATTGCACAGCTCAACGGGGTCAGTGCCGACGAAATCAAGAAGGCTATGAAGTCGTATGAGGGAGTGGACAGAAGGTTCGACTTCAAGATCAAAACCGACAAGATTGTGTTCCTCAGCGACTACGCACACCATCCCAACGAGATTGAGCAGAGCGTCAAGTCCATACGCGAACTCTATGCCGACAAGAAGATCGCAGCGGTTTTCCAGCCGCATCTCTACACTCGCACACGAGATTTCTACCGCGAGTTTGCCGACAGCCTCTCGCTCCTCGACACCGTCTATCTATGCGACATCTACCCCGCAAGAGAAGAGCCGATACCAGGTGTCACGTCTAAGCTCATCTACGACAACCTACGACCGGGCATGGAGAAATTCCTCGTTCACAAGGAGGATGTTGTCGAGCTCCTCTCTAAAGGAGATTTCCAGGTGCTCGTCTCTCTCGGAGCAGGCGACATCGAGAACTATGTGCCTCAAATCCAGGAAATGCTCGCCGACAAGTACAACATCAACTAATCGGTTCCTATTCCCATCACCCCATCATTCCCATCAACTCCCATCAATTCCCATCAACTCCCATCAGCCGTCCGCATGGCACTCTCAACTCTAAACTCTCAACTCTAAACTCTCAACATGCAACTCCCAAAATTTCTCAAAATATCCCTGCTCGTCATTCTGTTCATGGCGGTGGCTGCCTATATCGTATATGCCTTCGTCGGAATGAAGTCCACAAATCCTGATGAGATTTGCCAGGAGGTGACGTATGTTTTCGAAGAGGAGGGAGCTGACGTTGTGGTGGACAGCACCGTGGTGTCCAACATGCTCGTTGAAGCTGACATCTTCCCGCAGGGAAAGAAGATGAGCGCCATAGACCTGAAGCAGATCCAGACTGTCATCACGAAAAACCCATTCGTCACGTCAGTGGACTGCTATGGCAACAACAACGGCATGGAGGTGGGAACCAGCCGTCTTTGTGTCAAGGTCAAGCAGATGGTGCCACTCATGCTTGTATTCGACAGCCGAAACGAACATTATTATGTCGACGAGGCGGGCAACTTCATCGAGAGCGACTCGCTCTATGCCAAAAACCTCATTGTGGCTAATGGCGAAATCAACCGCAACTACGTCGTCTCCGACCTCGTGCCGCTTGCGGCTTTCATCAAGAACGACGAGTTCTGGAACAGCCAGATTGAGCAGATTTATGTGGAGTACGACAAGAGAAAGAACCGTGTTGTCACGCTCGTGCCAAGGGTGGGAGATCAGAAGATTTTCATGGGTACTCTCGACAAGTTCGACAAGAAGCTCGTCAGGCTCAAGAAATTCTATGAACGCGGACTGTCTGTCGTAGGGTGGAACAAGTATTCGGTGCTTAATCTGGAGTACGACAACCAGGTGGTGGGAGTCATCAAAGGGATGGAGAAGAAAGTGGACTTGCCTGATGAGGAGGAGCAGGCTGAGGAGGCCACGTCCGATAATGCTGAGCCGAATAGCGACGAGGCTAAAAAGAAGGACGACTCCAAGAACGACGTGAAGAACGACGATAAGAAAGGCGAGCACAAAAATGAAGTGAAGAAAGACGAGCCCAAGAAAGAAGCGAAGAAAGACGAGCCCAAGAAAGAAGTGAAGAAGGACGAGCCCAAGAAAGAAGCTAAGAAGGATGAGCCCAAGAAAGAAGTAAAGAAAGATCAACTCAAAAAGAAAGAAGAGCCGAAAAAATCCCAAAAATAGTCTTGGATAAATTGCTATTGCCCCCCCGGCCTTAAGCAAATAGCCAAAATATAAAAATAGTCAAATAAATCGGAAAACTTTGGAGCAGCGAGTGCAAAGTTAAGCTTGCTTAAACTTTGCCGAGTCGTGACAAAGTTCATGTAATAAATAGTAAATCGTATACATATGGCAAACGAACCTATCATAGTGGCGGTGGAACTCGGTACGTCACGCATATCGGGCATAGCGGGGAAGAAAAAAGACGGAAGTTTCC
>CAMOTI010000061.1 GCA_946625675.1 uncultured Prevotellaceae bacterium | reverse complement strand
CAGCGATAATCAGTCCGCAGACAGAATTATATATTAATTTTTTCATACTATTCAAAGAATTAAAGATGATTAATGGGTATCCTCAGCAGTAAGACCTGCATATACGCTCTTAGGACAGAATTCGAAGTAGTTGATTGGCAATTCCGCCTCAGCATTTTCGATGACGAGCTTGATTCTCAGCCAGTATTCCTTATTCGGGTCGAGTGCCTGCGTGGTGAGAATCTTGCGGTATTTACCGTTGTTCGCCCTGAGGTTGTTCGATCCACCTTGGTTCCAAGAGTCCATATCCTTCATGTATCCACGGTTGTGCATAGCCTTGTCGATGGCTCTGTTCTCCTCCTCGTCGTCAGTGTCAGCCACCCATCCGATAGACGGGTCGCCACCCCAGATACGGAAGTCGATCGGCAATCCCATCGGCTGCATGTTGTCCTTCTCACCGAAGTAGATCTGCACGACTCCTCGGTCGTTGCCGGCTCCATATCCAAACCGGATCTCATAGGTGTTAGCCGGAACTGGAGGCAGTTTGAAGCTGACGTCGAACTGTCCGATCAGGTCAACGGCGTCAGAGTAAGTGGCCATCCAGACTCCACGTTCACGCAAAGCGAGTGTAGGGTTGATTCCATGGAAATCCCATCCTTCCACCTGCTTGAATCCCATGAGATGCTGTCCGTCGGTGTTGCCTCTGGCTCCCGCGTTGAGGAACTCCGTTGACATGGTTACCACATCCCATCTGATACGGTCGTTGAAGACGACATCGCGCGTGGTGGTGTTATAAGTGAGCACTTGGTCAATATAATGATATATACCGTTGATAGCCTGTTGGTTGAGCGTATCAGCATCATATCCGGCCTCAGCCATTGCCTGATCATGAACCGACTTCATCTCTGTAGGAGTGTACACTTTCACGCCACGTACCTGTGCTCTGGCCGCAACACCTTTTCTATTGATGAAAAGACCTTCGGACGGAGACGACATCTTCATGATGGTTCCTGGCATCATGGTCGTGTACCAGTCTGTGCAGTCGATGAGGTTCGGCATGGCACAAGTGGTCTTGTAGTCAATACCGCTCTCAGAGATTGTAAAGTCGTTGATAGCACCGTAGTACGGCAACATATGATATGCAATGAATCGGTTGAGCGGGTTCTTGCGGTTTGTCCAGTCCTGGTCGTAGAGTCCAGCATCCGCCGGATACATCTCATCGTAGATTTGCTTGGCGTAAGCTTTCAGGTCGTCCAGGTCATTGATGCCCGCCTCGCGGAACACATTGTCCGTCTCGGCGAAGACCGTGAATCGTTTCTGCCTGGTTTCCGGATAATACATCATATATGTTGCTCCCGTACGGTGGAAGGGCTGTCCCTTGTATACAGAGTCACGTCCGATGGTGTAGTTCGGGTCGAGATACTCGTAAAGGCTGTCGTTCAGTCCGGTGAGAGTAAGCGCAGAAGTGAAGAGGTCAATGGCCTTATCTTCGAGCATAAGCTCAGGCAGATAAGCGCTTGAAGGCTGAATCACCCGGTCAAGCGTATGTACCACTCCGTTCTCCACAGAGTCGTCGCGTACAACGATTTTGGAAGACATATTGATGAAGTACATCACGTTGCCTCCCGCCAGCGCGTCGCTGTCACAGGAGAAAGTGAGGAAGCGGTTGTTCATATTCGGCGTGGAGATATTTCCGTCGCTGAGGTCAGTGGTGAAATAAGTCTCCTGAATGATGTGGTTCCATGATATGGTGTCGCACTCCTCTTTCGTGAGTTCATCGACAGATGAAAGCCCATGCTGGCGTAGATAGCTGTCCACCGCGTCGTTAGTAGGTGCGAAGCAAGTGTACGTGCCGTATGTAGCCATCATTCCGTAGAGTCCGGACCTTCTGAGAATGGAAGTGAACTCGCTGTAAGTTTCTGGTTTACTGTCGAGATAGTCGCTGACCATCTGTCCAGTGAAGGTGTAATAGTTGTCGAGGTCAGGCTCATCCGAACAGCTGATAAAGCATTGTGCAGAGAGGGCCAGAGCTAAGACACCCGCAAAAAATTTAAGCATCATATTATGTTTCATAACTTCAATAACAGTTTAGAATTAGCTAAAAATTCTGTTCAGTATTATCCGTCTCGTAAGCCGGGTTCTGCACAAGATAAGGGTTCTGTTTGAGCTCTTCCTTGTTGTAAGGCCAATAGAGAATGTCCTGAGTGGCAAGTTTGATACGGATGACGCTGGCATTCTCCGTAAACTTTGGCAGCACCTTTGCAATCATCCTCGTGTTGTCGCCGTCACGTCTGGAGATTCTTACGAGGTCATACCATCTCTTCCCCTCGAACATGAGCTCTCTCTGTCTCTCGTCGAGCACAAGGTTTTCCATGGCAGTCCTGGACGTAGCATAATCATCATAGACGAGCGTGTCGGTTGTTGCAACTCGCTTGTTGTTCGCACGTTTCCATACGGCACTGACACACGCGAACGCATTGCGGTAGTGCTGTGTCTGCTCCTCTGTGAGCGGTGTGTCAGCAGTGACATCACCCGCGAGCTCCACTTCTGCCTCAGCCCTCATGAGCATGACGTCAGTAAGTCGGTAAATAATCCAGTTGGCAAAGCCGTTAGACCTAACCGAACTGTTCACAGAGGGCTGACTGCCGGAAGTCGTGCTGGTACGGAAAGAGACTGACTGGTTCACATACTTCGTAATGTAAATCTTGCTGTTGATTTCAGTCATGTTCTCAAGGTATCTGCAGTCCGTCTTTTTGAAATAGTCATTCAGTCCGGCATAGGCATCCGTATAAAGGAACGACGGTGCTCCGATTTGTCCGGTTTTGGATGTTGAAGACCCATAGAATGAACCAACTGCAGAGTTCGTTACCGACTGGTTATTCACGAAATTGAGCTCAAAGATAGACTCGAAGCTGTTGCCCTGTCCGAAAATCTCGTTGTAGGTGTTTCCAGCATAGTTGCTGTTAGCCGAAGACTCAGAGATGAGCGGATATTTTCCGTAGAGCTCGGTGGTGAGTGTCGTGGGATTTTCCTCGTAGTCTTCCTCGTACTCCTTGATTTTCTGCTCGATGACGAGGTCGCAATAATTGATACACTTCTGGTAATCCCCTTTCCAGAGGTAGAGGTCTGCCAGCAATGCGTAGCAAGCCCATCTTGTGATTCTGCAGGTATTCTCCACACTTTCCTCGCCATAGCTTCTGACTGCATCCTCCTTGACAGACTCCATGTCGGCAATGAGTTTGTCGAGCACCTCGTTGAAAGGAGTCGCAGGCACCTGATATTCCTGTGTGTCGTCGTTAGAAGGATCTGTGACATAAGGCACATCCCTGAAAGTACGGATGAGATAGAAATAGCAGAGTGACCTGAGGGTAGTAGCCTCGGCGATAGTGGCCCTGAGCTCGGAATCCGTGAAGTTCGGGTCAATCTTGTTGACCTCTGGTGCGTAGAAGATGACAGTGTTGCATCTGTTGATCACATTATAGAAGCACTGCCAATTGGTGTAGTTATTGGTTTCCAGAATATTCTCTTTCAGAATGTTGTTGAGGTTGTTGTTGGTACCCGACCCATTTGTCATGTTGTCGGAGCGCAACTCACCCCATACGACCATCCTCTGTATGCAGTCGACGCTCTCGAGTTGTGCATAGCATGAGTTGAGCACACTGTTGACGTCCGCCTCCTCAGTCCAGTAGTTCTCAAGCACGATATCATTCTGCGGCTCAATGGAGAGGAAATCGTTGCATCCTGTGAGAGTCAATGCGATGCATGACGCCGCAACCAATTTGGTTACGAAAGCTTTATGTTTTTTGATTATTTCCATAACAAGAAAAGAATTTAGAATTGAACCGTTACGCCCATAGTAACCGAACGGGGGTTCGGGGTCCTGGCGTTATCAGATGTGACACCGTATCCGCCGTATCCCACTTCCGGGTCAGCTCCAGAGTAGCTTGTGAGACAGAAGAGGTTGTTGGCAGAGAGATAGAAGCTGAGCTGAGAGAGTCCCCACCCCTTGATGAGTTTCGGGTCGAGAGAATAAGAGATCTGCGTGTAGTTCAGTCGCATGAAAGTACCAGACTCAATGAAGCGGTCGCTACCGAGCCAGTTGTACCCCGACTTATAGAGAGCTCTTGGAATCTGTGCGTCATCGCCCTCGATACGCCATCTCCAGTTGACAGCTGTGGACTGGTTGTTGTTGGTGTACATATTCTCAGCCCTCATACGCGCCTGGTTGATGATTTTGTTACCTACACGGAAGTTGAACTGGTTGTTCCAGCTCCATCTGCCGTACTGCAGCTTGAATCCCCATCCACCAGTCACTTTCGGCAGAGAGCTTCCAAGATATACGATATCGAGCTCGTTGATGTTACCATCGTGGTTGATGTCCTCATACATGGCATCACCACCCTTGAACTTATAGATATATGACTTGTCGTTGCTGTCGTAGCAGAATACCATAGGAATGGTGTAACCGTTCTTGTCGACTACGACCACGCCATTCTCGTCGCGAGCCACAGGAGCGTTAGGTCCGCTCACGCCCGGCACTTCCTCCGGCGTGTATTTGGAGTACTGATATACACCCTTGTACCTGAATCCGTAGATAGATCCGAATGCATTATGCAGCTGTACGCGTGTGAGGTAAGAACCGTTGCTCTTGTTGAAATCGCTGTTGAGGGAAGCAAGAACGGTCTCGTCCATCTTTGTGATTTCGTTCTTGTTGTTGGCGAACGTGACATTGAAGCTGGCTTTGAACTTACCTGCCTTGATGACATCCTGACCGTTGATATTGAACTCCCATCCGTTGTTACGCATGTCGCCCACGTTCTGGTAGTTGAGAGCCGTGTAACCAGATGAAGTCGGAATTCGGCGGTTAAGCATGAGCAGGTCGCTGGTGTTCTGTGTATAGATGTTGAAGTCAGCGGTAATCATGTTGTTGAAGAGTCCGAGGTCGAAACCGATGTTCCAAGTCTCTTTCTGCTCCCACTTGAGCGAGCTGAGTCGGATATTGGAAGGTGCAACGGATGTGTTGCCGTTATAAGCCGCTGCATTAGAGTACTTAGAGAAGTAGAGGTACTCACCACCCGGCTGGTTACCCACAATACCCCATCCCGGACGGATGGAGAGCATGTTAATCCATTTGATTTTCTGCATGAATTTCTCGTCGCTAATGTTCCATCTGAAGGAGAGTGCCGGGAAGTTACCCCATCTGCTTTCGTCACCGAACTTGGTAGAACCGTCACGACGGAAACTGAAGTCAGCAATGTACTTTCCTTTGTATGCGTAGTGAGCAGAGAAAGTGAGGTAAACACTTCTCCACTGACCGCTTGAAGTGCCGAGTCCAGACACGATACCGTCGGCGATAGGCGACTCGATTCCACCTGAAGGCAGACCCCATACGGTCTTGTTGGTGCTCTTGGAAGAACCGTCAGTAAGCTGGAACTGAGCGAAAGCCATGAATGAGTGGTCTTCGTTCTTGAACACCGGTGTGATGGTGAAGCGGTGAGTCGTCGTGATGGCAGTACTCTTATGGGAGTCAGCAGTGGTCTTGTTGTTGTTGGTGTTGGACCATCCCGCCGTCACGAGGCTTGAAGGATAGAATGTGTCGTTATATTTATTGAAGATGTTGAAGAGGATTTTTCCCTCGTACTTCAGTCTTGTCTGATCGTCGTGAGTACCGAGCAGGTCGTAGTGCAACTGGAATTCCGGCTGGATCTGATAGGTAGACTCATCGTTCTTAGCCTGCTTGGCAAGAGCCACGGGGTTGACATAGGTGTACTGGTCGTTACGGAATTCCGGGTTAGAGGTGCTGAGCATATGGTAGTAGTCGTTGAGGTCCTTACCATTGACGTCCTGCTCATAGATAGAGAGGTTTGGCATTTTCTGGTAAGCGATACTGAGGAGCTCGCTGTAGTTCTTCTGGTTTTCCGTATAGGTCATGTTGAAGTTGGTGACAATCTTGATACGGTCGCTGACGAAATAGTCGAGAGCAGCACGAGTGGTGAATCGGTCGAGCTTCTGCTCGATGACGGTACCCGTCTGATGGTCATAACCTCCTGCGATACGGAAGTTGGCCTTCTCACCACCACCAGAGAGGCTCACATAATGTTTCTGCTGCCAACCAGTCTGACGAATGGCCTTGCGCCAGTCTGTGTTGTTGTTATACATCTCATATTCGTTCCACGACTGGTCATAGTTGAACTCACGGATGTTGGCTGCCTCATCGGAAAGAGTCGGGTTGTAATAAGCCTCCTTCATGAGCATGGTGTACTGGTCACCGTTGAGCAGCCTAAGTCCCTGAGGCTGGAATGTGGCCATGGCGCGGTAAGAGTACTGCACCTTGGTCTTTCCCCTGCTACCACGCTTGGTCTTGATTTCGATGACACCGTTTGCACCCTGAGAACCATAGATAGCCGTACCAGCGGCGTCCTTCAGCACGGAAATAGATGCGATGTCGTCCGGGTTGACGTTCAGGAGTTCGGCGAACTGGTCCTCCGTGGCATTAGCGAAGTCGAAGTTGGCGTTGTAGTCGCTCTCGAAGATGTTACCGTCGACGACGATGAGAGGCTCGCTGCTTCCGTTGATAGAGCTGACACCACGCAGACGCATGCTGGTACCGGATCCGAGGTTACCCGAGTTGCTGATGATGTCGAGACCCGAGATACGTCCCTGCAATGCCTCATCGACAGTAGTGATTCCGAGTCCTTCAAATTCTTTGGCGTCGATAGTCTGGTGAGCCACAGACATTTCCCTGACGGGGATTGCCAGACCGCTGGTCTGCGTCCTTTTCGTGGCCTTAATGACGACATCCTCGATTTTGTTGGCGTCCTCCAGCTTGATGTTATAAGTAGTGCCCTTGATCGGTATGATCTGAGTCTTGTATCCCACATAGGAGATTTTGAGCTTATGTTTCGGATTGACGATACGGAATGAGAAGTTACCGTTGAGGTCGGTCTGTCCGTGCGCCACAATACGGTTAGCCTCGTCGATTTCGACGACGTTACACATCATGAGCGGTTCGATATCATCTCGTACCACACCGTGAATCATCGTTCCCGGGGCCTGTGCCTGGGCAACAAACGGCATAAATGCCATTGTCATCAAAAGAAATACTTTCAAATTTTTCATATCTTCACGGTTTTATTATTTATGTATTAATGCCCCATCAATCAGGTGAATGACAGCGAAAGAAGAGGTGTAGAGGTTGTTAGCCCTTGTTGCGTCTCCTGCGTCGTACTGATATTCACGCGCCATGATATTATAGAGATTGCTGGAAGTGTCGACTTTCCTGGTGTTTCCCTTCCCGTCGACGATGGTGATTCCATCATTGCTGACGGTGGTGTTGAGCTTATAATATGAAAGTACACCCTCATTGAGCTTGTAAGCCGAAGTCTCGAACTCACCGCTTACGTTGCCCTGTCCCACATAATAGGCGTTATCCTGAATGTGGTACTTGATGAAAGTCTCGATTTCGTTCTGCAGGCTGTCGCGCCTTTCCTCGTCAGGCTCAAATTCCACCTGTTCCCACGTAGGCAGTTTTCCAGAAGCCTGGAGTTGTTCGATTGCCTTGTTAGTCGGTACGTAAATGGTGTATCTGTAGGTGTTGAAGAGAGAAATGTTCTCGCTTGCGCAGGCATGTTCGTCTGTACCGATGACATGCTTGGTCTCCAGCAGAGAGGAGCTCTGAATGAGGTCGTGGAAGGCGCTGAACTCCTCATGTTCTCCGAGAACATCGAAAACCGACTTCCGTGCCGTCATGATAGGCTCCTCGTCGATGATATATGTCTTACCGTTACCTTCATAAGACTCATCATAAATCTGCACAACCGGAATGGACTTGCCGTTCTCAATCTGAAGACCACCCTGAACGGTCATGCCAGATGCCCCGGCAGCAGGGTTGCTGACCTTCACCATGCTACCACCCTTGGTCTGATAGAATGTGTTTCCGTCCTCCACGTTACCGATAACGATATGTGTGTCGAGAATATCCTTCAGGCGGTTGGTAATCTGATCGTAAGAAGCCTCAGAGATAGAGTCACCCACTTCGCCGGTCTCTGTGTCGTAATTCCAAATGCTGGCCCACACACGCTCCCTCTCCGTCTGTGCAGTAGGCTTGTAGTGGAAACGGAAAAGTTGAGTAGAGGTCTTTCCATAGGAACACGGGTCAATATACTCGAGCAAAGAGTTGTTGTTCGGCACGAAGAGGCTGTAGTAAGTGTTCTGCGAGTTGAGATACACATCGAATCCGTTCTGCTCTACGCCCCAATAGAGAATGTTCATGTTCTCGTTGACAAGAGCCGGGAACGTGACAGAAATGTAAGCCACCGGGTTGAATACCTTATTAGTAAGATAAATGGCTCCATTACAACAAAGCAGGACAGAATCCACGAATTCAGGAGCAAGTCCGAGTTCGTCGTTCGCGTCGTTGAGCACGGTGTTGAACTTGCTTGGCACAGAATTGGTGAAAGAGTTGAGCATGTTGACATTGATCATCTTGGACACAACCTTGTCCGGCACATTTTCCCAGCTTCCGTAGTAGTCCTTGAGCACCTTTCCCGCACCCTCGTTCCAGTACTTGTTGAGCGCCTCATCGCTCGGTACGAGCATGACAGCCATATTCTCCTGGAGTGCCACGTTGGCCGTTGTGCTATTGGTGGTGGCAGAATAGAACTTGTTCCACCCCGGGTCGAATTTCAGGAGTCCGTTGACTGGTCCCTCATCCGGTGTGAGGTCGAGTGGCTGTGCCCCCTTACTTCTTTCAGAGAAATAGCGCTTCTCGAAGAGGGAGTCGATATTGGCATTATAGAGGCGGTTATATTCCCTGGTTGCCTCGTCGCCGGCATAGTAAGGAGCGCAATAGCGGTTGAGCAGCTTTGCGTATCCTTGTGTATGTGGGTTGTTTGTAATCCGGTCTGCCATGTTCGGCAGAGGAGTGATGACATCCTCCATCCGATGAACGAATCCGTTCGAGCATTTGATGTTCTGCTCCACCATCATGGATCCGTTGACATTCGCGTCGCCCGACTGTCGTTCGCTCTTATAATTGAAAAGGAAATTACAGTCAGCGTTGGTGATGAGCTTATTCTCGAGAAACTGCTCCACGAAGTGAATCATAGGCGGCGCAGTGATATCGCTCATGCACACAATTGACTTTCCGTTTTTCTTATATCTTTCGAAATAAGGGTTGTCCGGCATTTGGCTTGGTTTCATAACCGGCACGGAGTCGTACTCGCTGGTAGCGGTGACCCTTCTCATGCAGTCTCCTTCAGTAGGTCCTTCGGAGCTGCTGAGGTAAGCCACCTGGCATGAGTTGTTGATCATGCTTCCGTAGAGGATGAGTTTCTTCTGTGCAAGCGACAACTGGTTGTAGTTTCTAACTCCCCAGTTGTTGTTTTTGTAGAAATTATCAAATGCCTTATCGTCAGCAACGAATAAAGTCTTGCTACCGGTCTTAGCCAGCACTTCGGTATATCCGAGGTCGTTGATGATGTTCACCATATTGGTGAAATCTCCTTCCGACTGCAGATAGTCGTAGATACTGGATCCGAGCCATGACGGGTCTTCCTTCGCCAGTTCGTACCCGTCCTCGCAAGAAGTCATTCCACCGGTGGCAATGATAGCCGCAGCCATCCATTTGCAGATGCTGCGTTTCCGATAAAATAAATTTCTCATAAAGGCCATATAAAATGATTAGTTATTATTTAGCGTAAAAAAAATGCGTTTTAAAACTGTTACAAAATTACACATAATTTAACAATAGAGAAAAAAACTTCGTTACATAGACTATCGGTTATGTTACATTTTTTGTACACAGCTGATTTACAATAAATTAAAATTTTACAAAAAATCAAGATGTCGGAATATTTCCATCATTTTTTTTGTAAAAATAAAAGAAATAAATTAATTTTGCAAAAAATTATTTGACAAAATTAACAAATTATGAGAAAAGCAACCCTATTATGTCTCTTGGTGTTCGTATTTACGAGCAGCTGGAGCAAGTGTTATCCCCTCCGCGTTCTGAACCATTGGGACAACCCAGACGGTACGGTAGAACGTGGCTATGCCGGGCGCTCGATATGGAAATGGGACTTGATTCCCACAGGAAAGAAAGCCATGCCCGACAGTCTTCGTCAGCGTTATGAGGAGTACGGCCGCATCAACCATGAGCTGGGTATCAACGGCAGTGTATTGAATAATGTGAACGCCAAGCCTCAGATGCTGACAAGCGATATGCTGAGCAAGACAGCCAAGATAGCTGATATCCTTCGCAGCTATGGCATCAAGGTATATTTATCCGTGAATTTCGCCAGTCCGAAAGCCCTCGGAGATTTGTCGACAGCCGACCCGTTGGACGCAAAAGTGCGTGAATGGTGGCGCAAGAAATGTGATGAGATTTACAAAAAAATACCCGATTTCGGTGGTTTTCTGGTGAAGGCAAACAGTGAGGGCGAGCCTGGTCCGATGGACTATGGGCGTACCCACGTTGACGGTGCGAACATGCTGGCCGAGGCCTTGGCTTCCCATGGCGGCATCGTGATGTGGCGTGCCTTCGTCTATTCCGCCCAAGCCAGCGACCGTGCCAACCAGGCCTACGAAGAGTTCGTTCCCTACGACGGTCAGTTCGCTGACAACGTAATCATCCAGATTAAGAACGGCCCGATAGACTTCCAGCCCCGTGAAGCCGTCTCTCCATTGTTTTTCAAGTTGAAAAAGACGAAGATAATGGCCGAATTCCAGATAACACAGGAATATACAGGCGAGAGCATCCACACCTGCTACCTGGCCCCGATGTGGAAAGAGTTTTTCCGTCAGATAGACGCATACGGCGTGAAATTGGAAGGCATCGCCGGTGTGGCCAATATAGGAGACACGCCGAACTGGACCGGCAGCGACATGGCGATGGTGAACTGGTGGGCGTTCGGCCGGTTGGCAAAGGACAGCGATGCCAGTTCCCGTGAGATAGCGAGAGAATTTCTGAGAAAAAGCTATAGTGAAGATCCCCGTTTTGTTGAACCGGTGACCCAACTGCTGATGAAGAGCCGCGAGGCAGTCGTAGACTATATGATGCCGATGGGCCTTCACCATATCTTTGCCGGCGGCCACCATTACGGTCCAGAGCCATGGTACTATGTTGAGGGTAGCCGTCCAGACTGGCTTCCCCGCTTCTACCACCGTGCCGACAGTATCGGCCTGGGGTTCAACCGAAGTGACCACAACGAGCCATGCGTCACTGGAAACGAGGGCTCCAACAATGTTGGTCAGTATCCAGAGCCATTGCGTACGATGTACAACGACCTGAACACCTGCCCCGAGGATTTGCTGCTGTGGTTTCACCACGTAAGCTGGGACTATGAAATGCGTAACGGCCTGTCGATGTGGGAGAATCTGTGCTATGCCTACGACCGAGGCGTACGTCAGGCCGAGTTGTTCGTGAAGACCTGGGAGTCAATAAAACCTTATATAGACGAAAATCGTTATCAGCACATGCTGGTTCGATTTGAGCGTCAGGCAAAAGACGCATGGTGGTGGCGTGACGCATGCCTGCTCTATTTCCAGCAGTTCTCAGGCAGAGCGTTGCCAGCAGATTGTCCAGAGCCACGCCATTCCCTGAAAGACCTGATGGCATATAAGCTAAGAATGGACAACTATACGGCAGCAGACATGAGCAAACTGCCTCAGTGATTAGACAGGAAACACGTACGGAAAAAGCCAGATCTTCCCTTGCAAGAATAGCGTAAAGAGACGCATCCAGCAATTAAACCCTCTGAGAACCAGCCCAAACAGGCATAGATAATGACGGCGGACCGATGCAATGAGCATGGTCCGCCGTCAATAGTTATGTTATAAAGGAGATTAATCCAGTTTTTATTCGATAGTGATTCGCTCGATGACGATGCCTGGTTCAAGAGGCTCAAGGGAGAGAGAATGATGACCAGGTGCAAGGTTCTCCAGACTGATTTTCTGGTTGTTGATGCGAGTCTTCTCCCATTCGTAGTTTTGGTCGTGGAAGGCATTGACGATGTATTTGCTTGCCTCGTTGACATTAAGTGTAGCCACTTCCTTGCCGTCGACCGACACTTTGAGCCGCTGTCCCCTGCCGCTGTTGAACGGGAAGGTTGGCGCGAGCGCGATGACCATGCGTTTTGTCTTGATAGTCTGAGGGACAGTGAAGTCGTAGATCAATGATGCCCCATCAGTAGGCTTGGTGTACGGGAAAAGCCCAACTGCGTCCTTATAAATACCAAAATCAGGAATCACTTGCCACTTTGCCTCTTTTGCATCCTTCCTGGCCTTGAAGTCAGCCGCCTCGATGACGACGTTGTCAGGCGGAGTGATAATGAGTCCTGGCGCGTTCTCTTTGGCAGACTCCTGATCGATGACGATAGTCGGTGGCAGGACATTCTCACGCGGATCGTTCCATGACCTATAGCCAATATGCACCTGGTCCATCATATGGTTCCATTTCCCGTTGGCAATCTCGTGGTTGTAAAAAGCACAGAGTTCCGCATCCTTGTCGAAGCACTCCTTCACCTTCTTTCCCCATTCATTGGCCTCGACATTGCCTTTGTCGGCCAAATAACGGTTCATGGCCTGAGCATAGTACATGTTGTAGATATTCGCCATGGCCGCCACAGGGAAGCCGATAAGCTGGTCGTAGGCATCGTGGTATTTCTCCGGCATCTTTGCGCGCAGTGTCTGGGCTTCATCATTGAGCTGATTGAACTCCTGCAGACGTGTGTTCCATTCACCGTTAGTAAGACTGTAGGTATTTGCCTCCATCTGTTCAGCCGTTCGCCGGTGAGTGTATTTACAGTTGAGGTTGAGAATTCTAGCCGCCTCCACAGCGAATTCCTCACCAAACTGCTGCCGGCAGAAGCGTTCGATATAGTTCTGCAGGTTAGATGCGTTGAACTGGTTGGGATTCCATGCCATGCGGAACCAGAAGTCGATAGGGAGTTCCATAGGCTTGAGGTCACCCACATTGAGAATCCACAGCTGACTGACTCCATAGTCGTAAGTCAGTTGCAGCTGTTCCCACATACGCTGAACCTGACTGATGTTGATCCATTTGCTGTTACGTGGAGCCCCTACATAATCGACATGATAATACATTCCGTATCCCCCCGGATGCCGCTTGGCAAACGCACCCTGTGCGTTGTTGCCGTCCAGTTCAGGCAATACGCGCACGTTGCCCCAGTTGTCGTCGCAAAGCAGGAGAATAACATCATCCGGCACTTTCATTCCCTTCTCATAATATTCCTGAACCTCTTTATATAAGGCCCACAGCTGAGGTGTCTGGTTCGCAGGTTTGCCTGTAGCTTCCTCGATGAGTCTACGCTGGTTGGACACAACTCTCTCGAGCAATGCCACATCTGCGTTCTCGCCCATCGGTTCGTCGCCGTTACCACGCATGCCGATAGTGACGACATCCTCAGTATTTTTCATCCGCTCCACCCCACTCTTCCAGAATGCGTCGAGCTCGGCCTTATTGGTGTCGTAGTTCCATGCGCCATGGCTTTTGTCGCGCGTCCATTCCTTATGTGCCTTCGCCATCGGCTCATGGTGGCTGGTTCCCATCATCACACCCATGTCGTCAGCCGTCTGCATATTGAGCGGGTCCTCAGCATAGAAAGCCGAGTTCCACATGGCAGGCCACATATAATTGCCTTTTAGCCTCAGAACCAGCTCGAAGACACGTGCATAGAACTCGTGGTTAAAGATGCCGCCATAGTTCTGCTGCACCCACCCACTGAGACAGGGCGCCTCGTCGTTGAGGAAGATGCCACGGTAGCGCACGGCCGGTTCCCCGTCGGTGAACACACCGTTCTTTATAAAGATTTTATCATGCCGCTCAACAGGTGCGTCCGCCCAGTCATACCATGGGCTGACCCCAATCTGCTCGCAGAACTCATAGATGCCATAAATGGTGCCGCGCTTGTCAGAGCCAGCGATGACCAGCTGGTTCTTGACGAACGAAATAAGGAATTTCTCACGTTTTCCTTTGAGTTCGTCAGCGTTAATCAGTTTTTTCTTTGCCAACTTATTGACAAGCGCACTCTTTCCGTATGTTCCCACCACGATAGGCAGGTTATGTCGCGAAAGCACTTTGTCGAGGTCTTTTTTCAGATTATCTACTGCGATAAGCACGCCCTTGAAGTCCTTATCGTCGACTTGAATATCGCCCTGCTTGTCAGAAAGGCACAAGGTATTTGGTTGTTCCCCGAAGAAAACGAACTGCTCAGCTGCCGAAGCATAGGTAGCGACGAAGGCGAGCATAGCTGCACATAAAAATTTAAGTATTCTCATATCTTGTAAAATTAATTTCAAATGAGAGAAAAGGATGAGTGGTCAGAACGACCTCCATCGGCAAGATGGCAGACGTGCCGGAAGTGAATAAACACCTGTTTTGACTCATCTTCGCGAACTAAAAATTTTTCAGTGCAAAATTAACGAAATCCCGCGAAAGTGGGTTTTCGCGGGATTTCGATATTTTTACGCATTGTAACAAATGCGACAGTCTTCGTTACATTATCTTTTTAAGAGGTAACATTACTTGAAATAAATGTCGACATAGTCGCATGCATCGATTATTTCAAGGTTTTGTGCACGCCAGTATTTTCGGTTCTGAGTGGACACGAAATCATACTGTCCAGAGCGTGTGTAAGGCTCGCCATCGTTGAGATGGTAAACCCTGATAGAGATGTCACCATCAAAAATAAGATGTTTTGCATCGACGATTGACACATAGCCGTCGAGCTTGAGGTAGTCGCCGGGATGTTCCTTCGACAGTTGCTCACCGACACAGCGTAAGCGTCCATCCGCTTCCTTCGTGATGTTGCAAGTGCCGAAATAATCCCATGATATCCATTGCAGACTGAGCATATGTCTTCCTATCACTTTCCGTTCGAGAGCAGATGCGGCCCCGGGACTGGTAGCTCCTTTTCTTCTAAGATACTGAGCAGATACCCATCCCGTACCTCCTTGCCAGATATCATCGGGATGAGCCACTTTCATAAAGCCGTTTTTGGTGACCCCGAGATACTCCACTTCCTGTCCTTTGAAGATTTGAGCCCTACTGGGTCTTGCAATGTTATGCATGACATTGGGATACTGTTTTCCTGGACCAGTTCTGACATTGACGTTGTCGCCGGTGCAAACGTAGATGTTTTGTGCATAAGCAAAGGTTGTAACGAGTATGCACAGAAAGAAAGATACTAGTTTTTTCATTTTGAAGATAATTTTTAAAGAGGTTGAACTTTAATTTTATGAGTGAAATGATTATTCTGCGTAAAGTTACGAAAAAAAAAGAATATAAAAAAAATTTTTTCACTATTTTGTAAATTAATAAAGTGATTCCATGTTGCGAAAGGATCAAGACGTAGAGAAATTTTGAAAATTAGTGGCATGATTATCGGCTGCACTCAACAAAGCCGGGGGCAAGCTTGGCTCCGTGTTCGTTTTCACGATAAAGAGGCAATCTGCACAAATTTACGAGGAACCGATTTTTCATGAAAGATAATTGACAGAAAATTAAATGAAAATTCTTATCAGAAAATTTGAATCTATAAAAATAGAAATAAAAAAGGAGCCGAGACATACAAGGAAAAAGATAAATGTCGGTCGAAGTAAGGAAAAGAGACCGCAAAAGACAGTGATAAAGAGGATAAATTTGTGAATGTGGATAAAAAGTTGTATCTTCGTGGAAATTTTCAGAAAATATGCTAAGAACCGTTGTAAGCGCCCAAGAGGCGACGAAGATAAAAGAGATGCTGGCTGAGAGCCGAAATGTGGTGATAACATGCCATACAGGCCCAGACGGCGACGCGATAGGCTCATCGCTCGCGATGTATGAATATCTGAAACGGAAAGGGAAGCAGGTGGTGGTGATCGTGCCGAACTACTTTCCCGACTATCTACGCTGGATGAACGACGCAGACAAGATTATCCAATACGACCGCAGACGAGCATTGTCGAAAAGCTATTTTCAGCAGGCCGACCTTGTCATCGCACTGGATTATAACGGCATATATCGTGTAGACGAGATGCAGCTGCCACTATCCCATTGTCGCTGCAAGAAGCTGATGATAGACCACCATGAGAACCCCGAGAATTTCTGCACGATCCAACTGTCACGTCCAGACATGAGCAGCACCTGCGAACTGCTTTACCGTCTGCTCATCGCGATGGGCGAAGAAAAACAGATAAGTCAACACTGCGCTGAGGATTTGTATGCCGGCATGTGCACCGACACAGGCCGTTTCACCTATAACTCAAACGACCCTGAGATATATGAGATAATCGCCGGGTTGATGCGGAAAGGCATAGACAAAGACAAGATAGTCAGAAATATCTACAATCAATACACAGAGGGCCGGTACCGTCTGCTTGGCCATATTCTACTCAACAAACTTGAACTTTATCCCGACCTTCATGCCTCGATATTTTCCGTAAGCCGAGAAGAGCTGAAACAATTCAAGTACATGAAAGGAGACGCAGAGGGCTTTGTGAATATTCCACTTGAAATTAAGGGGACGAAACTAAGCATATCGCTGCGTGAAGACACAGAGAAAGACCGTATCTTCGTGTCGATCAGAAGTTATGACGACTTTTCCGCTCAGGAAGTGGCAGAGAAATATTTCAATGGCGGCGGTCATTTCCATGCAGCAGGCGGCACGCTCTACTGCACGATGGACGAAGCATTGGATACAGCCAGGAAAGCTCTGGAAGCCTACAGGGAGACTTTAAGTCAATAGACGGATGGCTGGAGTCTATGTACATATTCCGTTTTGTGCATCGCGGTGCCTTTATTGCGACTTTTTCTCTACCACGGAGTCAGAGAAACGTGAATCGTATGTTGACGCCCTGCTGCATGAGATGCAATGCCGCAAGGAAGAATTGAGTGCAGCTCAGCACGTAGAGACTATTTACATAGGTGGCGGCACTCCGTCGCAGCTGTCGATTGACAACCTAAAGCGACTCTTTGACGGAATATACAGTATATATGATGTCAACGAAAATGCCGAAGTGACAATAGAATGTAATCCGGAGGACGTGACCTCCAGTTATGCCGCGGGACTGACCACGCTGCCAGTCAACCGGGTAAGCATGGGTCTACAGACATTTGACAACAACCGTCTTCGCTTTCTCCGACGCCGACATACCAGTGAGAAGTCCCTGGAGTCAGTTTATCTGCTAAAAGAGAAAGGGTATAAGAATATCAGCATCGACTTGATGTTTGGCTTTCCTGAAGAAACTCTTCAGATGTGGTCGGACGACATCGACAAGGCATTAAGCTTAGGCGTTCCCCATATCTCAGCCTATTCCCTGATGTATGAGGAAGGCACGCCTCTGACCCGCCTGAAGGATAGCGGAAAGATCAACGTAGTTGACGACGAAACCATGTTGTCGATGTACACATTATTAAAAAATAAAATGGAAGACGCAGGCTATGAGCATTACGAACTGTCGAATTTTTGCCTGAAAGGAATGGAATCGAGGCATAACATGAGTTACTGGACAGGCAAAAGCTATATTGGCCTGGGTGCCGGCGCCCATTCCTACGATGGCGTACATAGAAGATGGAACATAACATCCCTGGAGAAATACATAGAAGGAGTGCATGACGGAAGCGTCTATTGGGAATCCGAAACACTGAGCGCCACAGACCATTTCAACGAATACATCATGACACGTCTGCGCACCAAGAATGGGATAGACATTGACTATTTACACTCAAGTGAAAGCAAAGACATCATGACAAAAGAGTTTGAGCGATTGCTGGACCTTCATTTGTCGACAGGAAATCTTGTGGAGGAAAACGGCCGATTGCGTCTGAGCCGGAAAGGGCTGTATATTTCAGACAGTGTCATGTCGGACTTATTTCTCATCAACTGAAAAAGGAAACACATTTACCGCAAAAACGAAGTTGAAAAAGCAGGACAATTATTGCAAAATAAGAGATGTTTTTTGCCTAAAGACGGATAGTTACAAAAATGAGTGTTAAAATGACGTTAAAAAACGAAAAAAAATGGATTTAAGATGACAACGAATTAAAAAAGTCCTTAAATTTGCATCGTTTTTTAGTAACAAATCGTTTAACAATCAAATTTATCAAAAAAAGATGAAAAAGTTGGTATTGATGGCAGCCGTATTGGTAGGTATGTCATTCGTTTCTTGCGACCAGAAGAAGCAGGACGCTGCAAGCGACGCAGTTGCAGCAGCAGACAGTGCAGTTGAGGCAGTAGCAGACAGCGCAGCGGCAGTTGTTGACAGCGTAGAAGCAGCAGCAGACAGCACAGTTGCAGCAGTAGCTGACAGTGCAGCAGCAGCTGTTGAGGAAGTTGCTGACAGCGCAGCAGCAGACGCAGCTGAGGCAGTTGACTCTGTAGCACAGTAATCTTCAGCGAGAGACTACAAACAACCAACGCCAGGGAATGTTTCATCCCCGACGAGAGAATTGGAACCTGCAAGGCGAAACGCCTCGGCAGGTTTTTTTTTATGAAAAAAAATATTAATTTAAAAGAGAATAGTGAAGTAACTCCGGTAGTTGATTTATGAAACAAATAGTTGATGAATGTTTAAAGTCGAAAAAGACAAGCGGAGGGGATTTCAGCTGAGA
>CAMOTI010000060.1 GCA_946625675.1 uncultured Prevotellaceae bacterium | reverse complement strand
CTTGGTCGCCCCCATCGTGAATGAACCACCCTTGACGAACTTCATCTTGAACGTCACTCCTTTGACACTGAATGTCTGATCCTGCTGAGCCATTGCGCAGGCAAAAGAGAATGATATCAAGCAAAACGTAATGAACTTTCTCATTGATAAAGATGTTATTTGTTGTAGAATTTTGTAATCCAATGCACTGCAGACTCGGCGAGGAACTGTGCACCGTAGTCGCTGGGATGTATGAGGTCGAGCGTCTCAGTGGTCGGCGGGTTGTAGCGGAATGGGCGTTCCTTCGTCCCATCACCCGTCTTTGCCGAGTTGTTATAGATAAAGGATAACCGTCCGTCGATGTCCCAGTTGATTGTTGGGCATCCGAGCATTTGCGCAGCTTTCCGCTGCTGTCTGGCCTTATCTATAAATTCGAACGGCTTGTCGGTGTGTCCGTAGTATAGTCCAGCCGAGACTACAAAAAAGATTTGTGCTTTCGGGAACAAGGCTTTCAGCTCACGTTCCATATGCGCGTTGGCTCCTGCGAATGAAGTCCGGTTGTCCTCACGTATGTGAGCCTCATATAACGCCTCCACTTCTGAAGAGTCGGCGAAATCGTTTCCTCCTCCCTCCACGAGAATGATGTCGGGTGTCCATCCATTCAGCGCCGTTTCTCCAGATAGCAATTTCTGCCCTGATATTAGCCGTTTCAGCTTCAGAATCTGGCAAGCCAGCGTGTTGTGGTTTCCTTCGCAGTCCGACGGAATGGGATTGGGGTTATATGGATATGCGTTGCGGTCGGTGAAATGGTCGCGCATAGATGCACTGGTCACTCCGAGGTTGACGACCTCCACGTCAGCCATCTGCTCAAGCGAGTTGATCCATCTGCGCTGATGGCAGTAGCTGTCGCCCAAGATGAGCATCTTCCCGAAGTTGGGTCGCATTCCGTTCCATAGGAATGTGTACTCCTTGAGTTCAGAAGGTCGATTAAGGAATGGCAGGCACATCATGTTTGCCAGCTTCCTAAGCTGTGATACCGATTGAGTGTCAGCATCCTCCCCCGCTTTAGCCGGAGGAAGGATGAAAGCCCTTGCGTCACGGTGTAGCACTCGCTGTGAACGTATCATGAAGTATAGCGCCCCTGCGAAGTTATCTACCTTGATGTTTTCATCGGGTTTGGAGATGGCTATACGCTTGTTTCGCGCCATCTTCCCTGTGAGGGTGCATACCTCTCCCGTAGGGTGGTCGAACAGAATCTGCTCGTAGTCATCGTACTTGTCAGGCATTCCGTCGCATCCCAACTGGAAAAACACCGCTTTCGGCCGGAAATACTGCATGTGGTTGTTCTGTCTGAAGTAGTCAACAGCCATCAGGCTTCTCCCTTTGACGTTGTTGAAGTCGAACACATGCACTTCCATTCCCGTAATGGCTTCAATCTCAGCTTTCCATGAAAGTCCAGTCAGATAGTCGTCGGTGTAGATGATGACATTGTCGGGCTCTTTCTGGCAATGGTTTGTCATAGCGGGTGCAATGTCTGTGATTAAGAATAAAAGGGCAAAAAGCGCAAGTATGACGGTTGATTTTCTCATGTTTACGGTTTAGGTGTTTGATGAAATTGTCTTACAAGTTGCCGAAGATGGCCTCGTAGCATTTCTGGGTAGCTCCCACGTGGGTGTTGATGTACTGTCCGGCAGCTTGTCCTGCCTTGGCAAGTTCTTCAGGATGGTCGATCAGGCGGTCCATGATATTGGCAAACGACTGCGGGTCGGTGTACTCGAATGCGCCTCCACATTCCTTGAGTTCCTGTGCCTCGTTGAACTTCTTGTTGTTCGGTCCGAAGACCACCGGGATGGAATAGACAGCAGCTTCCGGCACATTGTGTATGCCAGCTCCGAATCCCCCTCCCACGAGTGCAATCTCGCCGTATCGGTAGATTGAGGACAATTTTCCGAAGCAGTCGATGATGAGCACGTCCGCCTCCTCAAGCAGGCGCTCTGCCACGGATTTTCCCCCTTCTGCCACCATCTTCTCCATGTCGGTGTACATAAGCACGCTACGTCCGTCGAGAGCTCTTTTGAGTTTTTCCAGTCTGAGTTCGTTCATCTCATGGGGTGCGATGATGAGCTTCCAGTTTTTCCTGTTGTTGAAATACGGGATATAGATATGCTCGTCGGGCTCCCAGCTTGATCCAGCGATGAACACCTTTTGTCCAGACTTGAACATCTCGACCAGCGGCAGGTCGGAAGCCGCCTGATAGATTTGCATGACTCGGTCGAGTCGCGTGTCTCCAACGATTGTCACGTTATCGATGTCAATGCCGGCCAGCAAGTCCTTCGACTTCTGGTTTTGCACGAAAAGATGAGTGAACTGCCGCAGCACCTTTGCCACGTTCTTGAATCGGAAGAAAATCTGTCCCTCTCTGAAGATGCTTGACACACTGTAGAGTTTCGTTCCCCTTTTCTTCATTCCTGAGAGTAGGAAATACCAGAACTCGTACTTGATGAAAATGGCGATTTCCGGGTTGACGATGTTGAGGAATCGGTTGGCGCTCCATTTGGTGTCGAACGGTATATAGCAGATGACATCAGCGCCCTCGTAGTTTTTCCTGACCTCATATCCTGATGGCGAGAAGAAAGTGAGCAGGATTTTGAACTCAGGATGGTTCTTTCTGACCAATTCCATGAGCGGTCTTCCCTGTTCAAACTCTCCGAGCGAAGCCACATGGAACCACACGACTCTATCGTCGGGACTGATTCCGTTTCTTACGGTTGTCAGGATTTCCCTGTGTCCCTCGATGAGTTTCTTGATTTTGGGGTTGATGAGTGACCCCAGCCATGCGGCAAATGCATATAGAGCCATTGTTACTCTTTGAGTTTAGAGTTGAGAGTTGAGAGTTGAGAGGAAAGTTACTCTTTGAGTTTAGAGTTGAGAGTTGAGAGTTTAGAGGAAAGTTACTCTTTGAGTTTAGAGTGAGAGTTTAGGAACTCTATTTGAGAGCGGCCAGTGCGTTGTCCATGCGTCGCAGGGTCTCCTCCTTACCGAGACATGCTGCAAGCTCATACATGTCGGGTCCTTGTCCGGTGCCGACGAGGCATACCCTCCATGCGTTCCAAGGCTTGCATCCCTTGGCCTCGACCCATGCCTCGACCATGTCCTTGATTTCGTCGACCGTGAAATTGTCGACCGCAGAGAGGACACCGGCCAGTTCGTCCATCTCAGCCCAAGTCTCTTCTTTCCAGTTCTTTCTGACGAACTTATCTTCCTTGTCGTATTTGTCAGGAGCCACGAAGAAGAACTTGGTGAGCGGCCAGAGGTCGCTTACAAAGCTGATATTTCGTTTTTTCTTGTTGCCTTGGCTGTCGGTGTATTCGATGACCTTGAGTTTCATGAGTTCCACCACCTTTGCTTCCTTCTCGGGAGTGGCCTCGATGCCGTTTTCCCTGAGCAGCTTGTCGAACTCGGGCACCCAGAGTTCGGCAGGCCGTTGGAGCAGGTACTGATGGTTGAACCATATACCCTTGACATAGTCAAATCGTGCACCGTTCTTCGAGCATTTCGAGAGATTGAAAAGCTTAATCATCTCTTCCATGGACATGATCTCCTGGTCGTTTCCCGGATTCCATCCGAGCAGTGCCAGGAAATTGACGACCGCCTCAGGCAGATATCCCTTCTCCCTGTATCCCGAGCTGACCTCCCCCGACTTCGGGTCGTGCCATTCGAGCGGAAAGACAGGGAATCCGAGCTTGTCTCCGTCGCGCTTGGATAGTTTTCCGTTACCTACAGGCTTGAGGAGCAGTGGCAGATGTGCGAATCGAGGCATTGATTCGGCCCATCCGAAAGCCTCATACAGGAGAACATGAAGCGGAGCCGACGGCAGCCATTCCTCTCCCCTAATGACGTGGCTCACCTCCATGAGGTGGTCGTCCACGATGTTGGCGAGATGGTATGTTGGCAGCTGGTCAGCGGACTTGAACAGCACTTTGTCGTCGAGGATGGACGAGTTGATGCTCACGTCGCCTCGTATGATGTCGTCCACATGGACGTCACGTCCCGGCTCAATCTTGAAGCGCACCACATACTGCGCCCCTTCGCTGAGGAGCCTGTCGATTTCCGTTTTGGGCAGTGATAGCGAGTTGCGCATCATTCCTCGAGTCTTGGCGTCGTACTGGAAATTCTCGATTTCAGCACGTTTGGCATCCAATTCCTCCGGAGTGTCGAAAGCATAATAAGCTTTTCCCTCATCGAGTAGCTGATTCACATATTTCTTGTAAATCTCCCGCCTTTCACTCTGCCTGTAAGGTCCGTATTCACCTCCATAGCTAACGCCTTCGTCGAATTTGATACCGAGCCATTCGAAAGCCTCAATGATATACTGCTCCGCACCAGGCACAAATCGGCTGGAATCCGTGTCCTCAATTCTGAAAATGAGATCGCCTCCGTTTTGCTTTGCAAACAAGTAGTTGTACAATGCCGTACGCACACCTCCGATATGCAGCGGCCCTGTGGGACTCGGCGCAAAGCGCACTCTAACCTTTCTGTCCATTCAAAAATTTTGTCGTAAAATAGGTTTCTTTATTATTAAAATACAGTTTCAACTGCAAAATTAGTCAAATTTGGCCTATCATGCAAGAAATGTATTTAGTTTTTGATTTTTTTAGTTTTCCGGGAGATGATTATATAGCGGTTTTTCCGTTTTTTCCGGCTTTTCCGGAGATTTTGGAAAATCCGGAAAAGCCGAGAAAAATCGCTTCATACGCTTACTGTCCGGCGATGATATTGATAATAGCGACGATATCGGAAATGTCGACTTTCTCGTCAGTGTTGACATCGGCATTGGGGTAAGAGGCCGTTCCCGCGATTTGGTTGATGACAGCCACGATGTCGGAAATGTCCACCTTCTTGTCCTCGTTGACATCGCCCTTGACGGCAGTGACAGTCGGGTTGTAGAGCACCTTGAAGTTGTCGACATAGAGATTGATGTCGCTGTTGGTCTCCACCCGCTGGTTGAACGAGAGTCCTATGGTGAGTTTTCCCGGCGTGGAGAGTTGAGTGGTCACCTTGGTCTCGAATGCCGTTCCCCACTCCGATGTGGATCCAATGGTCGTCTTGTCGTTGTTGGCGAACAGGCTCATTCCGTCGTAGTCAGTGTGTACAGCCGCAGTGACGGTGTATGTGCCGGCGGGCAGCTCGTCGAGGGACTGATAGAGGAATGGTCCCTCTGCCAGTGCGGTTCCCCCTGCGTTCCATCCCTGCATCGTCTTTCCGTCGACGAGGCTGGAGTGCCATTCGTTTGCCATCACCGGCCATGGTCCGCTTCCCCATGGCGTGTCGTAGTTGATTTCCCATCCCGGGCAGGTGGTGACATATCCCCCCTCCTCGTTGTACTCGCATGCCTCGAAGTCCAGGTTCTGGAATCGGTCGGAGATGTCGGTGTCCTCAGCCTGCGGTTCCTCGTTGGAGAGGAAAGAAGAGAGAGTCATAAGTGCCGCTCCGCTCTGTAGGGCGTGAGTGCCGCTTTTCCATGTGAGCTGCCAGAATCCTCGGTTGTCCCATCCGTCCATCACGCGGTTGGTCTCAGATTCGTCAGCCGCGTTTCCGCACTCCTCCGGTTGCCAGTAGTAAAGTCCGGTGACGCTGTCGAACTCCTTGAGCACTGCGATGAGGTCCTTGAGGAAAGCCGCCTGCCCAGCCGGAGAGAAGGGCCAAGTCTCGCTGGTGTTGTATGTGAGCTTGTCCAGGTCGATGTTGGCGTTGTTGAAATATCCCGTCTCCACAATCTGAATCTCCTTCTCCTCGAAGGTGTCGTGAAGTTCCTTGATTGTGGCTCTGAGATGCGAGAGGTCGCCATGCCACTGGGGATAGAAACTAAGTCCCATGATGTCGTAGTCGTCGAATCCAGCCTGCCCCACCCAGTCATAGAAGTTGATGGTGTGCTCCGCGTTGGCAGTACGCTCGCAGTGAAGAATGATTTTTGCCTCACCGCACTCCGACTCCCTGACTCCGCCTGCAGCCGCCTGCAGGAGCTGTGCGAACCGCTCTATCTGATTTTTGTATGCCGAATAGCTCCCGCTCATATAGAATGCGTTGGACTTGGAGGCACCCGATGCAGCGTCCCACAACATTCCGTAACTCACCTCGTTGCCAATCTGAACGAAGTCTGGGGCGGCCCCATATTCAGCCATCTGGTTGAGCACGTCGGTGGTGTAGCTCTTTACCTTCGCTGCCACCGTCGCAGT
Organism: uncultured Prevotellaceae bacterium; assembly: GCA_946625675.1. Taxonomy (GTDB): domain Bacteria; phylum Bacteroidota; class Bacteroidia; order Bacteroidales; family Bacteroidaceae; genus UBA3839. The sequence goes on along the minus strand of CAMOTI010000060.1, from coordinate 1,117 downwards.
CGACGTTGCCCTTGTGAATCCCCAGCTTGCAGGCATCCACTGTGAGCTGACGTCTGTCCAAGAGTCGCTGTAGAAAATGTCGAGCAGGAAACTCATACCAGCGTCCTTGATTCTCTTGCCGAATTTTTTCACATAGTCCAGGTCCTGGCAAGTGGCAAGGTAACCGTCGTTCGAGGGGTCCACCATCAGCCTGACACGGACGGCGTTCCATCCCGCCACCTCCTTGAGGAATGTGAGCATTCCGTCGGAATAGTATGAGTTGATTTCATGACGGTCGGCATCGAGCCAGATGTCACCCGTCTTCTCATAGGCCGGAACGAGGCTGAGGTCACCACCAGCAAATTTCTGGGCATGCCCATCGGTTATCACTGCGAGAGTGATTGCGAACAAAAGTAGCAGTTTTTTCATTTTTGGTTGTTAGTTCTTTATTTCTGTTGTTATCAAGATTTCTTTTGCAAAGATTGCAAAAATAATCGGTATAGGCAATTTTAGGAGCGTTGTTTTTATGAAATGACACCGATTTGTGACCATTTTTGCCATTTTGACATACATCTTTGCCATTATGACATGAATTTTTATTAAAAACCGTCTTGGCATTTTGGTTGCAGTAAAGAGGGTGAGCCTGCGCAAGAGCAGGACGATAAAAAAGATAAGTTTAACAATTTAAAAAGGTCGGCGTAAGCAGACCGAAATAGGAGGAAAAAATTATGAAAACCAGGACAATGAACAACGAGTGGTTGCCAGCAATGTTTAACGACATTTTCGACGCATGGATTCCCGCCAAGAGCCACAGCACATCACCAGCAATCAACGTGATGGAGAACGAAAAGGGATATCAGGTAGAACTTGCCGCTCCAGGCGCGAAGAAAGAGGACTTCAACGTTGAGCTGACCGATGAGGGCAACTTGCGTATCAAACTGGAAACCAAGCAAGAGAACAAGGAAGAGAACAAGGAAGAGAACAAGGACACGAGATATCTGCGTCGTGAATTCTCTTACACGCAATTCGAGCAGACTTTCGAGTTGCCTGAGGACGTAGAGAAAGAGAAGATCGGTGCGAAGGTTGAGAACGGCGTGCTCTACATCGACATTCCGAAGAAAGCTCCGGAAGAGGCTCC
>CAMOTI010000059.1 GCA_946625675.1 uncultured Prevotellaceae bacterium | reverse complement strand
GTCTTGTAGTTGTATGCCGGTATGCGTCCGACATTGAGCAGGCGGAAAAGTGTGTAGAACAGGTTTTGCTGTCCGTCCTTCGGCGTGCTGGGATAGTAGAGCGGTGCGTTCTCGTCGAGTCTGAGGTCGAGTTCGCGATAAACGTCTCTTCTCCATACCACTTCTTCCGGCACTGCCACCGCCGTAGGGTACATGATGCTTGCCCGGTCCACTTTCTGAGCCGTCTTCTGATTGTTCGCTTTGTTGTTTTCTGCCACACGCGATTTCTTCGGCTGGGCGGCAGCACTCAGCGTGATGACGATGGCAATGGCTAAAAACATATATCTCTTCATTTTTTATTAAGTTTAGAGTTGAGAGTTTAGAGTTGAGAGGGTTATTAGTTTTTCTAGATGTTCTAGATATTCTAGATATTCTAGATTTTCCAGACTTGCTGTTGCTTTATCTTACGATGATTGGCATGGCGGTGGGTAGGGTTCTGGCGATTTTGTCAGGCCCGATGGCGTTGACTTCAGTGATGAAGAATCGTTGTCCTCGCTGCATGTCGCGCATTTGTGCTTTCATCGCTTCGGTGAAGTTGGCCGAGTTGGATGCTTCTACGACCGCGTTACCCATCCTGTCGAACATGACCATCTTGAATCCTGTGACGCTGAACGGTATGTTGAGCAGTCCGTCGTCGATGGCCGCCTTGATTCCCGACTGTGCGAGCAGTGCCTGCTTGGGCATTCTTCCGCCCTTGAAGTGGTCGTCTGCTCCTGTCTGTATGTAAGGAGTCGGGTCGGGCAGTTTCCTTACTCTGAACGGGAAGTCTCCGATATGTTCGGTGTGTCCTCCGACAGAGGCGGACACCGATATGGTGACGTCCTGTCCTACGGTTGACGGCACCGCCGTGTATTTCCCGTTTCCGAGGTCTGTGAACGTTCCACCAGTCATGGATGCCTGTATGCTGCTGGCTCCTCCGACCGAGATGCTGATGGGGTTCTCAAATCCCGCGTACAGCACGTTCATGAGAGTGGCCGACACCGTGGCAAATCCGATTTTCGGAGCCGGTGCTTTTGATTTTGCTTTCTTTGCCTCTTCATCGTCTCCGCCTTTCTTAGGCTCTTCCTTCGGCTTCTCCGCAGGTTTCTCTCCCGGGCCTTTCATCGGAATGACGTTGTAGGTCTGGAAGAAGTTGCGCCGGATGACCGATCCGTCACGTTTTCTGAGCAAGACATATCCTGAGAAGGAGTGCTCACCTGGTGAGGAAGCGATGGTTTCGAATTTTCCGTTTCCCGACTCAAGCAGCGTGTTGTTGACGTACACCTCCGGGCTTTGTGTTGTGTCCACTGCCGCCACGACCACCTGTGCGGAGTATTTCTCGCCTTGGTTGATCGTGCGTGAGTTCGGTATGACATATGCCCTGACGTCGTTGACTCTGATGTCGAGCTCATTGATGCTGGTGTTGGCCAGGAATCCGTGCAGCGCTTCAGATTCCGCATATCTCACGTCGTCCTGGAACTTGCTGAGCAGCACGATGTCAGCAGCTACTGGAATATGCTCGAAATTATATGAAGCCCATTGTCTGGCGCTGGTATTCTTCTTTCCCGGCAGGTCGGTGGACAGGTTTTGCAGCACGTTGTTCCTTTTCTGCGGGTCGATGATCATCTGCTGCATGAAGTGCCTGTATTCGTTGATTTTCGCAAACAGTTCCTCACCTTTTTTCTGTGCCACCATGACGTATGTACCTGCCTCGAGGTTTTCCTTAGAACTGATGTTGTGGATATCTCCGTTCTCTCCGTCCGCCTCCTTGACGATGGTGACCTTCAGGTCCTCCAGGTATTTGTAAAGCTCGTCGGATGCTTTCTTCACCTGCTGCGACTTGTCGAACCATTCCTTTGTGGCCTCGGGATTGTTTTTCATCGCTTCCTGGATGTCTTTCAGTAGCAGGTTGTTCCCCTCCGATGCGGTCTCTACCTTACGCCTGAGCATCTGGTCGACGAGTGAGAATCCCTGCAGCACGTCCGAGCTCACGTTGAGGGCCAGCATGGCCATGAGCACGACGTACATGAGGTTGATCATCTTCTGTCGCGGCGAGAGTTTTATTTTATGTATAGCCATTGAGAGTTCTTTTTTTTATTTTTTTCCGGATATTCCGGACTTTCCGGACTTTCCGGGTATTCCGGGTGATGGTTTACTGAGGTCTTCCTCCGCTCATGTTCATCTTGAGCGCTTCCACCATGCGTGCATACACGGCATTTAGTTCCTCAAGCTGCTCTGCGAGACGTTTGGTCTGGGTGTTGACGTCGTCGATCGTGGTGCTTTGCTGGCCCACTGAGCGCAGCTGCATCTCGTAGAAGCGGTTGATTCCGGTGAGTGTGCGGTTCATCGTCTCCATCTCCTCCGAGTCGCGTGTGAGTCGGGCCGACTGCTCCGACACCTGCTTGAGTGTCTCCGTGAGCTGGTTGAGCTGCTCCACATAGTTGTTGGTTGCCTCTGCCATTTCCGGCGTCATGCCGTGAACCGAAGGTACCGGCACGTTGGCCACAGCAGCTGCGAGCTGTCCGGCAGTGGTGGCTGCCGTTCCCTGAACTGCAGCGGCCGGCTTCTTCTCCTGTTCGTCCTCCTCGTCCTCTATTTCGTCGCCCTCCTCGGGTATGGTCTCGATGGCCACGTTTTGAATGGCTCCGCTCTGCTGCACTTCCTGCACCCCGTCGTCACGCCATGGACGCTCGAATCCGGAGAGGAAGAACACGATAACCTCCGTTCCCATACCGATGAAGAGCATGAGGTCGGCTCCGTGGATGTGTGTGAGTTTGAACAGTGCGCCGAGGATCACGATGGCGGCTCCCCAGCTGTATGCGTAATTCAGGAACATCTGTCCGGTGCGTGAGTCCATCCACGCCTGGAGTCCTGATGCTCTTCTTCTTAATTTCAGTTTAGACATGATTTTTTAGTTTATAGTTCTTTAGAGTTGAGAGTTTAGAGTTTAGAGGGATTTGAGTTTTTCTAAATGTTCTAGATGTTCTAGATGTTCTAGACTTTCTAGATGTTCTAGATATTCTATGGGGCAAAATCTCAGATTTTAAATCTTGGAGGATTTATCTTCTGGTTCGGCGAACGGACTTGGTTGATCCGCCTCCTGCGCGTCCTCCGCCACCACCGCCTCTGGACTTAGAGGCTTTGGAGTTGTTGCCGGTCTTTACTTTCTTTCCTGGTGTACCCACCTGTGAGCGAACGCAGCGGAATCCGATGAACGAGCGTCCTACGTTCTGATACTCGAACGTTCTCCACGCCGACTTGATGAAGCTCTCCGGATCTTTCCATGATCCGCCTCTGACGCTTTTCCGTTTGAGTGCGTAAGGGTCCTCGAGTGCCGCGTTATAGGTGAGGGTAGGGTTCATGTCGCTCATGGAGTACACACCGGCTTCTGTGTAGACCGTAGATGTCCATTCCGCCACGTTTCCTGCCATGTCGAAGAGTCCGTTAGAGTTGGCCGAGTAGATGCCCACCTTTGATGTGATGAGGTTTCCGTCCTTCGTGTAGTTGCCCCTGTCGGGCTTGAAGTTGGCGAAGAAGCATCCGTCGGTGGTCTTCACGCCGTCCTGATTCCAAGGCAGTTCGTTACCGTTCTTTCCCCTGGCTGCGTATTCCCATTCCGCCTCGGTGGGGAGTCTGTATCGCTGCATGTACTTGGCCGATGGTCCGAGTCCACGGATGAGGAAGTCTGTACGCCAGTTGCAGAACGCGTTGGCCTGCTCCCAGCTGACTCCTACCACTGGATATTCGTTGTAGTTGGAGTGTGTGAAGTAGGTGCGCATGTACATCTCGTTCTCCGCATTCTGGAAGTCGTTGATCCAGCATGTGGTGTCGGGATAGACGTTGACGATGTATGTGTTGACGAAGTCCCACATGGAAGAGAGGGGCCTTGTGATGGTCTCTCTGTGGATGACTCCCTCCTCATCTACGTAAGCCGTGTCCTTTGAAATCCACACCACCTCGTTGGGGTTGACCGTGACGTCGGTGTTGAGGTTTCGTTCCTCCGGGTTGAGTCGGTATTTACGCTTGGCTGCAGTGACGTAGTCGAACACCTCGTATCGGTAGTTCAGCTGCTTGTAGTCCAGCATCTTGGTTCCGTCGAAAGGATGTATGGTGTAGATGCTCTCGATGGCCTCTTTCTGCTCGTCGTCCGGGTTTTTCCAAGGAATGGCCTTGCCCCAGTTGAGGTGAGGTGTGATAGGCTCTCCGTTCTTGTCCTCTTCGATTTTGAACGACTCGTCGCCGCCTGCAGCCAGTCTTTCTCTGATGATGGAGTCTCTGACCCAGTAGACAAACTGTCGGTACATGGAGTTGGTGACCTCGTGTTCGTCCATCCAGAAAGCGTCGACTGAAATGTCCCTTGTGGGCAGTTCCTTACCCCACAGAGAGTCGGTGTTTTCCGTACCCATTCTGAGTGATCCTTTGTTGACCAGTACCATGCCGTAAGGAGTCGGCTCGTTGATGGAGCTTCCGCTGACGCCCGTGACTTCTCCTCCGTTAGATCCAGTCTTTGACGTGCCACCGAGGCAAGCGACAAAGGCAAAGAGTGAAATCAGCAAAGCTGCTGACAAAAAAATCTTTTTCATTCTTATATATTCGTTGTTTTTATTTCATTCCATTCGTTATAGGAACCTGACACTCTTGTGCTTGTTCCTTCCTTTCTTGAAGAGGTCGAGTTCCGTCTGGTATCCGAGCGTGATCTCGTGTGTTCCGTTGATGAGGTTGATTCCCGACGTGTACATCTGATAGGAGTAGCACAGGCTGACGCCGTGGAAGTTGCCGCCTACGAGTACCGTTGCTGAAATGGATGGGCTGTATCCCACTCCGACGAACATGGACTTCTTGTCCCATTCGTAGTTCAGTCTGCACTGTATGTCCTCTCTCCAGTTGTCGAGATCTGTCATCACCATGAAGGATGGTTGTAAAGTTAAGAACGTATTTTTGAACTTAATATTGCCTCCACCCATCAAATAATACATCCTGTCGATTTTGAACTCGTACTTTTCGCTGAGGATAATGGTGGGTGCCGGAAGGTGCAGGGAGCTGATGCCTCCCCAGAACTTAGGGTTGTAGACGTAGATACCCGCACCGAAGTCCACGTGGTTGCCGTCGGCCGTTGATTGTGGAAATACCGGGTCGGTCGTGTCCTCAGCCTTGACGTCTTTCGGGTCGATTTTCTCGTTGAGCATACCGACCTGTGCTCCAATGGCCAGCTTGGTGTTCTTCGCAATCTTGAAGTTGTAGGCATACTGTATTGCGATTTTCTGCTGGTTGAACATGCCGAAGTCGTCGCTGAAGAGGTTGATACCCGCTCCGTGGTGTGGATTAAGGAAATAGATGGGCATGTCGGCTCCTGCATAGAGTGTCTTCGGCGCGTTTTCGAATCCGACGAACTGCATGGAGTAGGCGGCGGCCACGTTGAGCAGCCCGTCCGTTCCGCTGGCTCCCGGGTTGTAGTAATACTTGAGTCGGTTGAAGTCGGAGAACTGCACGCCGCTCTGTGCGCTGGCCGTGAGAGTGGTGGCCATAGCGGTTATGATAATGATAAAAGTCTGTCTTATGAAGTTCATTGATGTTGGTTTGCAGTGGACAAAACATACCTCCACTAAAAGTTTATAACGATTGTTGCGCTTAATTATTGTGTGTCGGTGGAAAATAAGATGGCTCAATTTAGTTTAATGTTTAAAGTTGAAAGTTTAAAGAGACATGAGGCCGTAGGATTTTTTGAAAAAAATATTTGTCAATAATAAGGGAAATGACACATAAATAAGGGAAATGACACATATTATAGCTTTTTTATCGTATGAGGGTTGTTATATCAAAAAAAAGAAGTATCTTTGTGATTGATAGCGATAGTCAGCATGCTATCGGAAGAAAAATGAGTTTACAAATCCTGATATGTTGATGATTATGAGAAAGATTGCATTTATCTCCTGGTTCAGAAGCATGGCAGTCTTACTGCTTCTGTTGTTAAGTCCGTTGGCCAGTGCCCAAACTCCCTATGCCCTTTGGCTGAGTGGCTCAACGTTGTATTTCACGTGTACCAACAAGGTGCTGAAGGCTGGTGACACATTTGCCGGCCACAAGATAAGCCGGTTATGGAAAGGCGATATGGTGGTCAACACAGGAGTCCAGCCCCAATGGAATCCGGAAATCCGTGGTTTATTACGAGAAGTGGTGATAGACTCGTTGTTCAAAGAAGCCCGTCCGACAAGTACTCGTCAATGGTTTTACCGCTGCAAGAAACTGACGTCGATAGAAGGGCTGGAATATCTGAACACCTCAGCCGTGACCACGATGGCTGAGATGTTCAGTGAGTGTGACTTGCTGAATGAACTTGATGTGTCGCACTTCAAGACCGAGAACGTGGAGGACATGAGCAGTATGTTCAGAGGAAGTGTAGGCCTGAATTATTTGGATGTCAGCAGTTTTAACACCTGGTCAGCGGAAAACATGGCACACATGTTCGAAGGCTGTTCATCGTTGAGGTCCATTACCTTCCACACGCTGCTGAACCATACTTTTCTCACGACCTACGTGACCGACATGAGCTCCATGTTCTATGGCTGTTCGTCGCTCAAAGAGCTGGACCTCACAGAGTTTTACACCGGCAGAGTGGTGAACATGGCATACATGTTCTACGGCTGCTCCGGGTTGAAGACGCTCGACCTCCGGAAATTCAACACCAGGAACGTGACGAACATGACTCAGATGTTCGCGGGATGCACCTCTCTGGAGCGAATCAGATGCAATGACGCGTGGAGCGCTGATTTGTCGCTCGGTATGTTTCTGGACTGCGTGAGTCTGCGAGGTGCCATCCCTTACAACTCGTCCAAGCTGGATGTCACTTATGCCAATCCCACCGACGGCTATTTCTATTACTATAAGAATTATCCCCTCTATATCAACGGAACCCAGGTGGACAACACCAATAACTATGACCTGACCAGAATCCAGGGCGTGACGCTGACCGACTCGAAGACTGGAAAGGCGAGCTACGACCACTCGACGAAGACGCTGCGTCTGCGCGACGTCCGCATCACTTCTGATGCCGAGTGTGCCCTTCGCAACGAGGGGGTTGACGGTCTGACGGTAGAGATAGCAGGAACTGTGTTCATCGATGGTGAGGCCTCGACCGGCATTCGGCTGGAACAGAACACCACGCTGACCGCAGGAAGCCGGAAACAAGCGATACTTGACGTGAACGCCAAGGGGATGGGACTGGAAATATGGACCACCACCACCGTGGAAGACGGTCTGAGCGCTCATTTCATGGGCGGTGCAGCCGGCATTTTTGGTGGGTTTGCCCCTCCAGACTGGAATACTCTTCGTGGCTCCCTGATCGTGCGTGGCGCAACAACCAAGGTGACGGCCTATGGCAAGGTTTTGTATTCCATTGGACTGTTGCCGGAACTGATACTTGAGGACGGTCTGGCCGTGGTCTCTCCGGCCGGCGCCCGGTATCAGCAGAGCGGGGGCACCACGGGTGTGGTGATCAGCGACGGAACCGACTTCGTGAAGGGCAAGGCGGTGACCATCGAGCATCCCGACGCCCCGGTCTACGATATACAGATTTTGGGCAAACAGGTAAGTCATCGTAACTACAAGGACCTGACCGTAATCGATGGTGTGAGCGTTAAGGACTCCGGTTATGCGAAATATGACCCCGCTTCCAACACCCTGATGCTGAAGGACTGCTCCATTCAGGGCAGAGCAGCTGAGCTCGTGTCCTGTCGTAACCACGGATTGAAAATCGACCTGGAGGGCAAGAACTACATCTCAGCCACGGACCAGATGGAGCATGACGGCCTTTGCATCCACGATCGGACCACCCTGACGGGAGACGGCGAGCTGCTGTGCCGTGGCGGTAATTTAAGAGCCGGCGTCTACATCACGGACACACTGACCGTTGAAAGCGGCACCCTGGGCTGCTGGGGGCTGTACGGCATACTTGGTCAGAAAGCAGGTGTGGGGGCTGTGGTGAGAGGCGGCATACTGGAGATTCCGGTTGGAAACGGCAAGGTCAGGGCCTATGGCACCGAGAGCAGCATCCACCATCTGATAAATCTCAGGTATGGTGGCGACACCCGTATCGTGTCTCCTGAGGATGCGCGCTACGATTATTATGATGTGGTTGGCTACGACAATAGCGTTGTGAAAAACGAGGAGGTCGTGATAGAGACTCCTTTGGTCAACTACGGAATCGTCATAGCCGGCATAGAGCTGACGAACCAAAACCTCGGTGAAATCACGAAGCTGGTTGCCAGTTTGGACGCAGAAGCCTGGAGACGGTATGAACGGGGCGTGATGCAGATTGCGTATAAGCCTGAATCCAAATTCCTTACACTGAAAAATGTCATCATCAAGGCAGACGGAGCATTCGTATATGGACTATACAATAAGTTGGATGGTCTGACGATCAACCTGCTGGGTGACAATACGATTGAGTCGAAGCTTTGGGATGGCATGTGCAGTAGCGGAAGCCTCACGCTGATGGGGGGTGGCAGTTTGTCGGTGAAAGGAGAGAAAGGTCTTGATTTCCTGGGATATGAAAAGCATACCTTGACCATCTATGACGGTGTGAAAGTCAACTTTGACGGATCGAGATTCGGCATAGCAGGCAGCGGGTTGGCAAGCTATGGAGGAATAACCTACTATACTGACATGATGGTCCGTGGCGAATATACGGTGGTGAGGGCCCGTGGGCAGGACGGTAGTCTCTACAACTTTAACAGCCTGAGCCTGTCTGATGGCCTTTCCATTTGCCTGCCTCAGGGAGCCGTTTTCGAGTACAACTCCGTGTGTGTGGGAGGTTATCCCGTTTCCGGCGAGTTCGTTGAGATCAGTGCCGGCAGTGGTGGCTTGAAAGGCGATGTGAACCGTGACGGCAGTGTCGACATCTCAGATATCGTTGCGGTGATCAACTGCATCGCCGGCGACAAGACTTACCAGACATCGAGCGACGTGAACGGCGACGGCAGTACGGATATCTCCGACATCGTGGCGATAATCAATGTGATTGCGGGTGGCTGACGGGATGATAATTATGTGCTTGCTGTTTCCATGGTAAATTGCATGAGGATGTTCTGTCTTTTTTCTTCGGCAAGTTGAAGAATCAGAACGGCCAATTGTGCATCATCTATGTTTAGTTGTTGCATAGGACCATTTTTGGGGTAAATGTCCATGAAAACAACTTCTTCTGTGTTTTTATATACAAGATAAATCAGTCTGAATCCGTCTCTTTTGCTTAACTTGTGTTTTTTGTCGGGTAGGCGAAGTTTAATGAGAATGTATTCATCGTCAAGAAGAATCATGTCCCTGTTTTGGCGAATTTGCTCTATTGTGAGGCCTGAAAATGAGGAACGGATTTCATCCTCTACAGATGCATACACCCCTCTTTTAACCGACTTAAGGGCTGTAATCCTAATCCGAAAGTTTGTTGTGGTAAAAAATGTGGCCATAATTTAAAATTCCTACGCCGGATGCTTTTGGTTTGCGTCCACTTCAGATAGTTTTTGAAGTGCTTGTTTGATTTTATCACTTTTCGGCGTCTTGATACGGAAGTTGACAATGTCGCTGTTGAGTTCGTAGAGAGCGGCAAAATTCATGCCCAGTTTTTTTGTGTCTTCTTCCATTCCCATGTGCTTAGGCAGTCTCTTGCAAGCATTATATAGTTGCTTTATGGTCTGAGTCAGGATTACCAGTTGCTCCCCAAAAACTTTGTAATCCTCCTCCGTAATGGTGTTCCACTCGTCATAAATGAGCTCATATAGCTTGTCAAGTTCTTTGTTGAGCTTTTGCAATTGACGGAGTTGGTAGCCCCGCGGAGAAGCAATTTCCAACCTGTGGTTGTAGCTTCTTCTGCTGAGCTTAACGACCTTGTCTGATATAACTGCTGATTCACACATAGTTTCCTCTTTTTTATTTGCAAAAGTACACAAAATAGAATAATAAAACAAATTATAAGTCAGAAAAATTTGCAACATTTGCCGAAAAGCATTAAATTTGCACCGAAAGTTACACCATAAAACAAATCAGTTATGAAAAAATCATTCAAAATCATCGTGTTAATGCTGCTGGTGACCACAGCGGCTCATGCCCAG